>NZ_JAZDRJ010000008.1:0-177872 GCF_047501535.1 Achromobacter sp. F4_2707
CCATACGCGTGACTGGAACCCGGTCGGTGAGGTGTGGTTAAACCCGCCGAAGGAACATGCCGCAGCGCCTCAAGAATTGAATCACGCGGCATGAAGAAAACGGACATCATTGTTGACAAACACCGGGAACAGCGCTGTCATGGGAGCGACCGTTCTGTCCCGTTCGGAGCCATTCATGAAACCAGTACGCAACCTGTTCGATGCAATGCCCCAGGCAGATGTTTCAGAGGAAACATTCACCGACCTGCTGGCGGTTCCCGGTCTGAGGGTTGAGCGCATTGTGTCCCAGGGCCAAATTAGCCCGCCGGGATTCTGGTACGAGCAGGATTGGGACGAATGGGTGATGATTATCGAAGGCGAAGCGCATTTGCAGGTGGAAGGGCAAGAAAACCCTCTGCGCCTGAAAGTCGGCGACCACGTCTGGTTACCAGCCGGGCGCCGACACCGCGTGGTTTACACCCGCCAGCAGCCGCCGACTATCTGGCTGGCCGTGCACCGCGGCATGTCCCCGGGTTCCGATTGAGGAGCAGCCCATTTTTTGGGTTCTTCACGCATGTCCGGGGAACGCGGCCTTTATCTTCAGGAAGAAGTAATCCGTGTCGCGTGCGGGCGATGTCTTGACGATCAATGATGAGCCATTCGATTTTGAGCCGCTGCCGGTCGGCGCCACGCTCCCGGCCGAAGCCAAATTCGAGCAGGCCCGCGAAGCCAAACTCTCTGAAATTAACTCAGCGTTCAACGCGGCGGCCGCGGCGCTCACCGATGGCTACCCCGAAGCAGAGCGCACGACCTGGGCCACTCAGCAGAAAGAAGCGCTGGCCTGGGGGGCGGACCCTGCAGCGCCCACGCCATATCTCGATGGTCTGGCCGCCGCGCGAGGCATCCTCGCCGAAGAAATGCGGCAGAAGACGCTCGACCAGACCCAGCTTTTCATGGTGGCCAGCCAGCAACTGGTAGGCACCCGGCAGCGACTGCGCGACCTTGCGTACGATGCAAAAACCCAGGTAGAGCTTGACGGCATAAAGTGGTCAAGCGCCGAAACCACCTGACTTTTGGATTTCCTATAGAACGGCCTCAATCATTTTCTTGGCTTCGCGGGCGATACCGCCGGCCGGTAATCCGAGCGCAGCACATAAGGAATCGAAGATGACATCAGCCCCCGCTAACAGACGTCTGAGCCATGCGCGAGCGCTTCGGAAATACCCTTTCGTTAATTCGTCAAACCTGATTTATTCATTTTCATCTGAATTTGCGTTTCGCTGAGCCATTTCCACGAGTCAAGCCCACGCTCCTAATCCTTTTTGCTGGCCGTTAGCCTGCTTTCCAAGTGCCCAATCACGCAAGCCCTGCCAGTTTTGACTCGATACAGGCTGTTTTTGCAGGCGCAAAAAAAGGTGCCACAGGAAGGAAATACCCTTTCGGGCGATCATCCTCAGCAACCATTTCAGGTTATAGCACGCTGCACAGAGCACAGCGTGGAGCCTGTCGCCCTGTTCGCCTTTGAGGTGGCAGCGTTTCATTCGGTGATCAGCCTTCAAGTGCCCAATAACGGGTTCTACTGCCTGCCGTCGCTTGAGTTGTTTGCGTTCCTGGCTCGTCAGTCGTGTCGGTTTGCCACGATCGATGCACGATGCGCAAGTTCGGGTTTTCAGCTTCGACACCCCGGTAGCCCAGATCCACAAACGCGGTGGTCGGTTTAATGCCGCAATCCTGCATCAGAATAGTGGCCTGTTCTATCTGGGCGTTCAGGGTGTGGCCGTCGTAGGGGTTGCCGTGGAAGGCACGGGCGCCCACGATCAGGTTGCCTTTAAAGGTGCTGGCGATGCCGACCTTCACTCCGAACTCGTAGGGCTGGCGCGCTTTGCCCTTGCTGATACAGCTCACTTCGGGAGCATGCCAGGCGTACAACTTGGGTTGACCGTTCTGGGTCGTGCGCTGGGCGCTTTGGGCAATCAGTCGATTGGCTTTGTCGATACTTTCCCGGAGCGCAGCCTGGACCGTTAAGGCAAGCGTGCTGGCCTTGCGTTCGATCTCCCGCGCCAGTCGGCCCACAATGGTTCGCTGGCGGCGAATCACCCGGCGCATACGTTTGAACTGCCGTGCATGAGCATAGCGCCCCGCTTGGCGGCTGAGCGCCGGGCCTTCCTTAGCGAAAGTCTGCTTCAACGCGATACCCGCTTCTTTGGCGTGCGCTACCAGCTTGGTACGAGCCACTTCCAGCAACCGACTGTCTGTGGGATGCGCAATGGCTTTTTCTTGCACAGTGGAGTCGACAATGACTCGACTCAGTTCCTGAGGCTTGATCAGTTTTAGCTCGACTGCTGCGTTAATGGTCTGAGCCAACAATTCCTCAACGCCTTCGTCGCCGAGCAGTTTACGGAATTTGACCAGGGTGCTGGCATCACACGGCACACGATCTTCGTAATACGCCTGACCACTGAAGAACTGCCAGCGAGGCGTGTCCGCCCAACGCGCCACAACCCCTTCATCGGATTCATCGAAAGCGTGTTTCAGATACAGCAGGGAAATCATTACGCGCAACGGTATCCGCGGGCGGCCCGCCTTGCTGTCCTTGCTGACCCGCTGAGGTTTCTCACCGAACAAATCCAGATCGTGCATGGGCACTTCGGCACGCGCTTTGCGCATAAACAAGTGCGAAACGTTTGCTTCAAGCTCCTGCCAGGGCATACGCGAAGCCAACACTGACAGTGGATGACGCAAGTCAATCATCTGATCAATACGGGCGCGAAAGAAATCGTCGGTGGCAGGGCAAGCAAACATCATGGAAAACTCCCAGAAAACAGCCTCCATTGGATACCAAACTGGGAGTTCTGGCTATTGGGAAAAGGGCTGAAAGCGAGTGTTTATAAGGGGTGGAGGGGTTATTCAGGGTCGACCACTTAGTACATGCCCGACTTCCTAAGCACTCAGCTACTGCAATGGGGTGTTGACGAGAAGTTGGAAACAGTTCTGATGGAACCCGGCAAACCATGGCAAAACGGCACGAATGAGTGCTTCAACGGAAAGTTCCGCGACGAATGCCTGTCGATGGAGTGGTTCCGAACCCGATTAGAAGCCCGGATCGTAATGGAGGATTGGCGTTGCCACTGAGCAGAAGCTGTTGGGCCATTGCAGGCCCATAGGGGTCAGTAGGGTATCTACTCGAACAGATCAAGTGACGGGAAGCTCACCGGATGCCTCCTCATGCACAAAGAGCTTCAAGCTTCTCAGGCAGTTCGTCATGATGTAATAGCTGCACTCCTGTGCGTTCAGCAACTTTGCGAGCCGATGGAGTGTACGTTGAATTTGATACGACGAAAGCGTAGTCACAATCGTAAAAGCTTTTTGCTGCGAACACCTCCTGCACTGCTTTGTTGCCGACAGTTGACGCGTACAGTTTGCATTGGATGACGATGCGCACGCCATCTCGCGCAGCGATGACGTCCGCTCCCTGATCGCCCGAGCCTTTTGTCACTTGAACCTCCCAGTCACACTCTTCAACGATATTGCCGACGAATGTCTCGTAGTCATGCCCTGACATTGTTGTCAGATCGTTCAGATATGTACGGGAATCATCCGCATCTATCAAGTCGTCCAGATACTCCACCCACGCTTCAACCACTTTGCTGTTCGACAGGTCGTTTAGAAGGTCATACCGTCCTGTGAAGTTCGCAAATTCTGGAATGGGATGGTCAAGCGGTAAAAGCACCACAGTTACAAAATATTCACACTCCTTAAGCCAGCCATCTTCATGCAAAATGCCATAATCATCTTTATAAGTATTCTGCGCTCTTTTACGCCTGAGTGTCGCCATGTGAGGCTGAATTTTCGCGAGTGCTATTGCTTGCACGAGTGTTTTCTCTACGCAAGATTCAAATTCGCCCACTTTTTTTGGAGTAAGCATAGACTCACTCGCTGCGCGGGACAAGTGGGCTTTCAGCGTATCTGCACTCGTTATTCCCAGCGAGTCGATGAGTTCGTTGCACATTGAGACCAGATTTTGTCGATTGTAAGGTAGGAGTAAGGGGTTGGTGAGTAAATACGCCCCTACTAAGGCTGCCCCCAAGATCGCCAAAATTACCGAAAATGTTCCCGGGTTTGCGAGAGCTAGCTCACCGAGCCTTAATAGAACGATAATAGCGAATCCAATTCCCAGTAGCCGTATAACACCCATTACGATATCCAATCAGCTGAACCTAATATCTTTACCGCCTCAAGTAAAATGATGATGACACTAGTGTGTGCTTATTCCGCACGCATCCATGAAGGTTGTCGTAGACGCAGTCGACCCAGAGACTCCTATAGCTTCTGAGAACTTTTGTCCACTTGGTAAAACGACACCGACGAGGATCTTTGATCTTGCCGCTTGAATCTGCTTCAGCACCGTCAATACCTCAGCGGCGTAATCGTTATCGGATACTATGATCTGCGTATAATTTTCATTTCTGCGATACCAGCTCGCATTGAATCGAATCGGGTCGGCACTATCTACTTTTAATATCAGCGTCACTACTGACGAATTGTTAGCAGTCTCATTCCTCGTCTGAGGAGATTTTTCCAGTAACGCCATTTCAGTGCCGGAGGAATCACATTCAAAAATCAAAGGATGGAAGTCGTTATCAGATGTGAGAAATGCTTTTTTGCCAGTTTCTGAAAAAAGATCGTCCTCTACTTTCACGTACCAGTTGCGAGCGCTAGCTGCCGAAATTGTCGAGAAAACTAGCCCAACAAGCAGTAATGCCTTGGTAATGCTCATACAAACACTCATTGTCTCTCCTCCTGACGTCGAAAACTGAGGTCAATCTTATACCAAGTAGCATATAGTTTCCATTTGTACTGTTTTTATTTTTTTCCCCCATCGCAGTCATCTGTCAAGCGTAGAAAAGGTCGGCGACCGACAATTTTTTGTCTTAACAATTATTTCACTAGTCCAGTGGCTGAGTGCTTTATCACGAGGGCGTTCGCTCCCCTATACTAGGGGGCGAATGGGGGGCACGAATCCGCTTGTACGGGCAGCACCCTCCCGTCTTTTGTCTACCTGAACGGTAGGACGGCGGTTCAGCTTGCTGAACGCTAACTGTGTCCTGAACTGCAAGGCGGCCCGCACAGGTTGCAGGAATCCTACTTTCCCTCATCCGTTGAACGCGACTACGACTACGGTTCCGGCCGTAAGCTCCCCCTGAGAGTAGACGTTAGTCGGTAGAATTTCGGAGCCTCCCTGATATGGAGACTCCCTTGAAGAAAAGCAGATTTACGGAAAGCCAGATTGTGGCGGTGTTGAAAGAAGGCGAAGCGGGCCTGCCGGTGGCGGAGCTGTGCCGCAAGCACGGCATCAGTTCGGCCACCTATTACAACTGGAAGAGCAAGTACGCGGGCGTTGAAGTCTCCGAGCTGCAACGCTTGCGGGAGCTGGAAGCGGAGAATGCTCGGCTTAAGCGCATGTATGCCGACTTGGCGCTGGAGAACGCAGCGATCAAGGATGTGCTGAATCGAAAATCCTGACGCCGTCAGCCAGGCGCGAAGTGGTCGAACAATTGGTGCAAGCCAAACTCTCGATTACACACACGCTTGTCAGATTGCAGGCCTATCGCGGGCGGCGTACTACAAGAGGTGAATCTAACCGGGTTTTGAGGAGGCTTCAGTTCCGGTGTTTGTCAACAATGATGTCCGTTTTCTTCATGCTGCATGACGCAATTCTTGGGGCGCTGTGATATGGATCAAGCAACCCAAAAACAGCCCAAAAAAAAGCCAGCTTCTGAGGCTGGCTAATTTTTAAGTGCTTGATTTTACAAGGGTATTTGGTGGAGCCGGGGGGAATTGAACCCCCGTCCGCAAGCCCTCCGCAGGCAGTTCTACATGTGTAGTCGATACATTTTAAGTTTTAACCTCGGTGCATGCCTATCGACAGGCCCTACCTTGGCGATTCACTGGATTTAAGAAGCTGCCTCGTGACTCGACAGATTCCGATTCTTTGTGAATGACGCTGCTGTAGGTTTTACCCTACCTGACCCAAAGACAAATCAGTGCAGCGGCTCACCGCTTAAGCGGCTAGAGCGAAACGCTCGTCGTTGGCGTTTATGGTTTTCCAGTGGATTTACGAGCTTACTGGTGCTCGACATGCCCTACGCTGTTTCGTGACCCACGTCGAAGCCAGATCGGCCCCATGTGAAATCAGTATTGCAGTACTTATTGTATATCAAACCGGATATTTTTCATAGTGTGAAAGATCTCCGTAACGTGGAATACCCACTTGCTTGGTTAGTACATATTCTCGCAGATTAGTTCCGTGCCCAATTCTCAATGACATCCCAGAGTTGTTCGGGGCGTTGAGCGATGGCGGTGGCATTCCACGTTTGTACGGCAGTTTCGTTGCCGCAATAGCCATAGGCGGCGACTACGGTTGCCATGCCTGCTGCATGCCCGGCCACGATGTCGCGTTGGTCGTCGCCAATATAGATGGCGTTGCCGGGATCAAAGCCTGTTTTTTCGGCAGCATGAAGCAAAGGGGCAGGGTGGGGCTTGGGGTGTGGGGTGGTGTCGCCACCGACCGTGATCGCGCAATTCCGATACAGACCCAGATGAACCACTAAGGGCACGGCAAGATATTCCAGCTTGTTGGTGACAATGCCCCACGTGTAGCCATTACTTTGCAGGTTGCCCAGCAGTTCGCGAATCCCCGGAAACAGAGCCGCGTGTGTGGTCATACCTTGCTCGTACTCAGCCAAGAATTCGTCGCGTGTGGCGTCGTACTCTGGGTGGTCGGGCGTCATGCCGAGGCTTGCTTTCAGCAGGCCACGGGCGCCGTGTGATGCATATTCGCGGTAGGAGTCCACGGGCAATGCTTCTAGCCCGCGGCGCGCGCGCAGCACGTTGGCGGCTGCGCCTAGGTCTGGGGCGGTGTCGGCCAAAGTACCGTCAAAGTCGAATAGCACAAGTTTATTCATTGACCAGGCTCCTCTTTACGGGTGGCAAGCAGGTAGTTGACAGAAGTATCGCCCGACAGCGAATAGATTTTCGTAAGCGGGTTGTACTCCAGGCCGGCAAAGGCGTGAGCCGCGAGACCGGCCTTGCGTGTGGCGGCGGTCAGTTCGCTGGGTTTGATGAAGCTTTCAAAATTGTGCGTACCGGCCGGCAGCAGCCGCAAGATGTATTCCGCACCCACGATGGCGAACAGAAACGATTTGGGGTTGCGGTTAATGGTGGAAAAGAACACCCAACCGCCGGGTTTGACCAGGTTGGCGCAGGCTTGCACGATGGAGCCGGGGTCCGGTACGTGCTCCAGCATTTCCATGCAAGTGACAATGTCGAACTGGCCTGGATGGCGAGCGGCCATCTCTTCAGCGCTGATAAGCTGGTAATCGACCTTGATGCCGGACTCCAGGCCATGCAGGCGAGCGACCTTGAGCGATTTATCTGCCAGGTCGATGCCGGTGACTTCCGCTCCTTCCTGAGCCATGCTTTCGGAAAGAATACCGCCGCCGCAGCCGACGTCAAGAATTTTCTTGCCGGCCAATGGCCCGGTGTGCTGGCGAATCCAGCCCAGCCGCAAGGGGTTGATGGCATGCAGCGGTTTGAATTCGCTTTCAGGGTCCCACCAGCGAGAGGCCAGGGCGCTGAACTTGTCGAGTTCGGCCTGATCGGCATTGAGGGAGGAGTCGGATTTCTGAGCGGTGACGTTCATGTTGTAGCCTTTCACGTTCGGGCCCGGCCGGTTATTGTCGGCCTTGAAATGAATAAGGGCTCCGCAAGCGGAGCCCTTATTGTAGTCGTGAAAGCCGCCGACGTTGGCGGCATCGCGATTAGCGGCGGGTGCCGACGATCTCGATTTCTACACGACGGTTCTGTGCACGACCTTCGCGGGTGGCGTTGTCGGCGATGGGGCTGGTTTCGCCCTTGCCTTCGGTGTAGATACGATCAGCAGGGATGCCCTTGCCGACCAGGTAGTTCTTAACGGAGTTGGCACGGCGCTCGGACAGGCCCTGGTTGTACTGCTCGCTACCGATGGAGTCGGTGTGACCGACAGCGATCAGGGTTTCGAGGTTCAGGGTTTCGACCTGTGCAGCGACTTGGTCAAGAACCTGACGGCCTTCAGGCTTCAGAGTGTCTTTGTCGAAGTCGAAGAACGTATCAGCATTCAGGACAACCTTGGTGGCGGTAGGAGCCACAACAGGCGTTTCAGCAGCAGCAACAGGAACGCCGTCGCAGCCGGGGATGCCGGTGGCGGGTGTCCAGAAGGCATTGCGCCAGCAGAGTTCGTTGGTGCCGTTCATCCAAACGTCGCCAAATGCGCTACGCCAGTTGTCAACGGTTTGAGCGGATACTGCACTGGTAGCCGTAGCGGCTGCGAAAGCGAGTGCCAATGCGATTTTGGAGGGTTTGTTCATGTTTCTCCTCGTTTGAGCTTAATGCTGGTAAGTGACCGCAGCGAACCCCCGCCGCATATCAAGAAAACGGTGCCAGTATAGCAATGCGATGATGCAATCAAAGCACTACGCTGGGTTCCATACGTTGTTAGGCCGAATCTTACGGCATTTCTCCTGAGTTGTTTCAGACTTGACCGGCCAGAACCCCGATATGGAGGGTTTTATCCAGGTTCTGGGGCTTACTTGTTGGTTTTAGGCAACAGCTTAAAAGTCCCGGCTGGTTTGAAAAGGGTGGCAAACGAAGCACCCTGGCTGAGGGGCATATGGCATGCCAGATCGGTTGTAACGCCTCTGAGTGATAGAATCTACTATTCGCCCGCGTGCGGCCGTTTTACGTTTTTCAAGAGAAAGAGACACAAGCTCAATGGATTCCTTCGCTAAGGAAACGCTTCCGATATCGCTCGAAGAAGAAATGCGGCGCAGCTACCTCGATTACGCGATGAGCGTAATTGTGGGGCGCGCGTTGCCGGATGTCCGTGACGGCCTCAAACCGGTACATCGGCGCGTGCTGTTCGCCATGCACGAACTCAACAACGATTGGAATCGCCCCTATAAGAAGTCAGCCCGTATTGTGGGTGACGTTATCGGTAAGTATCACCCGCATGGTGACTTAGCCGTTTACGAGACGATCGTCCGCATGGCTCAGGATTTTTCCCTGCGCTATATGTTGGTCGACGGCCAAGGTAACTTTGGTTCGGTTGACGGCGACAGTGCCGCGGCCATGCGTTATACCGAAGTTCGACTCTCAAAGATCGCCCATGAACTGTTGGCCGATATCGACCAGGAAACGGTGGATTTTGGCCCCAACTACGATGGCAGTGAGCACGAACCTCTGCTGCTCCCGTCGCGGCTGCCTAACCTGCTGGTCAACGGCAGCTCGGGTATTGCCGTGGGTATGGCGACCAATATCCCCCCGCATAATCTGGCGGAAGTGGTCGACGGCTGTTTGTTCGCCCTGCGTAACCCCGAGTGCACCATCGACGAGCTGATGGAAATCATTCCGGCGCCCGACTTCCCCACAGGCGGCATTATTTACGGCATGTCCGGGGTGCGGGAAGGCTATCGTACAGGTCGTGGCCGGGTGGTCATGCGGGCCACCACGCACTTTGAAGATATTGAACGGGGTAATCGCCAGGCCATTGTGGTGGATTCCCTTCCTTATCAGGTCAATAAAAAGACGCTGCAGGAAAAGATTGCGGAACTCGTCAACGAGAAGCGCATCGAGGGCATTTCCGATATTCGCGACGAGTCCGACAAGGACGGCATGCGTTTGGTGATTGAGCTCAAGCGCGGTGAAGTGCCTGAAGTCATTCTGAATAATCTGTATAAGAATACGCAGCTTCAGGATACGTTCGGCATGAACCTGGTGGCTCTGGTTGATGGCCAGCCCCGCTTGCTGAATCTGAAGCAGATGGTCGATTACTTCCTCTCGCATCGCCGGGAAGTTGTAACGCGCCGTACTGTGTTCCAGTTGCGCAAGGCCCGTGAGCGCGGCCATGTGCTGGAAGGCCTGGCTGTGGCCCTGGCCAATATCGACGATTTCATTGCCATCATTAAAGCGGCTCCCACACCGCCTGTGGCTCGCCAGGAACTCATGGCGCGTACTTGGGATTCTTCCCTGGTGCGCGAGATGCTACAGCGTGCCGATGAAGGCGAGACGGTGGGTGGGCGCGCGGCCTATCGGCCCGAGTCCCTGCCTGCGGCCTTTGGCTTGCAGGAAGACGGCTTGTACCGCCTGAGCGATGTGCAAGCTCAGGAAATCTTGAACATGCGTCTGCAGCGGCTGACCGGCCTGGAGCAAGACAAAATCGTCGATGAGTACCGTGACATCATGGCTACCATCGCCGATCTGCTGGATATTCTGGCGCGCCCGGAACGCATTACGCAGATCATTGCTGACGAACTGCAGGCAGTGAAGGCCGAATACTCCATCGGCACCAAGGATACGCGCCGTTCGGAGATTGAATTCAACGCGGCGGAGATCGATACCGAAGATCTCATCACGCCCATGGACATGGTCGTCACGCTGTCGCATACCGGCTATATCAAGAGTCAGCCGCTGTCTGAATACCGCTCTCAGCGTCGCGGCGGGCGCGGCAAGCAGGCCACGGCCATGAAGGAAGACGACTGGATCGACCAGCTCTTCATCGCCAATACGCACGACTTCCTGTTGTGCTTCTCCGACCGTGGCCGCGTGTACTGGCTGAAGGTCTGGGAAGTGCCGTCGGGTTCGCGTAATTCGCGTGGCCGCCCCATCGTCAATATGTTCCCATTGGCGGATGGTGAAAAAATCACCGTGGTGCTGAACGTTAAGGAATTCAGCGAAGATCAATTCGTCTTTATGGCGACTTCGCGCGGTGTGGTCAAAAAGACACCGCTGTCCGACTTCTCCAATCCCCGTAAGGCGGGCATCATCGCCGTGGCGCTCGACGAGGGCGACTTCCTGATCGGCGCCGACCTCACCGATGGCAAGCACGACGTCATGCTGTTCTCCGACGCCGGTAAGGCTGTGCGGTTCGACGAAAATGACGTGCGTCCCATGGGCCGTCCGGCGCGCGGTGTGCGCGGCATGACACTGGAAGAAGGGCAGTCGGTGATTGCTCTGCTCGTGGCGGGCGATGAAACGCAAACGGTGCTGACCGCCACGGAAAACGGCTTTGGCAAGCGCACGCCTATCACTGAGTACACGCGCCATGGCCGCGGCACCAAGGGCATGATTGCTATCCAGACCTCCGCCCGGAATGGCAATGTGGTGGGGGCCGTTCTGGTCGAGCCCGATGACGAAATCATGCTGATCACGACCGGTGGCGTCTTGGTTCGCACACGGGTGTCTGAAATCCGCGAAATGGGCCGGGCGACTCAGGGTGTGACACTTATCAGCGTGGACGACGGCAGTATGTTGTCCGGCGTGCGTCGCGTGGTTGAAAGCGATCTCGACGACGAGCCTGAAGCGGTGGAAGTGATTTCCGAGCAGGCCGACGGCGCAGAAGAGGCGCAAGCTGAAGGGGATGCTCAAGGGCCAGATGCCGGGGGTAGCACCGACGCTGAGGGCAGCACTGGCGAAGAACCCGGAGATGTCGAATGAGTCGGCCGTGGAACTTTTCTGCAGGGCCATCGGCCCTGCCACTAGAGGTGCTTGAACAAGCGGCCCGCGAAATGACCGACTGGCAAGGCAGCGGCATGTCAGTGATGGAAATGAGCCATCGCGGCAAGCATTTCACCCAGATCCGGGATGAAGCCGTAGCCGACCTGCGCGAGCTGCTCGCCGTGCCGGATGACTTTGAAGTCCTCTTCATGCAGGGTGGGGCGACCGCTGAAAATGCGATTGTCCCCATGAACCTGATAGGCAGAGGGGGGGCAGGCAAGGCAGATTACATTTTGTCCGGCTCGTGGTCGAACAAGTCGTACAAAGAGGCGCAGCGTTACGGGGATATCTCCATTGCTGCCAGTAGTGGCGACAGCGCAGTCGAGAAGGGTGTTGAGCAGGGGCCGTGGACATGGTTTCCGACACCGGAAAGCTGGAAAGTTCGGCCCGACGCAGCGTACCTACACTTATGCTGTAACGAAACCATTGGTGGCGTGGAGTTTTCCCAGTGGCCAGACATGGCCGATGTAGGCGCACCCGGTGTACCACTGGTGGTAGATGCGTCATCGAATTTCCTGTCGCGCCCGATTGATTTTTCCAAGGTGGGCATGGTGTACGCCGGCGCACAGAAAAACGCCGGGCCGGCCGGGGTGACCATTGTGCTGGTGCGAAAGGATCTCATCGGTCACGCTTTGCCCATCTGCCCATCCGCCTTTGATTACGCCAATGTGGCTCAGGCGGGCTCGATGTTCAATACGCCGCCTACCTACGCGATTTACATCGCAGGGCTGGTGTTCAAATGGCTCAAACGCAGCGGTGGCATCGCCGCTGTTGAAGCCGAAAACATCCGCAAAGCGCAAGCCTTGTACGGTTTTCTTGATGGGTCCGGCTTTTACCGGAATAACGTGCAGGCCGAGGTACGTTCGCGTATGAATGTGCCGTTCTTCCTTCAAGATGAAACTCTCAACACCGAGTTTCTCGCCCAGGCGGAAGCCCGCGGGCTGTTGCAGCTCAAGGGCCACAAAAGCGTGGGGGGCATGCGCGCTTCTATTTATAACGCCGTGCCTTTCGAAGGCGTGCAGGCATTGATTACCTTCTTGCAGGAATTCGAACGACAACATGGATAACACCTTGCTCGCCCGTTTGCAGCCTTTGCGTCAACGTATCGATGCGATTGACGAGCAATTGCTTGCCTTATTGAATGAGCGGGCTCGTGCAGCCCAGGAAGTGGGCGATATAAAGAAGGAATTCGACGTTGACGGGCCGGTGCTCAAGCCCGAGCGCGAAGCTTCCATTATCCGCTCCTTGCAAGCCCGCAATCCGGGGCCGTTCACATCGGAAGCGGTGGATGCCGTGTGGACACAGATCATCTCCACATGCCGGGGCTTGGAAAGTGTGCTGAATGTGGCCTATCTGGGGCCACAGGGCTCGTTTTCGGAACAGGCGGCGTTCGAGCACTTCGGTCACGCCATTGAGTCGGTGCGTTGCGATTCCTTTGACGAGGTCTTCCGCGCTGTGGAGGCGGGGCAGGCCGATGTCGGAGTGGTGCCGGTAGAGAATTCCACCGAAGGGGCAGTGAACCGTACGCTCGACCTGTTGCTGAACTCGCCGCTTAAGATCATTGGTGAGCGCTCCATCAAAATCCATCACAACCTGCTGACGAAAACCGGCACGATGGAAGGCGTGACGCGCATTGTCGCGCACCCCCAGGCGCTGGCGCAGTGTCGCGACTGGCTGATGCGCAACTATCCATCCATGACGCTTGACGCAGCACCCAGCAATAGCGAAGCGGCGCGAATGGCTTCGCAGGATTCCACCGTTGCGGCGATTGCGGGCGATTACGCTGCCCATGCTTGGGATCTCCTGGTTGTGTCGTCGGGTATTCAGGACGATCCTCAAAACCGTACACGGTTTCTTGCCGTGGGCAAGATCGAGACCCTGCCCACCGGAGACGATCAGACCAGCATTATCCTGGCGGTACCTAATCGCGCGGGAGCCGTTTACACCATGTTGGCGCCCTTGGCGGGTAATGGTGTGTCCATGACGCGCTTTGAGTCGCGTCCGGCGCGCACGGGGCAGTGGGAATACTATTTCTATGTCGATATGCTGGGCCATCGGAACGACCCCAAAGTGAGCAAGGCATTGAGCGAACTCAAGCAAGAGGTTGCTTTTTTCAAGGAGCTTGGCTCCTACCCTCGACAATAAGAGGGCGGTATGCATGAACGACAACAGCCGGTCGGGGGCGAGCCCCGGCCTGTGCTTGCCGTCATTGGTGTTGGGCTGATAGGCGGCTCATTTGCCGCTGCCTTGCGTAAGGCGGGCGCCGTGGGGCGCGTGCTCGGCGTAGGGCGCAACCGAAAATCCTTACAACAGGCGGTTGAGCTGGGCCTGATTGATGCTGAGGCGTCGCTTGAGCAGGCGGCGCGCGAAGCCGACATTATTCTGTTGGCCGTTCCGGTGGGCGCTACGCAGGCGGTACTTGAAGCGCTGCGGCCCAGTTTGCGCGATCACACCCTGATTACGGACGCCGGCAGTACCAAACTTGGTGTGGTCGAGGCCGCGCGCGCAGCTCTGGGCGAACGCATTGGGCAGTTTGTGCCTGGGCATCCGATTGCGGGAGCTGAAAAAACGGGGCCGGCCGCCGCTGTGGCAGATCTGTATCAGGGCCGTACTGTGGTGCTGACACCGATCGACGAAAACCCTATGCAGGCCAGGCGGCGGTTGACCCGCTTATGGGAAGCCTGCGGAGCGCGTGTGATTGTGATGGAGCCCGAGACGCACGACTTGGTGCTCGCTTCGGTCAGCCACGTCCCTCATTTTCTTTCGTCAGTTTTCATGTGGCAGGTGGCCAGCGCGGAAAATTCCGATTTGCGCATGGAGCTGGCGGGCAGTGGTTTTCGTGACTTTACGCGGATTGCAGCGGGGTCTCCCGAAATGTGGCGCGATATTTTTCTGTCCAATCGGCCGGCGATGCTGTCCGAATTGGGTGAGGTCAGAAAGGCCCTGGATCACGCCGAGCAGGCGTTGCAGGCGGGGGATGCCACACAACTTCATGATTTCCTGGAGCGGGCGGCGCTGGCGCGGCGCTTCTGGGGCAGCAGGAGTGGACTCAAATGACACAACGACCCGAACAATTGGCTTTGGCGCCGGTCACGCGTGCGCAAGGCACCATGACGTTGCCGGGCTCCAAAAGCATCTCTAACCGTGCGCTGTTGCTGGCAGCGCTGGCCCAGGGGCGCACCGTGTTGCGCGGCTTGCTGGATTCTGATGATACCCGGGTCATGCTCGATGCGTTGGGCAAATTGGGTATTCAGTTGGAGCAAACAGCAGCAGGCTTGGTCGTGCACGGTGCACCCCGTTTTCCGGTGGAAAAGGCTGAGCTGTTCATGGGCAATGCCGGCACGGCAATCCGCCCATTAACCGCAGCTCTGGCTGTGCAAGGCGGCGATTACCGACTGTCCGGTGTGCCGCGCATGCATGAGCGCCCCATTGGCGACCTGGTCAATGCCTTGCGCATGCTGGGCGCGGATATTTCTTACTTAGGGAACGAAGGTTATCCGCCGCTGCACATCGGGCGAGGGCAGCCGGATCCCACGCAACCCGCGCGCGTCAAAGGCAATGTCTCCAGCCAGTTCCTGACTGCGCTGCTGATGGCCGCGCCATTGCTGGCCAATACCGCGGCAAGCCCCGTCGTAATTGAAGTGGAAGGCGAGCTGATTTCCCAGCCGTACATTCTGATTACCTTGAACCTGATGGCGCGTTTTGGCGTACAAGTGGAGCGAGATGGCTGGCAGCGGTTCACCATACCCGCTGGAGCGCAGTATCGGTCTCCAGGCGAATACACGATAGAAGGTGATGCTTCCTCTGCTTCGTATTTCATGGCCTTGGGCGCTATCGGTGGTGGGCCGTTGCGTATTCTAGGGGCGGGTGCCGACAGCATTCAGGGCGACATGGCTTTTGCAGAAGTTGTGCAAGCCATGGGCGCAAAAATTGAAATGGCGAAGGACTCCATCGAGGTTTCCGGCGTTGAAGTGGCCGCAGGTGAGCGTTTGCGCGCTTTCGACCGGGATTTCAACCTGATCCCTGATGCCGCCATGACGGCGGCGGCCATGGCCTTATACGCGGATGGCCCTTGCACACTGCGCAACATTGCTAGCTGGCGGGTCAAGGAAACCGATAGGATTGACGCCATGCATGCTGAACTAGCCAAATTGGGGGCGCAGGTGGAGTCGGGCCCCGACTGGCTGACGGTACACCCCATTAAGCCCGGCGGCTGGCGTAGCGCAAATATCGAAACCTACGACGACCACCGCATGGCCATGTGCTTTTCGCTTGCGGCTTTTGGCGGGGTGCCTGTAACGATTCTCGACCCGGCTTGCGTTGGAAAAACCTTTCCTGAATACTTTAGTGTTTATCAGCAGCTGGTACAGCCATGATTAAGCAAATAGCGCCCGTCATCACGATTGACGGCCCGACCGCATCCGGTAAAGGCACGATTGCCAGCAGAGTGGCCCGGCACCTTGGGTGGGATGTTCTGGACAGTGGCGCGCTTTACCGCCTGACTGCGCTAGATGTGCTGCGTACTGGCGGGCAGGCCGATGATGTCGAGGGCGTTGCAGAAATTGCGCGCAACCTCGACGTTAACTTTCGTGAAGGGCGTATCCTGTTAAGGGGTGAGGATGTCACCGAGGCGATTCGCGAAGAGGCCGTGGGGAATCTGGCTTCGCGTATTGCTTCTTACCCGCCGGTGCGGGAGGCCCTGCTACAGCGTCAGCGCGATTTTCTCCGCCCGCCCGGGCTTGTGGCGGATGGCCGCGACATGGGCACAGTGATATTTCCCGACGCACCACTCAAGATTTTCTTGGTTGCTACAGCCGAGGCGAGGGCGGAAAGGCGCTATAAACAGTTGAAGGAAAAGGGCTTTCCGGTTAAAATGACCGACCTTTTGGAAGATATGCGTGCGCGCGATGAACGCGATTCGAATCGGGCGAGTGCACCACTTGTTGCTGCGCCCGATGCAATCACCATTGATTCGTCGCATTTGAGTATCGACCAAACCGTTGAAATGGTACTCGACCTCTGGTCGAAAAGCAGTATTTGACCTTTGGTCAAAAACGGGAGGCGCCAAATAAATTTGGTGCGTTCTAAGGCGTCTTGCCGCAAGGCTGCTGGGCAAATAATGTCCACTTTGCACAAGGCGATTTTTTATTAACTCCACTGGGGCGACCCGGTGTGTTTTTACCGGCCATCCTGGCCAACGGATCACTCATGTCCACCATTAATCTGGAAGCCGCACTGGGCGGCGAAAGCTTTGCCGATCTTTTCAACGAAACCATCAAAAACCAGGACATGAAGTCCGGTGAGGTGATTTCGGCTGAAGTCGTGCGTATTGATCACAACTTTGTCGTAGTCAATGCAGGTCTCAAGTCCGAGGCGCTGATTCCCCTTGAAGAGTTCCTGAACGATCAGGGCGAACTCGAGGTTGAAGAGGGCGATTTCGTTTCTGTCGCCATCGATTCTTTGGAAAACGGCTATGGCGACACCATTCTGTCGCGCGACCGCGCCAAGCGCCTGTCGGCCTGGCTGCAGCTCGAGCAAGCGCTGGAATCCGGCGAACTGGTCAACGGCACGATCACCGGCAAGGTCAAGGGCGGTCTCACCGTCATGACCAACGCTATCCGCGCCTTCCTGCCTGGCTCTTTGGTGGATCTGCGTCCTGTTAAGGACACCACCCCCTACGAAGGCAAGACCCTCGAATTCAAGGTCATCAAGCTCGATCGCAAGCGCAACAACGTTGTGCTGTCGCGCCGTGCAGTGCTGGAAGCCAGCATGGGCGAAGAGCGCGAGAAGCTGCTCGAAACGCTGCACGAAGGTGCCATCGTCAAGGGCGTGGTCAAGAACATCACCGACTACGGTGCGTTTATCGACCTGGGCGGCATCGACGGCTTGCTGCACATCACCGACATGGCATGGCGCCGTGTGCGTCACCCCTCCGAAGTCCTGCAAGTGGGTCAGGATGTCGA
Organism: Achromobacter sp. F4_2707; assembly: GCF_047501535.1. Taxonomy (NCBI): domain Bacteria; kingdom Pseudomonadati; phylum Pseudomonadota; class Betaproteobacteria; order Burkholderiales; family Alcaligenaceae; genus Achromobacter; species Achromobacter sp. F4_2707. The sequence goes on from NZ_JAZDRJ010000008.1 coordinate 17,532, forward strand.
AGCCAAGGTTCTCAAGTTCGACCAAGAAAAGAGCCGCGTCTCGCTGGGCGTCAAGCAGTTGGGCGAAGATCCCTGGATCGGCCTGGCTCGCCGCTACCCGCAAGGTACCCGCCTGTTCGGCAAGGTCACCAACCTCACTGATTACGGCGCGTTCGTCGAAGTCGAAGACGGTATCGAAGGCCTGGTGCACGTGTCCGAAATGGACTGGACCAACAAGAACGTCGATCCGCGCAAGGTTGTCACCCTGGGCGAAGAAGTCGAAGTCATGGTTCTGGAAATCGACGAAGACCGTCGTCGCATTTCGCTGGGCATGAAACAGTGCCGCGCCAACCCGTGGGAAGAGTTCTCCATCAACTTCAAGCGTGGCGACAAAGTCCACGGCGCCATCAAGTCGATCACCGACTTCGGCGTGTTTGTTGGTCTGCCTGGCGGCATCGACGGCCTGGTTCACCTGTCCGATCTGTCCTGGAGCGAATCCGGCGAAGAAGCCGTACGCAACTACAAGAAGGGCGATGAAATCGACGCCGTGGTTCTGGCTATCGACACCGACAAAGAGCGCATCTCTCTGGGTGTTAAGCAGTTGGAAGGCGACCCCTTCAACAACTACGTCGCTACTTACGACAAGGGCGCTGTAGTTCAGGGCGTGGTCAAATCGGTTGAGCCCAAGGGCGCTGTCGTAACGCTTTCCGTGGATGTCGAAGGCTATCTGCGTGCTTCTGAAATGGCGGCAGGTCGCGTTGAAGACGCTACCACCGTTCTGAAGGAAGGCGACGAGATCGAAACCATGATCCTTAACGTCGATCGCAAGACTCGTTCGATTCAGCTGTCGATCAAGGCCCGCGAAAGCGCCGAGACCGCCAGCACCATCCAGCGTATGTCCGAAGCCAGCGCATCGTCCGGTACCACCAACCTGGGCGCTCTGCTGAAGGCTAAGCTTGATCAAGCTCGCGACGACGGTTGATTGCGTGACCAAGTCTGAGTTGATTGCGATACTCGCTGGCCGCTATCCGCAGTTGGCGGTTCGCGACACGGATATTGCGGTCAAGACCATGCTTGAGGCGATGACTCAAGCATTGGTCGCAGGGCAACGTATCGAGATTCGAGGCTTTGGCAGTTTTTCCCTGTCAGAGCGTTCGCCACGAATCGGGCGTAACCCCAAGTCCGGAGAAAAAGTGATGGTGCCTGCCAAGCACGTACCTCACTTCAAGGCGGGCAAGGAATTACGCGAGCGTGTTGACTCAGCCTGGCGCGAAGCGTCAGCCGAGGAAACCGATAATCAACGATCGAATCTCGACCGCCATATCAGTGAGTACTGACCACATGCTTATGCGCCTGCCTCGCCTTTCCGGGCGGGGCGGAGTACGGAAAACCGTAAGTACGGCACTTTAGTACTTGTGGCATGGCTGAGAAGCCCCGGTTCATTCGACCGGGGTTTTTCTTTTCCTCGTACAATTGACGCATTCTGCATTCCTGGAGTTTCCTATGCGGTATCTGGTCTGGATTCTGCGGCTGGCTGTATTTGTCGTTGTTTTGCTGTTCGCGCTCAAGAACACAAGGCCTGTCGATGTCAGCTTCTTCGCCGATCACGTGGTTACCGATGTACCGCTGATCGTTGTCATGCTGACGGTGTTTGTGCTGGGGGCGCTGTTTGGCGTGCTTATCACTGCCCCTGTCATTGTGCGCCGTCGCCGCGAAGCGGCACGTTTGCGCCGTGAGCTGGCTCGTCTTGAAGACAAGCACAAACAGCCCGCTGCGCCACAGGAAGCTGCCGCAGCGCCTGAAACGGTAGCGCCGCTGGCGCCACTGTAAGTCGTCTGCCTCAAAGAGAGTAAACACGTGGATTTTCAAACTTGGTGGCTCATTTTCGTGCCGCTGTTATTCGCCCTGGGCTGGATCGCCGCAAGGGTGGACTTCCGGCAAATGCTGTCCGAAACGCGCTCCCTGCCAAGCTCCTATTTCAAAGGTTTGAATTTTCTTTTGAACGAAGAGCCCGATCGCGCCATTGACGCCTTCGTGGAAGTCGCCAAACTCGACCCTGAAACCACCGAACTGCATTTTGCGTTAGGCAGCTTGTTTCGGCGCCGGGGCGAAATGGAGCGGGCCATACGGGTGCATCAGAGCCTGCTGTCGCGCTCTGATCTCCCCCAGGCTGACCGCGAAGCCGCACAGCACGAACTCGCTCAGGATTTTCTCAAAGCAGGCATGCTGGATCGCGCTGAGCAGGCTTTCGAGGCAGTGCTCGATACGCGCTATGCCGTACCCGCTGTACGGGCGTTGATACGCATTTATGAGTCGGTGCATGACTGGCCACGCGCTATTGATTCCGTTAAGCGGCTGCGGGCGCTGGTGGATGAGCCCGTCCCGCAGCTGGTTCATTACCATTGTGAGATGGCCGAAGCCGCCATGGCGACCAAGCCTCCCCATATGGAACGCGCCGAACAGGCGCTTGATGCCGCGGACAACGCAGCACGGGAATTGCGCAAGGAAGAAGGCAGTGCGGCATCTGAGGTGCGCATTGCTATTCTGCGAGCACGGCTGGCCGCTTTGCGTGGCAGTGTGGAAGATGAATGCACCCATCTGACATCGGTGCTGGACATCGCTCCGGGCTATGCCAGTCTGGTAGCCGCCGATATGCTGGAAGCGTATCGGAAGCTCGGCCAGGCCCCAGAAGGCTTGCAATTGCTGCGCGATCACTACACACGCCATCCGGCGCTGGATGTCTTCAATGTCGTGTTCCGTGAAATCCGCAGCCAGCAAGGCCATAGGCTGGCCTGGGCGTTTGCTCGCGAAGCGCTGCGGGCACAGCCTTCCATGTTGGGTTTAGATCGTTTGCTGGAAGTCGAGCTGGCGGCGGGTGAAAAGAGGCCGCTTGATTACGCCAACCAGAAGGGCGAGGGGCGCGGTGATGCCGCCCCTGCCCAGGTGGATCCATCTGCCGTGCTCGAAATTGCCGCCGGGGCCGATTTCACTTTGCTGCGTTCAATCATTCACCGTCATACGCAGCGCCTCGACCGCTACGCTTGCCAGACATGTGGTTTTGAAGCGCGGCATTTTTATTGGCAATGTCCGGGCTGTAACTCTTGGGAAACGTATCAGCCCCGACGCCTTGAAGAAATAAAATAATGAGCTTTCCGGTAGAGCGCGCAGGCGCTGTAAAAATATTGGTGATCGGTGATGTCATGCTGGATCGCTATTGGTTTGGCGAGGTCGATCGCATTTCCCCAGAGGCGCCTGTTCCCGTGGTGCGCGTTGCGCGCCGTGAAGACCGGCTGGGTGGTGCCGCCAACGTCGCTCGCAATATCTGCGCGCTCGGAGCGCAGGCCACCCTCATGGGGTTGGTAGGCGCAGACGAGGCAGGAGAACGTGTTGCATCGTTGGCGAGAGACGAAGGTATTGACGCGCGGTTGGTGGTCGATGCTTCCATGCCCACCACACTGAAAATGCGGGTGATGGGGCGTCAGCAGCAGCTTTTGCGGGTCGACTTTGAGGAGCGCCCCAACGATGGTGGCTTGGACACTCTGATACAAGACATGCGCAGCATTGTGGCGGGCCACGATATCGTGGTGCTGTCTGATTATGCTAAAGGCTGTTTGGATAGAGTCCAGGAGCTCATCAAGGTTTGCCGCGAAGCGGGGGTGCCGGTTCTGGTCGATCCCAAAGGTCATGAGTACGCACGCTACACAGGGGCGACCATGATCACCCCCAACCGCTTGGAAATGTCGCAGGCCGTGGGGGCTTGGAACGACGAAGCCGATCTCGAATCCCGCGCTCAGGCGCTGCGGGCCAAGCTTGAACTGGAAGCCTTGCTGATCACGCGCTCCGAACAGGGCATGACCTTGTTTTCAGAGCAAGGCCGGCATCATATCGACGCCCAGGCTCATGAGGTTTTCGATGTGTCAGGCGCCGGCGATACGGTGCTGGCTACATTGGCGGTGGCGCGCGCTGCCGGTCTGGGCTGGCAGTCAGCAGTGTATTGGGCCAACCGTGCCGGAGGCATTGTGGTTGGCAAATTGGGGACGTCTGTCGTTACAGCAGGAGAACTATCATGATCGTAGTCACCGGAGGCGCTGGCTTCATTGGCAGCAATCTTGTTCGCGGCCTGAATCGTCGTGGGTATACCGACATTCTGGTGGTGGACGATCTGACGGAAGGCGATAAATTCCGCAACCTGGTGGGCTGCGAAATTTCCGACTATCAGCACAAGGATGATTTCCGCCTGCGGGTTCGCCAGGGAGATCTGTCCCGCGTGGAAGCCGTGTTGCATCAGGGGGCGTGTTCCGATACGACGGAGCGCAATGGCCACTACATGATGGACAACAACTACCGCGTCACGCTGGAACTGTTTGAATTGTGTCAGCAGCAGCGCATCCCTTTTGTCTACGCATCATCGGCTGCTGTCTATGGCGCCGGGCCTGTGTATGCCGAAGACCCGACTAATGAAGGGCCGTTGAACGTCTACGGCTATTCCAAGTATTTGTTCGATCAGGTGCTGAGGCGGCGTATGCGGGAACTCGCAGCACCGGTGGTGGGGCTACGCTATTTCAACGTATACGGCCCTCAGGAACAGCATAAGGGCCGCATGGCTTCGGTTGCCTTCCATAACTTCAATGAGTTCCAGAAAGATGGCCACGTGCGGCTATTTGGTGGTTGGGATGGTTACGGCGATGGCGGGCAGATGCGCGACTTTATTCACGTTGATGATGTTGTGGCAGTGAATCTGCACTTTATCGACCACCCCGAGGTGTCAGGCATTTTCAACTGCGGCACGGGCCGTGCACAGCCATTCAACGATGTGGCCTCCAGCGTGGTCAATACCATTCGTCGGCAGGCGGGTGAAGCGCCGCTCAGCCTCGAAGAGCAGGTCAAGCAAGGGCTGCTGCGCTATATTCCCTTCCCCGACGACCTCAAGGGGCGCTACCAGAGTCACACGCAGGCCGATCTCACGCAGTTGCGGGCAGCAGGCTATGACAAGCCCTTCCGAGATGTGCAGACGGGTGTGGCGCAGTATGTGGAGCGTTTGCTAGCGCAGCAATAAGTAAGAGTCATAAGGTTCTGTGCGTATCTCTACTCATGGACAACTTCTGGGGCCGGGCATGTTCAGTGTCCGGCCCTTGTTCCATCATGGAGCTGAAGTCCGGGCTGCCGGCAATCCCGCTTGCAGCGATCGGCTTCCTTTTCAGGAGTCCATTTATGAATCCGTTTATGGAACCTACCGTTGCATCGCCTCAACCCACTGGCTGGAAGCGTCCGTCTCGTCGTATCCGGCGGCATGTCGCTGGTGCACAGTCGCCTGTGCGTCGGCCTGCCGGCAACCCGGCCCGGCAAGAGTCCGGCACAAAAAAACCATGTCGTGCTGTCAACGCCGTCCTGCGCAGCTTGCTGCTGGTCGGCACACTGATGCTGCCCGGCATGGCTTCAGCGGTGGACATCAATGTCGCCACGCCCGAGCAGCTTCAAGGTATCAAAGGAATCGGCCCAAAAACTGCGGCTGTCATTATTGAAGAGCGTGAACGGGGCGGCCGTTTTGAGTCAATAGAGGACGTTTCAGAACGCGTAAAAGGTATTGGCCCTAAAAAGGCGGCATCACTGCTTGCAGCCGGCCTGACGGTAGGGGCGAGTGGAGCTGAACCGGGCAAAAAGGCTGCGGATAACACCCGTGGCAGCACTCGCAGCCGCTAAGGTTCTCTACGAACCCTTTGCTCGCAGGCGCGCCCGCTCTGGCGGGCGCAAAATCCCTGTGTAGAGCAGGCGGAGCGGTGTATGATTTTGCCCATGAAAACCTATCCTACTATCGAAGACATTATCGGTTCGACCCCGCTGGTACGCCTGCAACGGCTGCCCGGAGAAGCGGGCGACCCGCGCGGCAACATTATTTTGGCCAAACTGGAGGGCAACAACCCAGCAGGTTCGGTGAAAGACAGGCCTGCATTCTCCATGATTCGCGAAGCCGAGGCGCGTGGTGAAATCAAGCCGGGTGACACGCTTATTGAAGCCACCAGCGGTAATACCGGCATTGCTTTGGCCATGGCGGCTGCTGTGCGTGGTTATCGCATGGTACTCATCATGCCAGATAATCTTTCTGTGGAACGCCGCGCATCCATGACTGCCTATGGCGCCGAGCTCATTCTTACCAAGGCGGAAGAAGGCGGCATGGAATACGCCCGTGATCTCGCCACCAAGATGCAGGCCGAAGGCAAGGGTAAGGTGCTTGATCAGTTCGCCAACCCTGATAACCCCGTTGCTCACGTTCAGGGCACGGGTCCTGAGATCTGGGAACAGACGGAAGGGCGGGTGACGCATTTTGTGAGCGCCATGGGCACCACCGGCACCATTATGGGGGTGAGCGAATATTTGAAGTCGCGCAATCCCGCTATTCAAGTTGTGGGAGCACAGCCGGCGGAAGGCTCTCAGATCCCCGGGATACGTAAGTGGCCAGAAGAGTATCTGCCACGCATTTACCAGCCCCAGAGAGTCGATGCCTTTGAATCTATCAGTCAGGCGGAGGCTGAAAACATGGCGCGTCGCCTAGCGGCCGAAGAGGGCATTTTCGGTGGTATTTCCTCAGCAGGTGCGCTGGTCGCCGCACTGCGGGTGGCGCAACGCGTGGAAAACTCCACCATTGTGTTTATCGTTTGCGATCGTGGCGATCGTTACCTTTCAACCGGCGTGTTCAATTAACACGGTCACAATAAGCGGGCGCGCTGGATGGGGCGCCCGCTTATTAAGCATCAATTTTTTCTTATTGCGCTGCTGGCGTCGTCTGCATGCGGCGCTCAATTTCTTGGGCCAGGTCAGCCACCGAGCTGGCGTAGAAATAGCTGCGGTTATAGTGGGTGAGAGCAAAGAAGTTGGGTGTGCCGACGCGGTATTCCACCGTATTTCGGGGTTCATCCACCAAATTCACCATTCCCAATTGATGTTGCTGCCAAGAACTCGGCTGCGCACCGGGCTGTAGCCGGGCGCCGGAAGATTCCAGCTGCTGCCAGCTTAGGGTGGGCGTTAAGCCGCCTGTAACCAAGCGCTGAGCGTCGGCCGGCGGGGTAACCGGCGCAAATACCGGCACATTCGGTTGCCAGCCATGCAGACGAAGGAAGCGGGCCACCGAAGCGATGGCATCAGGTGTGCTGGTATGCAGGTCGATTCGGCCGTCATGATCGCCATCCGTGGCGTAGCGCATGAGACTACCCGGCATGAACTGAGGCAAGCCCATTGCGCCTGCGAACGAGCCGGTCACGTGCCGGGCATTAAGCTTGCCCTGGTAATCCAGCGCGATGAGGTCGGCGAGCTGATTGCGGAACATATGGGCGCGTTCGGGGCGACTGGCGTCTGGATAGCGGAACCCAAGCGTAGCCAGGGCATCCAGGACGCGAAAATCGCCAGTATGGCGGCCATACAAGGTCTCTACGCCGATAATCGCGACAATGATGGATGCGGGCACACCATAGGCTTGTTCCGTACGCGCCAGATCGCTCGCGTGTTGGCGCCAGAAGCGTTCCCCGTTACCGATGCGTATGGGTTCCACGAAGCGGTTGCGATACGTGACCCAACTGCGGCGGATGCGCGTCTTGGAAGGAGACATCAGACGAGCTGCGGTGGCGTTGTAGCGCGCATCCAACAGCAATGCCTGCACGTGTTCCAAGGGCACCCCGCGCAGTTTTGCGACCTCTACAGAAAATTCTTGAATATCGGCTTCTAGCTGACCGCTTGCGGTGACGAAGGGGCGACTTGAGGCGTCGGAGCGGCCAGCCTGGATATCGGGAAGGGAAACGGGTGGGGCGAGATCGGCGACTGAGCGGTTGAGGCTCTGTGGCGCGGAGGGCGGGCTAACCTGATCGCCGGCTTGTTGATGCTGCCCACTTACGGGTGGGCTAGGGGCGGCGACAGGCTCAAGCGATTGCTGACTTGCGCAAGCAGTTGTGAGTAAAGCTGGAAGGACTGCTTGCAAAATGCGGGAACGTCTGAACATAATCGACCTTTATGGAGACACTATACATTACTAGCCCGACGTGCAGGCAGCACGAAATGGGAAGCTGGCATCCGGAATGTCCTGAACGGGTGGATGTCATCAACGATCATCTGCTTTCCAGCGGCATCCTGCCTCTTCTTGAGGCTGCCGACAATCCGCGTCCTGCCACCGAGGCTGAGATTCTACGCGTTCATACGCAAGCTCACCTTGATCATCTCAAAAAATTGTCTCCGGCTTCAGGGTATGCAGCCGTCGATGGCGATACTTCCATGAATCCACACACCCTGGCGGCCGCTTTTCAGGCTGCGGGCGCGGGGATTGCTGCGGTGGACGCCGTCATGGCGGGCAAGGCGGTTTCAGCCTTCTGCAATGTGCGGCCGCCCGGCCATCATGCCGAATCCGGGCGTGCCATGGGGTTTTGCTTCTTCAACAATGTGGCCGTGGCTGCGGCACACGCGCTGGAACATCATGGTTTGTCGCGGGTGGCTGTCATTGATTTTGACGTACATCACGGTAATGGCACGGAAGACATCTTCTACGATGAGCCGCGTGTCATGATGTGCAGCTTTTATCAGCACCCGTTTTATCCCAATAGCCGGCGCGAGGGCGAGCGCGACCACATGGTGAACGTGCCGGTTGATGCCTACACCACGGGTTTCGATCTGCGTCAGATTGTGAGTGACATCTGGTTGCCAAGGTTGCGGGAGTTTGAGCCCGAGTTGATTCTGGTTTCGGCCGGTTTTGATGCCCACCGGGAAGATGAAATGGGGCAGTTGGGCATGGTGGAATCAGACTACGCTTGGATCACCGATCAACTGGTGAACGTTGCAGAAAGCTGCTCTCAGGGCCGCATTATCAGCATGCTGGAAGGGGGCTACAACCTGTCCGCCCTTGGCCGCAGTGCGGTCGCTCATATCAGGTCGCTGTCAAAGTTGTAGAATAAGCCTTTTTGCAAGAATACAAAGCCAGGTGCGGGTGGCCGCTATTAACGAGGCGGGCGCGGGATCTGTTTGCCAAATTTTTATTGCTAGTGAAATCCTTGGAGGATGCTCGATGAAGGTGTTAGTACCCGTCAAGCGCGTCGTTGACTACAACGTCAAGGTGCGTGTGAAATCAGACCAAAGCGGTGTGGATATCGCTAACGTGAAGATGTCCATGAACCCGTTCGATGAAATCGCGGTGGAAGAAGCCACTCGCCTGAAGGAAAAAGGCGTGGCGACTGAAGTGATAGCTGTCTCTTGCGGCGTCGCACAATCGCAGGAAACCCTGCGCACCGCCATGGCCATTGGTGCCGATCGCGGCATCCTGGCGCAAACCGATGCTGAATTGCAGCCTTTGGCCGTTGCCAAGCTGCTGAAGGCTCTGGTTGACAAAGAACAGCCACAGTTGGTGATTCTCGGCAAACAGGCGATCGATGACGACGCCAACCAAACCGGTCAGATGCTGGCCGCGCTGCTCGATTGGCCGCAAGCCACGTTCGCCAGCAAGGTTGAAGTCGACGGCGATAAGGTGCAGGTCACCCGCGAAGTCGACGGTGGTCTCGAAACGCTGTCGCTGTCGCTGCCAGCCATCGTTACGACCGACTTGCGTCTGAACGAGCCGCGCTACGTCACTTTGCCCAACATCATGAAGGCAAAGAAAAAGCCCTTGGAAACCGTTACCCCTGAAGACCTCGGCGTCGATGTTGCGCCGCGTCTGAAGACGCTCAAGGTCGTTGAGCCGGCTGAGCGCAAGGCTGGCATCATGGTGCCCGACGTGGCAACGCTGGTAGACAAACTCAAGAATGAAGCGAAGGTGGTTTGATCATGACGAATTTGGTTATTGCTGAACACGACAACGCTCAACTGAAGGCTGCTACGCTGAGCGCTGTGGCTGCTGCTGCCGCTATCGGTGGCGATATCCACATTCTGGTGGCCGGCAGCGGCGCCCAGGCTGTGGCTGATGAGGCTGCCAAAGTGGCAGGTGTGTCTAAGGTTATTCTCGCCGACGGCGCTCAGCTTGAGCATGGTCTGGCGGAAAACGTTGCGGCTCAGGTGCTGGAAATCGCTGGCAACTACAGCCACATCCTGTTCCCTGCTACCGCAGCGGGCAAAAACGTCGCACCGCGTGTGGCCGCCAAGCTTGACGTCGCACAAATCTCCGATATCGTTGCCGTCGAGTCTGCCGACACTTTCCAGCGCCCCATCTATGCGGGTAACGCCATTGCCACCGTGCAGTCAGCCGATAGCGTGAAAGTCATCACCGTGCGCACCACCGCGTTTGACGCTGTGGCCGCAGAAGGTGGCAGCGCAGCGATCGAGAATGCAGGTGCTGTGGCCGACTCCGGTAAATCGTCTTTCGTAGGCCGTGAAATCGCCAAGAGCGATCGTCCGGAACTGGCAGGCGCTTCCATCGTGGTTTCCGGTGGTCGTGGCTTGGGCAGTGCTGAAAACTTCAAAATTCTGGATGCACTGGCCGACAAACTCGGCGCTGCTGTGGGTGCCTCGCGCGCTGCAGTGGATGCTGGTTACGCGCCCAACGACTGGCAGGTTGGCCAGACCGGGAAGATCGTCGCACCGCAGCTTTACGTTGCCGTCGGCATTTCCGGCGCCATCCAGCATTTGGCCGGCATGAAAGACTCCAAGGTCATCGTAGCCATCAATAAAGATGCCGAAGCTCCCATCTTCGGTGTGTCCGACTACGGCCTTGTGGCAGACCTGTTTACTGCCGTTCCAGAGCTGACCGAAGCGCTGTAAAATTTTTGGTCGTCTCTGGTGGAACCCGGGGCAGCTTGCGCGGGGTTCCACCCAAAAAAAACCTGCAGAAGCTACGTGCCCTGCAGGTTTTTTTTCGCCTGTCTGTTGAGACAGGATAAACAGAGACTGCCCTAGGCCCTCACGGTAAGGCGTGAGCGCAGTAGTATCATGTGCGAGGCAGTCGTAATATAAGATTAATCCAATTTAAAAAGTATTCAGCCCTGGCCCGGCTTGGCCGGAAGGGCAAGCGAGGCATCATGACTTATCAAGCACCCGTTGAAGACGTTCGTTTTATATTCAAGGAATTGGCCGATCTCGAAGGTGTTCTGGCCTTGCCTGCACATGCGGAACTGGATGGCGAAACGATTGATGCCGTGCTGCATGAAAATGCGCGTTTTGTTGAGGAAGTCATTGCTCCGCTGAACCAGCAGGGAGACCTGCAACCCGCGCGTTGGGAAGAAGGTCAGGTATATACGACGCCCGGCTTTAAAGAAGCATTTCAGGAATTTGGCCAAGGGGGCTGGCAGGGGCTGCAGCACGATTCTGAATGGGGCGGGCAGGGCTTGCCTCGGTTGTTGAGTGCTGCGACAAGCGAAGCCCTGAACGCCGCTAACGTCGCTTTTGCTTTGTGCCCGATGCTGACGGACGGCGTTATTGAGGCGCTGACTATGGTGGGCACGCCGGAACAACGCCAACGTTATATTCCTCCCATGCTGGAGGGCCGCTGGACAGGCACCATGAATCTGACCGAGCCGCAGGCCGGTTCCGATCTGGCCATGCTGACGGCGCGGGCTTTGCCCCAGGAAGATGGCAGCTACCGTCTGCACGGCGAAAAAATCTTTATCACCTACGGCGACCACGATATGGCCGAGAACATCGTCCATCTGGTCTTGGCTCGCACGCCCAATGCGCCTAAAGGCGTGAAGGGGATTTCGCTCTTTATCGTTCCCAAGTTCCTGGTGAATGATGATGGTTCGCTGGGTGCGCGCAACGATATCTGGTGCGCTTCGCTTGAACATAAGTTGGGTATACACGGCAGCCCGACTGCCGTGCTGCTATACGGTTCGGGTAAGGGCGAGGTCGGAGAAGGGGCGGTCGGTTATTTGGTGGGCGAGGAAAATCGCGGCCTGGAATACATGTTCATCATGATGAACGCGGCTCGTTATGCCGTAGGCATGCAAGGCGTGGCGGTCAGTGAAAGGGCGTTGCAGCGGGCCGAGGCCTACGCGGCAGAGCGTATTCAAGGGCAGGCCGTGGAAGGCTCGGCAGGCCCAGTATCGATTAACCGGCACCCCGATGTTCAACGCATGTTGCTGACCATGCGCGCCCTGACGGAAGGGGCCCGGGCCACGGCGCTGTGCGCCGCTGCGCTGGTAGATAAAGCGGCCGGTCACCCCGATAGCGCGGAGCGGGCGCGCTGCGCAGCGGTGTACGAGTACCTGGTTCCGGTGGTAAAGGCATTCTCTACAGAATCTGCAATTGAAGTGGCTTCCTTGGGCGTGCAGGTACATGGCGGCATGGGGTATATCGAAGAAACTGGGGCCGCCCAGTATTACCGGGATGCCCGGATTCTTTCCATTTACGAAGGTACGACGGCTATCCAAGCAAATGATTTCCTCGGTCGTAAGGTGTTGCGTGATGGCGGCAGCGTGGCCCTGGCTGTTGCCGCGCAGATGCGCCAGACCTTGGCTGAACTGGATGCAGCAGCAGCGGAAAACACCAAGCACTCACAGGCGCTGGGGGTGATCCGGCAGCGGCTGGACGAAGCTGTTACCGCCTACGAGGCGGCGGTGGCTCATGTGCTGAAACATGCGCGAGAGCACGTAAGAGGCGTGTTCATGGGCAGCGTGCCTTTGCTCATGCTGGCAGGGCTGGTACATGGCGGCTGGCAGTTGGCGCGTTCTGCTTTGGCAGTTCATCGGTTTGAGCTGGCGGGCGATGCCAGCAACTTTCATCAACGCAAGTTTGCGACAGCGCTGTTTCATGCTGCACAGTTGTTGCCGCGAGCCCAGGCCTACCGCGATGCGGTTCTGGCAGGCGATATTGCTGCCGATTACGCCGCAACCGTGTTTCAGTAACAGGCATTTGGGCATGAGCTACACCCCAAGGGTTGGGTACTTCCAACTTTTGGGGTGTTTTTTTATGTGTGGCGTGACTCGGCTGTTGCATGACCGCATCATGCCTCTTGCTCCAAATGCTGGTTTTATATACAGTACCTATATACTGGACAAAAAAACAGGGTTACTCCATGAAAACCTATAAATCAGCAGCTCCCTTTAAATGGCCATTTCCTCCTGCACCTAAAGCCCAGGGCAAGGCACCCGGGAAAAGCAGTGTAAAAAAGCATAAAACGGCCGTACCAGGCACACTTAGCCGTAAAGGCATGTTGGTAGATGTCGTTATGGTTATTTGCTGGGGCGCAAGTATTCCCGGTCTCATGTGGTTGGGCGCTGCGGGTGGCTTCTAAATTGCGGCTTTTCAAACTGGTGGTTCTCCTGCTAGAATAACGGGCTATTTCCTCATCCTCTGGCAAGGCCTAATAAATTCCAAGTCCGGCTTTGCATACGATGAATTTTGGAGTTAACCGTGAATCTCATCGAAATCCTTGAACAGGAAGAAATCCAGCGCCTGACCGGTGGTAATCAGCACCCCGAATTCGGCCCTGGCGACACCGTTGTTGTGAACGTCAATGTGGTTGAAGGCACGCGCAAGCGTGTGCAGGCTTACGAAGGTGTGGTAATCGGCCGCCGCAACCGTGGCCTGAACTCTTCCTTCATTGTGCGCAAGATCTCTTCCGGTGAAGCAGTGGAACGAACCTTCCAGCTGTACTCGCCCCAGATCGCCAGCATCGAAGTCAAGCGCCGTGGCGATGTCCGCCGTGCTAAACTGTACTATCTGCGCAACCGTTCTGGTAAGGCTGCCCGCATCAAGGAAAAGCTGGTTCGTTCCAGCAAAAAGACTGCCGCATAAATATACGCACGTATATATCAGCTCAGTCCCAAACAAAGGCACCCAGAAACGGGTGCCTTTGTTATTTGTCGCCGGTCTGATTCCGGGCAAGGCTGGCCGCTGCGGGCGGTGAGCCCAAAATGCAGCAGGCGGCTAATTTTGGTGATATGGATCCTATCCCTCCTATTGTCTGGCCCCGACACGTGTCTGGGTTTGACCCTACGGCGCAACCTACCATACCTGTGCCGTCGCTGCCTGAGCTTTCACCGTCGTCGTTGCAGCTGCCTTTCATACGCAAAGCATTTTCCCAGCCAATTTCCTGGCAGGTCGAACCCGTCTTTACAAACTATTTTGATCTCGACACCAGCGGTCACAGCGACATCAAGCCGGCTGCGGTGTGTATCCCTCTATTGGAAAGCCCTGATGGCTTGCGTGTTTTATTTACACGTCGTGCGGCCAATTTGTACAGTCATGCAGGGCAGATCTGCTTTCCCGGGGGGCGTATTGAGCCCAGCGATCTTGATTACAAGCACACCGCCTTGCGCGAGACTTGGGAAGAAGTGGGCGTAGAGCCGCGTTTTATTGAACTTATCGGCAGTCAGCCGAGTTTCCTGACTTCCACGCGTTATACGATGAAGCCGGTTATTGGTGTGCTGCGGCCAGGCTATACCTTGACGCCTGATCACGGTGAAGTGGCGGAAATCTTCGATGTACCCCTGACGTCGCTACTCAGCCCCGCTTTACATCGTCTGCATGAAATCCGCCCGGAAGATGGCCTGCCACGTTATTTCTTTTCGGTCACCTGGGGTGATTACTTCATCTGGGGCGCCACGGCGGCCTTGATTCGCAATCTTTATCATTATCTGGCTGCGGCCGAAGCGGCAGGCCTTTCTGAATAAACCTGCTCAATAGTTGCTGCGGGCTTCATTTTCAGCCAGCAGACGGGTGTATAGAGCATGGCGCTCTGCTGCGATTTCACCGCGCTCAAGCGCCGTTAGTACGCCGCAGCCCGGCTCGTGGCGGTGGCTGCAATTGTAGAAACGGCAGTGTGTGATGGGGTCATGAAACTCCGGAAAGCCCCGCACAATGTCTTCCGCTTCCAGATGTTGCAAACCAAAGGCTTGGAACCCGGGTGAGTCGATAAGGTCGCCCCCTCCTGGCAGGCGATACAAGCGTGTAGCCGTAGTGGTGTGTTTGCCTGCCCCCAGTGCTTGGGAGTGTTCTTGGGTGGCGGCTTGGGCATCAGGCACCAGCGCGTTGAGCAAGGTAGATTTTCCCATGGCGCTTTGCCCCAGCAACAAGCTGGAATGGCCTTGCAGCAAAGGCATCAGCGTATTCTGAGTGGCTTGGGCATCCATGGCGTTGGTTTCGATTATGGGCACTCCCAGGTTGCGAAACTGCGCCAGTTGGCGGCGGGCCATGTCTGCGGATGGCAGGTCGGCCTTGTTGAGAATAATAATCGGCTCGATGTCGGCGCTCCATGCGCCCACCAGCGCCCGGCCAGCTAAGTCGGTAGAAAACAGGGGCTCCGGCGCCACCACAATCAGCAAACGGTCGACATTGGCCGCGAATTGTTTGCTGCGCATGTCATCGGAACGATAAAGCAGGTTGCGGCGCTCCAGTATGCGTTCAATGCTGCCTTCTTCGCCTTGCGGTGTAATGATGACGTAGTCGCCGACTGTTGCGCCGCCTTTTTTACCTCGCGGGAAACATTTTCTAATGCTGCCATCGTCCAGTTCGACCATGTAGTGACGGCCGTGCGACGAAATAATGCGCCCCTGCTGTTCCGCGACAGACGTGTTGGAAGGCGCTGGGTTTTTCTTAGTGTGCCGCATGTTGCAGATGCTCGATACGTTGGGTAGCAGGAGGGTGGCTGTCATAAAACGCCGAGTGCAGCGGGTCAGGCGTCAGGGTGGCGGCGTTGTCGTCGTACAGCTTAACCAATGCCGAAACCAGAGCTTGGCGAGACGATTGCCCGGCAGCGTAGCGGTCGGCCTGGTATTCATCGCGCCGTGAAAGCCAGGCTGTCAGCGGCGTGAGCCAGAAGGTGAAAACAGGCATGGCCAGGAAAAACAGAACCAGGGCCAGTGCATCGTTGGCGCGACCCAGTTGCGGTGTGACGCCTAAGCCCTCGTAAAACCATACCTGAGTCGACAGCCAGGCCAGCACCAGAAAGAATACCAAGGCAAAGCCGAAGGACAGCACCATGCGCCGGATAATGTGGCGATGCTTGAAATGGCCGAGTTCATGAGCCAGTACCGCTTCAATTTCATCGGCATTCAGGCGCGACAGCAGGGTGTCGAAGAACACGATGCGTCGGGATTTTCCAAAGCCGGTGAAGTAGGCATTGCCGTGAGCCGAACGTTTGGAGCCGTCCATCACGAACAGACCGTCCACGGAGAAGCCGCCGCGCTCCATGAGGCGCTCAATGCGATCGGAGATATCTGGGTTGTCTAGCGGCGTGAACTTATTGAACATCGGCGCAATGACGGTGGGAAACAGCCAGATCAGCAGGAAATTGAATACCACCCAGATGCCCCACGCCCACCATGCCCAGGCCGTGCCGGTATTGCCCATGACCCACAGCACCGCTGCCGCCAAGGGCAGGCCGAAAAGCAGCGACAGCAATAATGTTTTAAGGCTGTCCAGGATGAAGAGGCGGGGCGTCATGCGGTTGAAGCCGAAGCGCTGTTCCAGCCGGAATTTGTTGTAGAAGGCGAAGGGCAGGCCGATAACACCCATGATGGCGAACACCACCGACAACAGAGCAAGCTGGCGCAGCATATCGCCGTCGATCAGCCTGCCCAGCAGAGAGTCGATGAACTGCAGGCCCCCCAACAAGGTAAACCCTAGCAGCACGACCACTTCCACTAGGCGTTCCACCATGAGAACGCGCATCTTCGCCACCGTGTAATCGGCAGCCCGCTGATGGCTATACAGGCTGATGCGTTCGCGGAAAGCATCGGGTATGTGGTCGCGGTGCAGGCGCACATGGCGGACCTGCCGGGAAGCGAGCCAGAGCCGAAGCAATACGTCGATAAGAAGGAAGGCGACAAACAGTAAAGTGAACATGTGGGCAGCTTATGCGAAAATCTCTTTTTTCATTAAAGGATTATATGTGGTGGCCAAAGAACAGCGCCTGGTCTGGATAGACATGGAAATGACCGGGCTCGACCCGGAGAAAGAACGCATCATCGAATTAGCAGCAGTTGTCACCGAGCCGGACCTCACGGTGGTGGCTGAAGGGCCGGTGTTGGTTGTGCATCAACCGGATTCCCTGCTGGATGCCATGGATAAATGGAATCAGTCCACGCATGGCAAGACGGGGCTGATCGACAAAGTGAAAGCGTCTACCTTGAGCGAGGCCGAGGCAGAAGAGCGTATGCTGGCGTTCCTGGCTGAACACGTGCCGGCGGGTAAGTCGCCCATGTGTGGCAACACGATCGGCCAAGACCGCCGTTTCATGGTCAAATACATGCCGAAACTGGAAGCGTTTTTCCACTATCGAAACCTTGATGTAAGCACCCTGAAGGAACTGGCCTTGCGCTGGAAGCCCGAGGTCTATCGTAGTTTCGTCAAGCAAGCCCGTCATGAGGCCTTGGCAGACATTTACGAATCCATCTCCGAGCTCAAGCATTATCGCGAGCATTTCATAAAAGTCTAATGTCAGAAGGGGCGGCTATGTTGACGCAAGCAGGGAATGCGCGCATCGCAGGCATTGGCCTGGATCTTCTTCGGTTAGATCGTGCGCAGCGCGTATTTGATCGTCATCCGCAGCGGTTTGTGCAACGTATACTCGGCCCTGATGAACTTTTTGTTTTTCAGCGGCGTTATCAGCGCGACCCGCGGCGTGGGGTGCGTTATCTGGCAACCCGGTTTGCGGCCAAAGAGGCTTTTTCCAAAGCCATTGGCCTGGGCATGCGCATGCCCATGGCCTGGTCGCGTATGCAAACCTTGAACGCACCCGGTGGGCGGCCTTACGTCAAGCTGTCAGAACCTTTACAGAGCTGGTATGCGCAGCGCTTTGGCCAGGCCCATGTGTCTGTCACCGATGAACATGACATCGTCGCCGCCTACGTAGTAGTGGAAGCCCTTTAATCATGAGCACACCTTCGTTTGTCTTACCGCCCGGCCCGGTCATGGTCGATGTTGCCGGGCCTAGCCTGACGGACCACGAACGCGAGCGCCTGCGGCACCCCCTGGTTGGGGGTGTCATCCTGTTTTCTCGTAACTTTACCGACCGGGCCGCACTGACGGCCTTGTGCGCTGAAATTCATGCGCTACGTGAAGAGCCTTTGCTGATAGCAGTTGATCACGAAGGAGGGCGGGTGCAGCGCTTCCGGGCCGACGGTTTTACCGCTTTGCCTTGCATGCGCGACCTTGGCTCCTTATGGGACGCCAACCAGCAAGCCGCCATGCGAGCGGCTACGGCGGTGGGCTATGTGTTGGCGGCCGAGCTGCGCGCCTGCGGGGTGGATCTCAGCTTCACGCCTGTGCTGGATCTCGACTACGGTGTCAGCAAGGTGATTGGCGATCGTGCATTTCATCGTGATCCGGCTGTGGTGGCTATGCTGGCCAGGGGCTTGATTCAGGGCCTGGGCGGTGCGGGCATGGCGGCTTGCGGCAAGCATTTTCCAGGTCATGGCGCAGTGGAGGCCGACTCCCACCATGAGATTCCTGTCGATGAGCGCAGCTTGGATCGTATACTGGAAGAAGACGCCGCACCTTATGCTTGGTTGGGAGATCTCGTGCTGCCCTCGGTGATGCCGGCCCACGTGATTTACCCTCAGGTTGATAGTGCTCCGGCAGGGTTTTCGGCTGTGTGGGTGCAGCAGATATTGCGGCAGCGTTTGGGCTACGATGGTGTGGTGTTTTCTGATGATCTCACCATGGAAGGCGCCACCGTTGCGGGGGATATTCTGGCCAGAGCGAATGCGGCGCTGCAAGCCGGTTGCGATATGGTGCTGGTGTGCAACCGCCCCGATCTCGCTGACGACTTGCTTGCCCGCCTGGACTTCCAGCTGCCCTCCGATTCCGTAAACCGGTTGCGTCGGCTCCGGCCGAAAGCTGCAGCGCCTGACTGGGACACTCTGCAGCGCGATGCACGATACCAGCATGCCCGACGAATTCGATCTGAAATCCTTTCTGTCTGACCTGCCCAACTTGCCGGGCGTCTACCGTCATCTTGATGCCCAGGGCGAGGTGCTTTATGTGGGTAAGGCTCGCGATCTCAAGCGGCGCGTGAGTTCGTACTTTCAGAAAACGTCTTCCAACAGCCCGCGCATCGCCCACATGGTGGCGCGGGTGGCAAGGGTGGAAGTCACGGTTACGCGTAGCGAAGCCGAAGCGTTGCTGCTTGAAAATAACCTGATCAAGCGCCTGAAGCCCCGTTACAACATTCTGTTTCGGGACGATAAATCCTACCCGTACTTAATGTTTAGCGGGCACGAATATGCTCGCATTGCCTATTATCGCGGGGCAACCAGCCGCAAAGGGCGCTTTTTCGGCCCATACCCCAACAGCTGGGCAGTGCGCGAAACCCTACAAATTTTGCAGAAGGTTTTCCGGTTGCGAAGTTGCGAAGACAGTGTCTTTGCTAACCGCTCGCGCCCCTGTTTGCTGTATCAGATCGGGCGCTGCTCCGCACCTTGTGTGGGGCATATCTCTCTAGCCGATTATCAGGCAGATGTCGAACGCGCCATCAGTTTTCTCGATGGTCATGCTGATGATGTACTGAAGGATATCGAAGCTCGCATGTTTGCGGCTTCCGAACGCCTGGATTTCGAGCAGGCGGCGGTATTGCGCGACCAAATGGGAGCGCTGTCGAGGGTGTTGCAGCAGCAATCCATGGAACAGGTCGGCCAGGACGACGTTGACATCATTGGTGTGGTGGCCCTGGGCGGGCGCACATGTGTGAACCTGGCAATGGTGCGCGGGGGCAGGCATCTGGGCGACAAAGCGTTTTTTCCTTCACACACGGTGGATGACAGCCCGGCGGATGTCTTGGCGGCTTTTGTGGCTCAGCACTATATCGATACCAAGATGCCGCCTGTGCTGGTGTGTTCCCACAAGTTGCCCGATGCAAATCTGCTAACCCTGCTGGCCGAACAGACCGGGGTCAAAGCGCGCTTCATCATTCGCCCACAGGGGCTGCGTAAAACTTGGTTAGAGCAAGTTGTGAAAAACGCCGAACTTGCGCTGATGCGTTCCCTGAGCGAATCCAGCGCCCGCGAGGCGCGCACGCTGGATCTGGCCGAAACCCTTGCATTGGATACCGATGCGGCCTTCTTGCAGGCTTTGCGTGTGGAATGTTTTGACATCAGCCATACGGCGGGCGAGGCAACGCAAGCATCGTGCGTGGTGTATCAGCACCATGATATGCAGCCATCCATGTATCGGCGCTACAACATTGCAGGCATTACGCCTGGCGACGATTATGCCGCCATGCGCCAGGTGCTGTCGCGCCGCTTTACGCGGGTGGCTGATGGCGATGCGCCTTTGCCCGATGTCGTGCTGATTGACGGAGGCAAGGGGCAGGTGGAAGTTGCGCGACAGGTATTTGTTGAGCTGGGATTGGACACCAGTGTGCTGGTGGGGGTGGCTAAAGGGGAAGGGCGCAAGGTAGGCCTGGAAACCTTGATTTTCGCCGATGATCGGGAACCGCTTTTGCTTGGCGTAGAATCACCCGCTCTGTTGCTGATAGCGCAGATTCGCGACGAGGCCCATCGCTTCGCCATCACAGGTATGCGAGCCCGCCGCGCTAAGGCGCGCACGGTTTCGCGCTTGGAGGAAATAGAAGGGGTGGGGGCTCGGCGGCGGCAACGACTGCTGGCTCGCTTCGGCGGTTTTTCCGGTGTCGTCGATGCCAGCATTGATGACCTTCGTTCAGTTGAGGGTATCTCTGCCGAACTGGCTGAACGCATCTATCATGCCTTGCGATGAGCAGGCTCCACCCAGCTTGAGGTAGTATCTCACCTATGCCATTTAATCTGCCTATTGCCCTTACGTGGTTGCGCATTGCGATGATTCCCCTCATCGTCGCGCTCTACTACATCCCCGTTAGCTGGATGCCAGAAACCGTACGCGACGCGGTGGGGGCGGCATTCTTCATTGTCGCTGCGCTTACCGACTGGTTCGATGGCTGGCTGGCGCGGCGCTGGAATCAAACGTCCAGTTTTGGCGCCTTTCTTGACCCCGTCGCCGACAAACTCATGGTTTGTGCGGCTTTGCTCATTTTGCTCAACCTTGATCGGGTCGATGCATTTATCGCTCTCATCATTATTGGGCGCGAGATCACGATTTCCGCTTTGCGTGAGTGGATGGCCAAAATCGGCGCCAGCGGCAGCGTTGCAGTGCACAGGTTGGGCAAGTTCAAAACAGCAGCACAGATGGTGGCGATTCCCTGCCTGCTTTATTGGCAGCCTCTGTACGGTATTCCCACCGATCTCGTCGGGCAGGCGCTTATCGTTGTGGCGGCGGTACTCACTGTCTGGTCAATGTGTTATTACCTGAAGCGGGCATGGCCGGAAATCCGTAACCGTACAGGGCAATCATAGGAGCGTGTGGCAATGAGTGCGTCGGCCCAAGGAATGGTGTCCATGACCAGCGCCATGATCAGGCGGCGCGACTGGTCCGTTATTTCCTTGGTGGGCGCAGCGCATGCTTGTTCGCATTTCTTTCAGCTTGTGCTGCCAACGTTGTATTTGTCGTTGGCGGCCGAGTATGGATACGACTTTGCCCAACTCGGGTTGCTGGCCTCTATTTTCTTTTTGCTGTCGTCCATCGGCCAGGCATCTTCCGGTTTTGTGGTCGATCGTGTCGGGCCTGCGCCCGTACTGCATTTTGGCTTGGCTTGTTTCGTTATCTCGGGTCTGCTAATAGCCAGCTCGAATGGTTATGCCATGCTGGTGGCGGCCGCTGTCATTGGTGGCATTGGTAATTCCGTCTTTCACCCGGTCGATTATTCCATCTTGAATCACCGGGTCAGTTCGCAACGCCTGGGCCATGGCTACAGTGCCCATGGGCTGACCGGCAATCTGGGCTGGGCGCTGGCGCCTGTATATATGGCGGCTTTTATTTATCTGGCCGATTGGCGTACGGCTGCGGTGGCGGCCGCGGCGCTGGTGGCGGTAGTGCTGGCCATCACATGGTTGGGCCGGAACACGCTTTCAGGCCATAACGAAACGCCTGTGTCGAGCGAAGCCGCAGAATCTGGGCGTGAATCACAGACGGCGCCGCGTTCGTCCTCTGAAGATCTTTCCCAACAAAGCATAGGCCGCACTTTGCACACCCTACTGATGCAGCCTGCTTTGTGGGGGGCATTCTTGTTTTTCGCCTTTTCATCGATTTCCCTTTCTGCCATCCAGAACTACACCATACCCATGTTAGGTACGGTATACGGGGTTGATAAAGTGCTGGCGGGCTCGGCCTTGTCGGGTTATATGGTTGCCGGCGCGATTGGCATGGTGGCCGGAGGGTTTCTAGTGTCCAGCACGCCGCGCAGTGAATTCACCGTATTCGGTTCTTTGGTATTGGCTGCCGCCTGCTTCGCATTGCTGGCGACGGGTTGGGTAGGGCCGTTCATGGCTTTAGGGTTAGTGGCTCTGGCCGGCTTCTGTTCCGGCGTGGCGGGCCCCTCACGCGATATGCTGATTCGTCGTGTTGCGCCCAAAGGGGCAACCGGTACGGTCTACGGGTTGGTGTATTCGGGCATGGATATTGGCGCCTCACTGGCGCCTGTAGGCTTTGGGCTGATGCTGGATGCAGGGTTGGCGCGTGGCCCTTGGATGGGTGCAGCGGCCAGTTTTATCGCTGCGGCTCTGCTGGCCGTGGCAGTGGGCCGGGCAGCCGCCGGCCGTTCACGTGCCGTTATTGCCTAGGGGTGCGCTCGTCGCCCACTTCAACAGGGTGGCTGCTGCGCCAAGGGTTGATATCCAGCCCACCACGGCGCGTGTAGCGCGCCATCACAAACAGTGCCTCAGGTTCCAGTGCCTGCCATAAATCGCAATACATACGTTCTACGCAGTGTTCGTGGAATTCGGTATGGCGCCTGAAAGACACAATGTATTTGAGCAGGCTTTCCGGGTCGAGGCGGGGGCCGGTGTAACGCACTTGCACACTGCCCCAATCGGGTTGGTTGGTGACCGGGCAGTTCGACTTTAAAAGATGGCTGACCAGGGTTTCAGTCACCACTGGGCCGTCAGACGCCCTACGCAGTAGGGTGGGGTCAGGCGTGTAGCGGTCGATTTCAATATCCAGATCATCCAGGCAGCGGCCCTCCAGCGGTCGGCAATGAGCTTGCAGCGACGCAAGATCGTCTTGCAAATGTACTGCCACTTGCGCCTCTGCCACTCGGCTCAGATCTGCTTGCATGGTCGCTGCAACTTCAGCGGCGCTGGCGTAGCGGCTCTCATTGAACGAGTTCAGATAGAGCTTGAACGATTTTGATTCGATCAGGTGCGGGCTGTCGGCGGGGACGATAAAGCGTGCCAAGGTGGCGCGCGGCAGCCCGCGTTGATTCAGCCAAGACACTTCATAAGCGTTCCAGATGTCGGCGCCGTACCAGGTGCCGGGCAGCGTCAAACTGGCGCGGTTAGGTGCGCGCTCAATGGGAAACAGCAATGAAGCATCGTAGGCTTGGGGGTAGGCGACCTCGCGCCCAAGCGTGGTTTGGCTCAGTGGGGAGTCAGGCATATCAAGGTATTGTCGGGAAAAGGTCATTTTAGCCTTTCCGGTTTTTCCCGCTTTGTGAAAAGGCGCTTTCATAATATGGAAAATGGATTTTGCAATGCAGTGCTCTGCTTTTCATTCTGAGTAATTTCGTTTTGTATGGTGAAATGCAAAGAAAAAGTTATTGATTTATAAGGTAAAAAAAGTATGTCTTATATAAGATAAAAGTGTGGTGTGCGCTGCAACATACGCGTAGAATTTTTCTCATCGATCTTCATCTTTTATATGACTAAGGAGAAACATCATGAGTTCACGCGAAACGGAAATCCGTAATCTGCAGCGCCAATGGGCGGAGGACCCACGTTGGCAAGGGATTAAGCGCGGCTATACCGCTGAAGAAGTGGTTAACCTGCGCGGTTCGGTGGTGGTGGAGCAGACTCTCGCCCGCCGTGGTGCAGAGAAGCTCTGGAAGTTGCTGCACGAAGAACCCTTCATCAACTCCCTGGGCGCCATGAGTGGCAACCAGGCCATGCAGCAGGTCAAAGCGGGTTTGAAGGCGATTTACCTGTCGGGCTGGCAGGTGGCGGGTGATGCCAACTTGGCCGGCGAAATGTACCCCGACCAATCTCTGTACCCCATCAATTCCGTGCCGCAAGTCGTTCGCCGCATCAATAATGCATTAACTCGTTGCGACCAGATCCAATGGTCGGAAGGCAAGCAACCGGGTGACGAAGGCTATATCGATTACTTCGCACCTATTGTGGCCGATGCAGAAGCAGGCTTTGGTGGTGTGCTGAACGCCTTCGAATTGATGAAGTCCATGATCGAAGCCGGTGCTGCGGGCGTGCACTTTGAAGATCAGCTGGCTGCCGTTAAGAAATGCGGCCACATGGGCGGCAAGGTGCTGGTGCCAACCCGCGAAGCTGTGTCCAAGCTCGTGGCAGCGCGCTTGGCTGCAGACGTAATGGGTGTGCCGACTCTGCTGCTGGCGCGCACCGATGCTGACGCTGCCGATTTGGTGACAAGCGATATTGACGAAAACGACCGCCCCTTTATCACGGGTGAACGCACGACCGAGGGCTTCTTCCGCACTCGCGCTGGTATCGAGCAAGCGATTTCTCGTGGTCTGGCTTATGCTCCCTACGCTGACTTGATCTGGTGCGAAACTTCCACGCCCAACCTGGAATACGCGCGTCAGTTCGCTGAAGCCATCCACCGTCAGTTCCCGGGCAAGCTGTTGGCCTATAACTGCTCGCCTTCCTTTAACTGGAAGAAGAACATTGACGACGATACTATCGCGCGCTTCCAGCGTGAACTGGGCGCCATGGGCTATCGCTACCAGTTCATTACACTGGCAGGCTTCCACTCCCTGAACTACGGTATGTTCGAACTCGCACATGGTTATGCCCGCCGCAACATGAGCGCTTTCGTCGAACTGCAGCAAAAAGAGTTTGCCGCCGCGGAAAAAGGTTTCACCGCTGTCCGCCACCAGCGCGAAGTGGGTACGGGCTACTTCGATGCCGTTACACAGGCTATTGAGGGCGGTAAGTCGTCCACCACGGCTCTGACCGGCTCGACTGAAGAAGAACAGTTCGACACCGCCCACGCCTGACGTGGGAGAAACGGGCTGAGGTTGGCTGGTACGGCTTTAGCCCGTGTGGAACAGGGTAAATATAAGAGTGACCTCCTGGCGTAAGACAAGGCGCCGGGAGGTTTTTTTTTATGAAGGATTGCTGTCCGGTTTAGAGCTGAGAAGTTACACGATTAGTGAAGCGGAGCAAGGGGTGGGGCGCGAAGGCCGTTGATCTAGATCAAGAAGGAGGGCCGGCGAAAAAGGTATAGTGCTGCTCATGCGCGCGATGTCTATTTTTTCTCCACCGCTGGAAATGTCGGATGCTGACCGGCTCCGTCGCCGGCATATGCTAGCCCGCTTGGGCCTAGCTTGGCTTGCTATGATGCAAGTCATGATGTTCGCGTTTCCGGGCTATCTGCGCCACGAGGGTATGGCGCCCGACAATCTTCAATTGCTTGATCAGGCCATCTTCCTGATGAACTGGATCAGCCTGCTTCTTACCGTTCCCGTGGTTTTGTACTGTGCTCAGCCGGTGTGGGCTGGGGCACTCAGCCGCCTGGCACAAAAAGAAGTCACCATGGATGTACCTGTCGCCCTGGGGATTATCGTTGCATTCATTCCCAGCGCCTACGCGACATGGGCGGGTAAGGGTGAAGTCTACTTCGACTCCGTTGTGATGTTCGTGGCATTTCTGCTCACGGCACGCTATCTTGAGTTCTGTGCGCGTCAGGCCGTGGAAACCGGCGGGGCACACAGCGCCATTGAATCCTTTCGCGCTTCGGCTTCCGAGCGCGCCAATCGCGTTGCGTTCTGGTTTGTCACCATTCAAGTTGCCCTGGCGGTTGTGTCGGGTGCGGTGTGGTGGTTTTATATTGATCCCAGCCATGCCGTTCCGGTACTGGTCGCCATGTTCGTCATGAGCTGTCCTTGTGCGATGGCCATGGCAGTCCCTTCCTCTGTGTCCGCTGCGCATGCTTCACTGGCCGCGCGCGGGCCTGTCTCCGATTCTGAAGTTGCTGAGCTGGTCCGGGTGACCGGGCGTGTCACACGGCAGAACCTCTATGGTTCGGTTGTCTGGCATTTGCTCATGACGCCGCTGGCAGCGATTGGGCTGGTGGCTCCTTGGGTGGCTGCGCTCAGCATGCTGCTGTCATCCCTGGCGGTTGCGGGGAATGCATGGCGCATGTATCGCCGCCAACTGCGGGCTGTCAGCCAGCCGGAGTGGTCCGGCGCGGTTGCCCAGGGCTGATCATGACAGCTTCTCTTTTTCTGTTGTTGCCAATCGGGCTCGCGTTTGTGGCTTTGATCGGCGGGATGTTCTGGTGGGCGATTTTTTCCGGCCAGTTCGACGACACGCAAAAAGGAGGGGAGTCCATCCTTATGGATGACGACTCGCCAAAGGCTTCGGAAACGCCGCCTGGAGACGAGCGGCGCTGAAGGTGGGGCGAAAGCTCTTAGCGTATAAAGCTGTTTTGACAAGATTCGCCTCAGGTCAAGTGTCCTGTGGTGGGGAAGCATCAAGCCCAGTCTTGCGAGAAGGGCATTGATGTAAATCAAGGCTATAGGCTTGGCCATGCGAGATCATGCTCGCGATTGTTTTTCATAATTAATGAGGGGAAGCTCATGGGTACTTCCGATACGCTCGGGAAACAGCCTGAAGTCTTCAACTACGGTGTAGTCAGGCAATTTGCCATCATGACCGTAGTTTGGGGCGTCGTAGGCATGGCTGTCGGTGTGTGGATTGCCGCACAACTGATCTGGCCGCAATTGAATTTCGACATTCCGTGGTTGAGTTATGGCCGCTTGCGGCCATTGCACACGAACGCAGTGATTTTTGCGTTTGGCGGGAGCGCGCTGTTTGCGACTTCCTACTATGTGGTGCAACGTACCAGCCAGGCTCGCCTGTTCTGTGACAAGCTTGCCGCTTTCACATTCTGGGGCTGGCAGGCTGTTATTGTGGCGGCTGTAATTACTTTGCCTCTGGGCATTACTTCCACCAAGGAATACGCCGAACTCGAATGGCCTATCGACATCCTGATCGCTCTGGTCTGGGTTTCCTTCGCTATTGTGTTCTTCGGCACCATTGTTAAGCGCCGGGTCAAGCACATCTATGTGGCGAACTGGTTCTTCGGCTCTTACATCATTACCATCGCCGTACTGCACATTTTCAATAACATCCAGATGCCCGTCACGTTGTGGAAGTCCTATTCCGCATACGCAGGCGTGCAGGATGCCATGGTGCAGTGGTGGTATGGTCACAACGCCGTGGGCTTCTTCCTGACCACCAGCTTCCTGGGCATGATGTACTACTTCGTTCCCAAACAGGCTGAGCGTCCCATCTTCTCGTATCGCCTCTCGATTGTGCACTTCTGGGCGCTGGCCTTCACGTATATGTGGGCAGGGCCGCACCACCTGATGTACACCTCGTTGCCCGACTGGACCCAATACCTGGGCTCCGCTCTGTCACTGATTCTGCTGGCTCCATCCTGGGGTGGCATGATCAACGGCATCATGACGATGTCCGGCGCATGGCACAAGCTGCGCACCGACCCCATCCTGAAGTTCCTGGTGGTGTCGCTGTCGTTCTACGGCATGTCCACGTTTGAAGGTTCCATGATGTCCATCCGCACAGTGAATGCGCTGTCGCACTACACTGACTGGACGGTCGGCCACGTGCACTCTGGTGCATTGGGCTGGGTGGCAATGATCACCATTGGTTCCCTGTACTACCTGATTCCGCGCCTGTTCGGCCGTACCAGCATGTACAGCACAAAGG
This sequence comes from Achromobacter sp. F4_2707, assembly GCF_047501535.1. Classification (NCBI taxonomy): domain Bacteria; kingdom Pseudomonadati; phylum Pseudomonadota; class Betaproteobacteria; order Burkholderiales; family Alcaligenaceae; genus Achromobacter; species Achromobacter sp. F4_2707. The sequence goes on from NZ_JAZDRJ010000008.1 coordinate 45,200, forward strand.
CCATTGAGGTTCACTTCTGGATCGCAACCCTGGGCGTGGTGCTGTATATCGCCGCCATGTGGATTGCTGGTGTGATGCAAGGCCTGATGTGGCGCGCTACGAGCCCCGACGGCACGCTGACCTACTCCTTTGTTGAGGCGGTTAAGGCAACTTACCCGTTCTACGCGATCCGTCTGTTGGGCGGCCTGATGTTCTTGGCTGGCATTGTCATCATGCTCTGGAACACACTCATGACCGTACGCATTGGCGTCAAGGGCGTGAACCCCGAGGTTCCCCTGTACAGCCCCGATGCACGTGACCCTGCGCTGCGTATCCCGCCCGCGAGCACGACACCGGCCACCGCCTAGGAGAATTTCAAAAATGGCGCAAGAAAAAACCAAATTCTTTTCGCACAAGTTGGTAGAAACCAACGTGGGCTGGCTGATGTTCTTCAGCTTCCTGGTCATCTCCTTTGCTGGCCTGGCCCAAATTGTGCCGCTGTTCTTCCAGCACTCCACCACCGTGGCGACCGAGGGCGTGGAGCCCTACGACCCGCTGCGGTTGGTCGGGCGCGACATCTATATCCGCGAGGGTTGCGTTGGGTGTCACTCGCAGCAAATCCGTATGCTCAGCTCGGAAGTGCAGCGTTATGGCCCTTACTCTCTGGCAGGTGAGGGTGTGTACGAGCACCCCTTCCTGTGGGGTTCCAAGCGCACCGGCCCTGACCTCGCCCGCGTAGGTCAGCGTTACTCTGATGATTGGCACCGCGTTCACTTGCGCGATCCTCGCGCTGTGGTTGCGGAATCCAATATGCCGGCCTATCCGTGGCTGCAGCACAACACCGTTGAGGGCACCAACGTATCCGCTCGTATGCGTGCGTTGACTCGCCTGGGTGTGCCCTATACGGAAGAGCAAATCGAAGCGGCCCCCGAGGCACTGGTAGGCAAGACGGAAGAAGACGCCATCGTTGCCTATCTGCAGGGGTTGGGTGTGGCTGGCCGTGCAGCGGCTGAGCGCGCCGTGCTCCAGGGCGGCGAACGGCCTGCGGACATCACCGCTCAAGGAGATCAGCAATGATCGCAATCATCAATGCTCTTGCCACCATTCTGGCAATGATTACCTTCCTTGGTATTTGCTGGTGGGCATTCTCGCGCGGCCGGGCACAGGCGAACCGCGAAGCGGCCATGCTGCCTTTCGCTTTGCCTGATGAAGGCACCACGGATAAAAAGAATTAGGAGCTTCCATGAACGATTTTGTAAGTAGCTTCTGGAGCTACTGGATTGCAACTCTGGCCCTTGGTGGTGTCGTATTCTGTCTAATCCTGCTGTTTTCGCAGCGGGTTTGGCTGAAGCGCGAGATCGACCAGGTCGAAGACACTGGCCATGTCTGGGACGGTGACCTCACTGAACTGAACAATCCGATTCCACGCTGGTGGACTATCATGTTCATTCTGCTGTGTGTGGTTGCCCTGGGAATGTTCGTCTTGTATCCGGCACTGGGTTTCGGCCCAGGTGTAACGGGCTACAGTTCCGCTCGTGAAGTACGGGCTAACCAGATCGAGTTGCAGGAACGTATTGCTCCGATCTATGCGCGTTACGCAGAAATGTCCTTCGAAGATGTGGCGAAGGACGCGGAAGCACGTGAGATCGGCCAACGTTTGTTCCTGAATAACTGTGCTCAGTGCCATGGTTCCGATGCGCGTGGTGCGGCCAGCTTTCCCAATTTGGCTGATAACGACTGGATCTGGGGCGGCGAACCGGAGCAGATCATTCACACGATTACGGAAGGCCGTCACGGCATGATGCCGCCATGGGGTTCTCAGCTCAGCCCGTCCGAAGCGTCCGATACCGCTCAGTACGTTCGCTCTTTGTCCGGCCTGGCTCACGATCCCATGCGCATCGTGGCTGGTAAGCGTCATTTTGATGCGTTCTGCGTGGCTTGCCATGGTGCCGACGGCACAGGTAATACCGCCCTGGGCGCCCCCAATCTGACCGACAATATCTGGCTGCACGGCAGTTCAGAAGCCTCCATCGTTCAGACTATTCTGAATGGGCGTGAGAACATCATGCCGCCTCAGAAGAACCTGATGACCGAAGATCAGATTCGCCTGCTGGCGGCCTGGGTCTGGGGGCTGTCGAATAACGATGGCAATGTTGTTGCCGCCGCTAACTGAAGCATTTAATCCAAGGTAAACACAAGTAATGAGTAGTCAGGATCCCACCGTCAAGCCCCGCAACGAAGGTCAAGAGGACGCCCCTAAATGGCAGCCTCAACCGATCTCAAGGCCGGGGGGTGGGTCCTCACCCGTAGTTGAAAAAGCCCTGGCCGACGTACGGAATAAAATCTATCCGCGTTCGGTCACGGGCTATTTCGCTAAATGGCGTGTTGCGCTCGTTTACTTTACGCAGATTATTTTCTACGGGCTGCCCTGGTTGCAATGGAATGACCGCCAGGCTGTTCTATTTGATCTGGGCGCTCGCAAGTTTTATATCTTCGGCATGGTGCTGTGGCCGCAAGACATCATTTACCTGACTGTCTTGCTGGTGCTTTCAGCATTCTCGCTGTTTTTATTTACGGCGTTGGCAGGCCGGCTATTCTGTGGTTACGCCTGTCCTCAAACCGTTTATACCGAAATATTCATGTGGGTCGAGCGCAAGGTCGAAGGCGACCGGTTGGCCCGCATTCGGCTTGATGAAGCCCCCTGGAGCCTGCGCAAGTTCCGCGTCAAAGCCACGAAACACATTCTGTGGGTGCTGATTGCGCTGTGGACGGGCTTTACATTCATCGGTTATTTCGCACCTATTCGCGAACTGCTGCTGGGTGTGTTTGCCGGAACTCTGGGTTTCTGGCAGTGGTTCTGGATGTTCTTCTACGGCTTTGCCACCTGGGGCAATGCCGGTTTCATGCGCGAACAAGTCTGCAAGTACATGTGTCCCTACGCTCGTTTTCAGAGCGTTATGGTTGACGAAGACACGTTCGTTGTCACCTACGACTATGTGCGCGGGGAGCCGCGTGGCGGTCGCTCTCGCCGGATTGATCACAAAGAAGCCGGCATGGGAGATTGCGTAGACTGTAGTCTGTGCGTGCAGGTCTGTCCCACCGGTATCGATATCCGCGAAGGCATGCAATACATGTGTATCGGGTGCGGCGCCTGTGTAGATGCCTGTGATACCGTCATGGACAAAATGGAGTACCCCCGAGGCCTGATCCGTTACACGTCGGGGAACGCCATTAAGGAAGGTCTGACACAGCAGCAAGTACGCAAGCGCACCTTGCGCCCGCGCACGATGGTCTATACCGCCATTTTGGGCGTTATCTTCATCGCCTTCATGGTGTCTCTGGCGACACGCACTACCTTGCGGTTTGATGTGATCCGTGACCGAGGGGCTTTGGGTCGTGAGGTGCCGGGCGGCATGATTGAAAACGTGTACCGCCTTCAGATCATCAATACGGCGGAAGAGCCGTTGACCTTGTCGTTGTCCGCGTCCGGTGTGCCCGAAATCGTGGTGACAACAACCGACGGCGATAAAACTTCTACGGTAGAAATCCCAGCGGCATCCAATAGGCTGGTACCTATTGTGGTACGGATGCCGGTTGGTCAGGCGGAGCCAGGCTTGCACAATATCGAATTTCGCGCGAGTGCGACATCGGAGCAGGGCCGGGAGATCGAGGCTGTTGAACCGTCTAGTTTTTACGTTCCCAATTGATATCAACATTGAAAACCGATATCGTATTAATTAAACCTCAAACAAGCACGTGGCATGAAAGACACTGATCAAGCGAAGCCCTGGTATCGCGAACCCTGGCCCTGGATTCTCATGGCAGGTCCCGCCCTAGCCATTATTGGGTGTGCGATCACCATTTATCTGGCTTTCCAGAATTTTTCAGATCAGGAAATCCGTGATGGTGGGGTAAAGCGAGGTCTCGTGGTGACCAAACCTCAGGTAGAAACTAAGGCTCAACCCTGAATGTGCGCGAATTCAAGGTTCGTTATCTACAGCAGCGCTAAGCTGTTTGTTAGGGGAATTACGCCCTTGGCGTTGAAGAAGCAGGAGACCGCTCTATGAAATGGCGTTCATTGATGTGGATAATGTGGCCTTCTTTTCTGGTCGCTGCGATGATGACCTTTTTTGTGTTCGCCTTCATAGACCCTCTGGATCTCGTGATTTTCGGGCATATCGAGACCAGCCGTATGCAGGCTTACACAATAGGTTTTTTCTTTTTCTGGGTGATGGCCGCGCTGTCCAGCACACTGACGCTTAAAATCGCGCCACGTCCGCGTGAGTACGATGAATTCGGCGACCCTTTATAGGGCGCCTGGGGCGGCGTAATCGCGCTTAGCCGCAGTCGCTGCCGGAAAGGCTGCGCAGGGCCTGGATATCAAGAATATGGACTTCTCGCTGGCGAATTTGTAGCAGGCCTTCGCGCGCAAAGCGTGAAAACAGCCTGCTGACGGTTTCGAGAGTCAGGCCGAGATAGTTGCCGATTTCTTCACGGCTCATGCGAAGTACAAACTCATAGGGCGAATAGCCCAAGGCGGAAAGCCGATGCGACAGGTTTAGTAAAAAGGCTGCCAGTCGTTGTTCCGAACGTAAAGACCCCAGCGACATCACCAATTGGTGAGAACGGTTGATTTCCTTGCTCATCAACCTGCGAAACTGCTGTTGCAGGGCAGGGAAATGCAGCGAAAGCTGATCCATGTCGTCAATGCGAATCACACAGACCTCGCTGTCTTCCAGAGCGATAGCATGGGAAACATGAGTGTTGTTTACCAAGCCGTCCATGCCGAGAATCTCGCCGGGTAGCAGGAAGCCGGTGATCTGTACTTGGCCAGCAGCGTCTTCAAGTTGAGTTTTAAGTGTGCCAGACCGGATACCGTAGACTGCTTCGGTTTTGTCGCCCAGGTGAAAGAGAGCCGAACCCTTGGGCACGCGAATGCGCTCCCGGATAAGCTCATCAAGCCTCGCGACATCGTTGCGTGCCATACCTAAAGGAAAGCACAGTTCGCTCAACATACAGGTTGAGCAACGGGTGGAGTCGGAAGTTACACTAATTCGCTTTTGCATACGTCAGGTTGCCCTTGCGGGCGCACAGCGGCTCGCCAGTGCTGTTTGATATAGATCAAGTATAAAGGATAGCCGGGTGCCTGTCCCGATTGTCATGTTGGTGGTTTTATGCTAGGAGGCGCAGCTTTTGATTTCCGCCCATCTGTGTTACTCGGGCGTTTGTTTGTTTAAGCCGCCGTTCCAGTACGTGGGCGAAGAGTAGTGCCCTTTGAGCATATCCAAGAATAAGCGCAGCCTTTGAGGTAGATGTTTGCGTTCAGGCATCAGGGCAAATATACCATTTACAGGTGCAGCATATTCGTCGAGTACCGTAATCAGATGGCCGGCTTCAATATCTTCCTGAACCTCCCAAAGCGAGCGCCAAGCCAGCCCCATGCCAGCAAGTGTCCACTGATGCAGAACTGAGCCGTCGCTGCATGCAAGGTTGCCCTTTACCCGAATGGCGCGTACTTGGCCGTTTTGAGTCAGTAGCCAGCCTTTGGCTTGGTTGCCTTGTTGGCCGAAAGATAGGCAGTTGTGTTCCAGCAGGTCATCGGGCGAATTAGGGCGGCCGTTGCGCTGGAGGTATGAAGGCGAGGCGACTATGACACGCTTGTTGTCTGCCAGCCGAACGCCCACTATGCGGGAATCCTCCAGCTCGCCTATACGGATGGCGCAATCGTAGCCTTCGTCGATGAGATCGACTAATCGATCGCTGAGATCCAAGCTAATACTGACATCTGGGTAGGAAGCGGTGAAGTCGGGCAGAAGCGGGGCGACATGGCGGCGCCCGAACCCTGCGGGGGCGCTGACGCGCAGGTGGCCGGACGGGCGCACGCTGCCTTGCGATATACGTGACTCCAAGTCGTTCAGCTCGCGCAGGATGCGCTGAGCCTCTTCTAAGAATAGACTCCCTTCGGATGTCAGCGACATGCTGCGTGTGGAGCGCACCAGCAACTTGATACCCAGCCGCGCCTCTAATGCATTGATGCGGCGGCCTATCATGGCGGGGGCGACACCTTCCTGCCGCGCAGCGGCGGACAGGCTGCCCAGTGCGGCGACGGCCACAAAGCTTTCAAGCTGCTTGAAACGGCTCATGGGGCGTGTGAGTGAATAGGTGATGGCCTGGGTTTAACCCGGCAGAATCAGCGCAGTGAGCTTGGCTCGCACAGCCGCCAGCTCTTCGGGGCTAGCGCGACCCTGATGGCTGATTTTTATACCCGGCCAGCCCAGGCTTTTGACCTGATCTGCTAGGGTGCAATGACCTTCAATGGAGGCTAGGGCGACCTCAAACGGATAGCCTTTGGTTTGAGATGTAATGGCGCAGCACAGCATCAGACCGGATTTTTTGTTGTAGAGGGAAGGGCTGATGACCAGCGCAGGTTTGTAGTCAGGACCGGTATGCCGGGGCGGCATTTCGAAATGAATGTGAACGATGTCACCGGCTTCCGGGGTATAGCGTTTGCTCATGGTGTTTCAAGGCCTAGGTGGGTGCTACATTGAGCCGTAATCGATTTCTTCGTGGGTATTGGCGGGCTTGATCGCTCCTACCAATTGCCCGAGCGTGTACTCCTCGGAACGAATTGGCTGGAGAATCAGACAATCGCGTTCGACGCGCATTTCCATCAGGTCATCGACTCCGACTCGCAGGCTTTTGAGCATGGAGGAAGGCAGGCGAATAGCCGCGCTGTTTCCCCATTTGCGGATGACACCACGCATGTTGACTCCTGTTTCAAAATATGGCTGGCAACAGCTTAACAAGTTTCGACTCTGTGTCAACACTGTCTGATATGTCATAGCCCCGCAGCAGATGAGCGTGCCAGTGCCGCCTTGAAAAAGACGCGAATGGCCGCACATTTAAAGCATCCATATATATAGTGACATCCCACCGGGGCAGACACAGTCATGAGATTCGACAAACTTACTACACGTTTTCAGCAGGCCGTTGCCGATGCGCAAAGCCTAGCCTTGAGAAATGATAACCCTTACATTGAGCCGGCTCATTTGCTGGCTGCATTACTTAGCGACACTAACAGCGGCAGTTCCAGTTTGCTGGCGCGCGCAGGAGTGGCCGTCAATCGCGTCATACCCGCGCTGAATCAGCTGATTGAAGGCTTTCCGCAAGTGCAGGGAGCCGACGGTAATATCCAGATCAGTCGCGAATTGCAGGCGGCGCTGGTCCGCACTGAAAAAGAAGCAATGCAGCGAGGCGATGACTACATCGCTAGCGAGCTGTTTCTTTTGGCCATGGCCGACGACAAGGGCGAGGCGGGTCGTATTTTGCGTGAGGCGGGCCTGCAACGTAAGGCGCTTGAAGCGGCGATCGACGACGTACGCGGAGGCAGTTCCATTACTGACCCGGCGGGAGAGCAAAATCGTCAGGCGTTAGAGAAATATACGACTGACCTGACAGAACGCGCCCGTCAGGGCAAGCTCGACCCGGTTATTGGGCGGGATGATGAGATCCGTCGTGCCATACAGATTCTGCAGCGTCGCACTAAAAACAACCCGGTGCTCATTGGCGAACCCGGCGTGGGTAAAACCGCCATTGTGGAAGGGCTGGCGCAGCGCATCGTCAATAACGAAGTGCCTGAAACGCTTAAGGGCAAGCGAGTGTTGTCGCTTGACCTAGCCGCTTTGCTGGCCGGTGCCAAGTATCGTGGTGAGTTCGAAGAGCGGTTGAAGGCGGTGCTCAAGGAGCTGTCTCAGGACGACGGCATGAACATTGTGTTCATTGACGAGCTGCACACCATGGTGGGGGCCGGTAAGGCCGAGGGCGCGATGGACGCCGGCAATATGCTTAAACCGGCATTGTCGCGTGGTGAACTGCACTGTATTGGCGCAACAACGCTGGATGAATACCGCAAATACATCGAGAAAGATGCAGCGCTGGAACGTCGTTTCCAGAAAGTGCTGGTGTCCGAACCCGATGTGGAATCCACCATTGCCATTTTGCGCGGTTTGCAGGAACGCTATGAGCTGCACCACGGCGTGGCGATTACCGACCCGGCGATTGTGGCAGCGGCGGAACTGTCTCACCGTTACATCACGGATCGCTTCCTGCCCGACAAGGCCATCGATTTAATCGACGAGGCCGCAGCCCGTATCCGGATGGAAATTGATTCCAAGCCGGAAGTCATGGACAAGCTTGATCGACGCATCATTCAGCTCAAGATCGAACGTGAGGCGGTGAAAAAAGACACGGATGATGCATCGCAGCGCCGTCTGCAGGCGATTGAGGAAGAACTCGTCAAGCTGCAACGCGAATACAACGATTATGAGGAAATCTGGAAGGCTGAAAAGGCGGCCGTTCAGGGTTCACAGTCCATTAAGGAAGAAATCGAGCGTCTGCGAGCAGAAATGGCGGAAATGCAGCGCAAGGGGCAGTTCGACAAGCTGGCCGAGCTCCAATATGGGCGTCTGCCGGAGCTTGAAAGTCGCCTGAAAGCGGCTGAGGCAGATAAACAGGAGAGCATAGAAAAGCCCAAACTGCTGCGCACTGAAGTGGGTACCGAGGAAATTGCCGAAGTCGTTTCGCGAGCAACGGGCATTCCGGTGGCGAAAATGATGCAGGGCGAGCGCCAAAAGCTGTTGCAGATGGAAGAGCACCTGCATAACCGCGTGGTGGGGCAAGATGAAGCCGTAAGGTTGGTAGCAGACGCCATTCGTCGCTCGCGCGCCGGGCTGTCTGATCCGTCACGCCCCTATGGGTCTTTCCTGTTCCTGGGGCCGACCGGTGTGGGCAAAACAGAGCTGACCAAGGCGCTGGCGAGTTTCCTGTTCGATTCGGAAGATCACATGATCCGTATCGACATGAGTGAATTCATGGAAAAGCATTCGGTTGCACGCCTGATTGGTGCGCCTCCGGGTTATGTGGGGTATGAAGAAGGTGGTTATCTGACTGAGGCCGTACGTCGCAAGCCCTATAGCGTGGTTCTATTGGATGAGGTGGAAAAAGCCCACCCCGACGTATTCAACGTTTTGCTGCAAGTGCTGGACGATGGGCGTCTGACCGATGGCCAGGGGCGCACGGTGGATTTCCGCAACACCGTCATTATCATGACTTCCAACCTGGGGTCGCAGCACATCCAGAGCATGGCCGGTCAGCCTTATGATGTGGTGAAGGAAGTGATCTGGACGGAGCTCAAGCAAAGCTTCCGCCCCGAGTTCCTCAACCGCATTGATGAAGTGGTGGTGTTCCATTCCTTGGATCCCAAGCACATCGAGTCGATTGCTCGCATTCAATTGCAGCGTCTGGCGGAACGTCTGGCACAGCGTGAAATGACGCTGGAAGTCACCGATGCCGCCGTGGCGCAACTGGCTCGCGCAGGCTTCGATCCGGTATTCGGGGCGCGGCCTTTGAAGCGTGCGATTCAGCAGCATATTGAGAACCCTGTCGCGCGACTGGTGCTGGATGGAACATTTGGCGAAAAAGATGTGATTCCGGTCGATTGGCAGGATGATAAGTTCGTGTTCGAACGCACTTTGCAGTAAAAGTGGTCAAAAGGGGTCTGTCCCGGTTTTGGTTTGCAAAACCGGGACAGACCCCTTTTATTTTTTGCTCACTGTTCAAGGACCAGATTCCACAATTTCTGAACAGCGGCGCGTTCTTGCACCAACTGGTCGCTTGGTACGCGCGCTTTTTCTGCTCCTTGCAGGCGCAGCGCGTGCTGACGGCGGCGCAGCAGGCGGTAGGCGTCAGCGACTTGCCCGGCCAGGTCGTCAGGGATCAGCCCAGCTTGGGCGGCCAGGCCTAGCAGTGCGATATTGCCCAGGTTGCCTAGCAGTTCAGGGTGTTTGTGGGCATGCAAAAGAACCAGATATTGAGTGATGAACTCAATATCCACCATGCCGCCTGGGTCGTGCTTCACATCGAAGTCATCACTGTGGTTGGGGTGGCCAGCCCGTATTTTTCCGCGCATTTCGCGCACCGCAGCCCGCAGTGGTTCGGCTTCGCGTATGCGCAACAAGATATCGCGCCGTACCGCTTCAAAGCGCTCCCCCAGCGTGGGGTCGCCCGCGCAGTAGCGTGCCCGGGTAAGAGCTTGATGTTCCCATATCCAGGCGTGCTCACGCTGATAACGTGCGAAACCGTCCATGGAGATGGCCAGCAGACCCGCATCGCCATCGGGGCGCAGGCGCAGGTCGATTTCATAGAGCCGGCCGGATGAGGTCATGGCGGACAGCCACGACACCATGCGGCGTCCGAGTTTCACGTAACGTTCAACGGCTTCGTCGTCTGGGTCGTCATACAGGAAGACGAGATCCAGGTCGGAGGCGTAACCGATTTCTTTGCCGCCGAGTTTGCCGTAGGCTATGACAGCGAAGCGGGGCGGGCCGAAGTGGGTGGCGCCGCGTGGCTGAACCAGAGGCCAGGCGCGTTGAATGGTTTCGTCCAGTAGCAGATCGGCCAGGGCCGACAAGTGATCGGCCAGCGTTTCGACGGTCAAAAGTCCCTCAAGATCCTGAGCCAGCAATTGAAAGCTGATCTGGTGTTGCAGGTCGCGCATGAGGTTCATCTGCTGCTCGACATCGGGCCTGCCATCAGGCAGCAGGCAGGCGTCAAGCTCGCGCGCCAGTTGTGTGCGGATCTCCTTGAAGTCGGGCTCTTGCATTAGGGAGCGCCACTCGATCAGGCTATCAAGCAGCACGGGAAAGCGGTTCAGGTATTGCGAGGCCCAGGGGCTGGCGCTGACGATGCGTGTAACCCGCGCCAGGGTTTCCGGGTATTCGGCCAGCAAGGCCATATAGGCGCTGCGTTGGGCTATGTGCTCCACCAGGTCGAACAAGCGCGTTGCGGTGGTGGCAGGGCTGTCTGTGTCGGCAGCGGCAGCCAGCAGCGCTGGGAGTAATGTGTTCAGCCGCTTGTGGCTGACATTAGGCAGGCTGCGGATGCGGGGGCTGGCCAGCATGGCGTTCATTCTTTCGCATACCGCCTGAGCTTGTTCCCCCATGTGCTGGTGAATAAAGTCAGTCATGTCTTGGTCGCCAGCTGCCGGGGCGGTTGTTTTTGCCGGATCAGGCACGGGTGCAGACTTCGCCGTGGCGTCTGCCGGAGTGTGGGACATTCCCGCAATGCGGAAAGCATCCTGAAAGGCGGCGCTGACCTGACGACGGTGGGCGTGCAACGTGTGTTCGAACTCATCCAGGCTCATGCCCATTGCGGTAGCCAGCCCATTTTGCAGTTCTGCAGTGCGAGGTAGAAGATGAGTTTGTTCATCTTCCCGATATTGCAGCATGTGCTCTACCCGGCGCAAAAAGCCGTAGGCATCCTTCAGCTTGGTGGCCATGGTGCTGTCAATCACGCCGGAGGCCTGCTGGCTTTGCAGTGCGGCAAGCAGATTGGCACGCTGCAAAGACGGCAGACGACCGCCGCGAATCAGCTGTGTCAATTGCACGACGAACTCAATTTCGCGGATGCCGCCTTCGCCCAGTTTGATATTGTGGGTGACATCGACACCGCTACGCGCTAGTGCGCGTCGCTGCCAATCCTGGCGAATGCGTTCGCGCAGTTCGCGCAGTGCCGATAGGGCATCGAAATCGAAGTATTTGCGGTAAACGAAAGGCGTGCGCAGGGCTTCCAGTTGCTGCCATTGCGCCATGGGGGAGCTGTTTTCAAAGGCTTTAAGCCGTAAGGTGCGGGCCTTGATCCAGGCGTAGCGTTCCCATTCCCGCCCTTGAGCAACCAAGTAATTTTCCAGCGCTGCCAGGCTCCAGGCCAGCGGGCCGGAATCCCCGTCCGGGCGCAGGCGCAAATCAGTGCGAAACACTTGGCCGTCGGCATCGAGTTCCGAAAGCAAAGGCATCATGCGCCGGGTCAGGCGAGCATAGAACTCATGATGACTCAAGGGGCGGCGGCCTGCCGTTTCGCCGTCTGCGCCGTAAAGCATGATGAGGTCGATGTCAGAGGAAACGTTAAGTTCTTGCCCGCCAAGCTTACCCATGGCGACCACAATCAGTTCTTGGGGTTTACCAGTTTCAGGGTCATGCGGGATGCCGTAAATATCTGCCAGGTTGCTGAGCGAGCACCGATAAGCCTGTTCCACTGCCAGGTCTGCCAGGGCTGTCATTGCGCCTAAGACCTCTTGAAGTGGCGCTGCACCGGCGATATCGCGCACTGCCAGCGTGTAAAACACTCGCTGGCGCAACTGCCGTAATACCCGCCGCAAAATTTCGGTTTCCATGGTTTGGTCCGGCAGGCCGCCCAACTCAACAAACCATTGTGTCAACCGCCGGGCGTCCACAGGCTGAGCGGCTGCGTGCTCCAGCCATTGGCCGAATTCAGGGTGAGCGTCGATTTTGCGCCGTAACGCGCCTGACCAGGAAAGGGCGGGCTCTAATATAATGGTCTGCGTCATAACGAAGGAAACTGAACCGGAAAGGCGATGCCAGTATCGAAAGATACTGTAAACCAGCCTTCCGCACACCACCGTGCAGAAAATACTACGCCGCCTGTGCAAATGGATCGGTTTTATCGCGCTGGGCTGCTATGTCTTCCTGGGTGTGGCCTTTCTTGGCATTCGTTATTGGGTTCTGCCCAATATTGATCAGTGGCGCGAACCCCTACAGCGTGAAATTTCTGAGCTTCTGCCCGGCCAAGTGGAGCTTGGCCAGATCACGGCCCAATGGCGGGGGCGCCATCCCAGCATCAGTCTGCGCAACACCACTTTACGCGATGAACAGGGCCGGCTGTTACTCAGCGTGCCGACGCTGAACGCAGTCGTGTCGTGGTCCAGCCTGTTCACGCGTTCTCCACGTTTCTTGGAACTCAATGCGGACGGTGTGGCACTGTCTCTGCGCCGCGACACCCAGGATCGTATCTCTCTCATGGGCTATGCGCTGGAGGCTACCGACCAACAGGACACAAGCGAAGAGGCCGGGCTTTTGCATTGGTTGTCTGAACAGCGCCATGTCAGCTTTACCAACGCCCGCATTGTATGGCGAGATGAAATGCGGGCCGCACCCGCCCTGGAGTTGCGTGATGTGGATTTGAGCCTGGGCACCGAGGGGGCGGATTATGTGGTGTCCATCAAAGCGCGCCCGCCGGCCGACCTGGGCACATCATTCATGCTGCTGGGGCGGGCCCAGGTCACGCTGCATGACAACCGCCCGCTGTCACTAGCAGACATCAGCGGCTTGTTTCACATCAACGTGGAGCAGATGCAGCCCGCCGGCTGGCAGCCCTGGCTCGACGTATACAGCCTCTTGGAACAAGGCCGGGTCAGTTGGCGGGGCTGGCAGCAAGTGACGGGCGGGGAATTGGGGCGCCATGTTTCGCAAGTCCTTGTGCAAAATGGTGTGTGGCGATCGGCGTCGGAGTTGGGAGTGGCAGCCGAGTCGACCCGACTCTATGTGGCGGGGGAATGGGCGGCGTTGGAACAGGCGTTTTCTCCCGGATCCGCTCACAGGGAATCACAAACGGCTCTTCCGCATTCACCCGTACGTGTGGCAGTACAGATGAAAGGCCTTCAGGTGGAAGCCGGTGAGGTTTTCGAGTCGCCTTTGCTGTTTGATGAGGTGGCGGTACTTAGCGGCGTACAGCGCGATGCGGCCACGGGCTTGCGGCTGGAATTCGACCATGCTCAAGTGCGCAATGCCGATATGGATCTTGTCGTTCAGGGAAACTGGCAAGAGAAAGGCGGTGATGCGGGCTTGATTGACCTGCAAGGCCGTTTTGAGCGGGCGGAGCTTGCCGCCATCGTTCGCTATTTGCCTGCCGTGGTAAATGATGATGCTCGCATATGGTTGCGTCATGGCTTGTTGGCAGGGCGTTTGCTTGAAGCACCGGTACGCCTGCAAGGAGACATGGCGTATTTCCCTTTTGGAGAACAGCCGGATAGCGGTGATTTCATACTAGGGGGAGCAGTCAAAGGCGCTGTCATTGATTATGCGCCGGCTGCTGTGGTGGGGGAGCCAGGTTGGCCGCGGCTGGAGAACCTAGACGGCTATGCGCAGTTGCATAAGGTTGACCTCACGATACGAGCCGACACCATGCAGATGCGCCCTGGTGGCCAGACGATTCAACTGAGCGACGTAGACGCCCGCATTCCGAATATCGAGTACGACTCCGTGCTGGAGGTGAAGGGTCACGGGCAGGCTGAAGCAGGCGCTTTCTTGGCATTAATGCGGGAATCTCCCTTAGGTGATCTGCTAGACGGTATGTTTGATGCAGCCAGAGGTGAGGGGCAGTGGCAAGTACCGATAGCGCTCACGATTCCATTATTGAACACCGATGACAGCCGGGTGGAGGGCGAGGTGGTGTTCGATCAAGGGGGGCTGGAGCTGGATGATACGTTCCCAGCCCTGTCGGGCCTGACAGGAAGGCTAGCCTTCAGTGAAGAGCACTTGAGCGCGCAAGGTCTCAAGGGGCAGGTGCTGGGAGGGCCGGTGACCATCGGCGGTGGGATAGGCCGGGAGCATAAAGCGCTGCTGTTTGAAGGGCGATTGAGCGCAACGGGCTTGAATGAGTACCTGGACGGCCAATTGAATGGGGTGCTGGAGGGCGCGACCGACTACCGCCTCAGTTTGAAGCGTAGCGCCAAGGGGGCGTATGGCATGGAACTGAAATCAGCGCTCGAAGGCCTGACTATCAACCTGCCCGACCCATTTTTTAAGTCAGGCGAGCGGCGCTGGCCATTGCGGGCGGAATGGGAGCCTGCATCGAGTAAGCGCGATGCCACTTTAAAGGTTGAGCTCGCAGAAAATATTCAAGCTGTGTTTGCGCATAATGAGCAGCACAAGGACAGTTTTTTTCATTCTGCCGCACTAAGCGTGAACGGCAAGGCCGAGCTGCCCGCAAGTGGTCTGGCCGTGGATCTTCAAGCGCCGTTACTTGATCTGGATATCTGGCGCAAGAAAATGGATGGGCTGGGCGCCAACAGCGTGGCCGGCAACCGGCCACTCTTTCCGTCCGTGAGCGATATACGCCTGCAGGCCGATAAAGCACGGGTCTTTAACACAGAGCTCGACCACCTCACCTTTACCGCGCGACGGCCGCAAGGCGACCGCTGGCGGGTGGATGTCAGTTCTACGCAGACGGCAGGCACTTTGTTCTGGCAAGAAAAGCGCGGCCATATACAAGGGAATATCGATGCCCATTTCCAACGCCTGGCAATAGGTGCGGAGCGTTCAGCGCCGACGCTAAAAAAGAACGACAAAGATGCTGTTTCATTCAAATTGGATGATGACATCAAATTTCCCGGGATCCAGTTGAAAATCGACCGCCTGCGCGTGTCCGGGCGCGAGATCGGCTCCTTGTCCGTGGTGGGGGTGAACGAGGCGCAGGGACGGCGCTGGAGGCTGGAGCAGCTTCAGTTATCTGGCCCACATGCGAGTTTGCAAGGCAATGGTATGTGGTTGTTGGATGGCCCTGGACGCGGTCTGACCCTGCAAGCCGAAGCCCTATTTGATGATTTAGGCGCCTATCTTGCGCACATAGGGTTCAACGGTGTGATGGAGGGCGGCCATGGCCATGTGCGAGGTACGGTAAAGTGGCGCGACCTCCCGTGGGGCTTTGAGCTTTCTGGCTTGCAGGGTGATCTCGATGTGGAGTTCTCCAAAGGACGCTTTCTCAGTATGGGCTCTCGTTCCGCGCGTCTGCTGGAGGTGTTGTCACTGCAGTCGGTACAACGCCTGGCCAGTTTCAACTGGAACCCCGCAGGGTTGCTGAAACAAGGCTTTCCCTTTGATACCTTACTCGGGCAGATCAAGCTGGAGAACGGTGTTATGCATAGCGAGAACTATCGCGTCACCGGGCCGGTTGCCACCATCATCATCGCAGGCGACGTCGACCTTCCGCAGGAAGGGCTGGATCTATACGCGATTGTCGTGCCTAATCTGGATGTCAGTGGCGCGGCCATTGCGGCGGGTATTGTGGTCAACCCGCTGGTGGGTGTGGGGGCCTTCCTTACACAATGGTTGCTGAAAAGCCCAATGAGCAAGGCCATGACGATAGAGTATCAAGTCAAGGGAAGTTTTGACGCACCACAGATCGACGTGGTGGATTCAAACGCTGCAGGTAAAGCCGGCAAGGCGCCCTGAAAGGCGCCTTTGCCGCTTCTTAAAGAAGATGGCTCAGTAAACGCCTTGTTGCAGCATGGCGTCAGCCACTTTGACAAAGCCTGCAATGTTGGCGCCATCTAGGTAATTGACTGTCTTGCCTTTGGGGGCGTGATGCAGGCAGTTTTCGTGAATATTGCGCATGATGTTGCGCAACCGTGAATCCACCTGTTCACGTGTCCAGCAAAGTCGTTGTGCGTTCTGGCTCATTTCCAGACCCGAAACCGCCACACCGCCGGCATTGCTCGCTTTACCAGGCGCATACAGAACACCTGCCTCGATAAACGCATGAGCGGCTTCCAGGCTGGTGGGCATATTGGCCCCTTCTGCAACGCAGCGTACACGATTCTTAATGAGCGTACGTGCATCTTCGAGGTCTAGTTCGTTTTGCGTGGCGCAGGGCAGGGCGACATCTACGGGCACGTGCCAGGGCCGCTTGCCGGCTTCGTAAGTGAGCTTGAATTCTTTGGCGTAGTCTTCGATGCGGCCGCGCTCAGTATTCTTGATATGGCATAGAGCAGCCAGCTTGGCGGGAGTGAAGCCCGCCGGATCAATGACCGTACCTTGGGAATCGGAAACCGTAACGACTCTGGCGCCCATATGCATGCATTTTTCAATGGCATATTGAGCGACGTTACCCGAACCCGATACCGCGACTTTCAAGCCTTCCAGAGACTGGGACGACTGCTTGAGCATTTCTTCAGCGAAGTATACGGTGCCGTAGCCGGTTGCTTCGGGGCGAATCAGGCTGCCGCCGAAGGTCAGGCCCTTGCCGGTGAAAACGCTGGCGGCCGAATTGGACAGCTTTTTCATCATGCCGGTCATGAAACCGACTTCGCGTGCACCGACCCCGATATCGCCTGCTGGCACATCTGTGTCGGGGCCAAGATGGCGGTGTAATTCGAGCATCAGGGCCTGACAGAAGCGCATGACTTCGGCATCGGACTTGCCCTTGGGGTCGAAGTCGGAGCCGCCCTTGCCGCCGCCCATGGGCAGGGTGGTGAGGGCGTTTTTAAAGGTTTGCTCGAAAGCCAGGAATTTAAGGATGGAGAGATTGACGGAGGGATGGAAGCGCATACCGCCCTTGTAGGGGCCGATGGCCGAGCTGTGCTGGATGCGGTAGGCGCGATTGACGTTGACTTTACCCTGGTCGTCTACCCAGGTAACGCGAAACTGGATCACCCGTTCGGGTTCAACCAGCCGTTCGAGCAAACCTTGTTCGGCGTACTGAGGGTTGCGTTTTATGAAAGGCCACAGGCTTGCCATGACTTCATGGACTGCCTGCATATATTCAGGTTGATGTGGGTCGCGGGCTTGTATGCCCGTTAGGAATTGATCTAGTTTCGCTAATCCCATGCTTATTTCTTCATCATGTCGAAAAATTCGGCGTTGGTCTTGGTTGCCCGGATCTTATCCAGGATGAATTCCATCGCTTCGACTTCGTCCATGTCGTGAATGAACTTTCGCAAGACCCAGATCTTTTGTAGAAGATCGGGTTTGATGAGCAACTCTTCCCGGCGGGTTCCGGACTTATTAAGGTTGATGGCCGGGTACACGCGCTTCTCGGCCAGGCGGCGCTCCAGGTGCACTTCGCTGTTGCCCGTGCCCTTGAACTCTTCATAAATGACTTCATCCATACGGCTGCCGGTTTCAATCAGGGCGGTGCCGATAATGGTGAGAGAGCCGCCTTCTTCCAGGTTGCGAGCGGCGCCAAAGAAACGCTTGGGGCGTTGTAGGGCATTGGCGTCCACCCCACCTGTGAGAACTTTTCCAGACGCCGGCACGACCGTGTTGTAGGCCCGTGCCAGTCGCGTGATCGAGTCCAGCAGGATCACGACGTCTTTTTTGAGTTCGACCAGCCGCTTGGCTTTCTCAATCACCATTTCAGCCACCTGCACGTGGCGGGTAGCAGGCTCGTCGAAGGTGGATGCAACAACTTCACCACGTACGGTGCGCTGCATTTCTGTCACTTCTTCAGGGCGCTCGTCCACCAGCAGGACAATCATTACAGCGTCCGGATTATTGGTGGTAATGGCATGGGCAATGTGCTGCATCATGACCGTCTTGCCGGACTTGGGGCTGGCTACGATCAGGGCACGCTGGCCTTTGCCAAAGGGCGCGAAGATGTCGAGAATGCGACCAGTGATGTTTTCTTCGCTTTTGATATCGCGTTCGAGCCTGAGTACCTCGTTGGGATGCAACGGTGTGAGGTTCTCGAACATGATGCGGTGTTTGATGGCCTCGGGCTGCATGCCGTTGACCTTGTCCACCTTCACCAATGCAAAATAGCGTTCGCCATCCTTGGGGGTGCGAACTTCACCTTCGATGGAGTCGCCCGTATGCAAGTTGAAGCGGCGGATCTGGGAAGGGGAAATATAGATGTCGTCGGTACTGGCAAGGTACGAAGTTTCGGGGGAACGCAGAAAGCCGAACCCGTCGGGCAGCACTTCCAGAACGCCGTCGCCGAAGATCTGCTCGCCTTGCTTGGCGCGCTTTTTCATGATGGCGAACATGAGTTCTTGTTTACGCAGCCTGCTGGCGTTGTCGATGTCCAGACTGGCCGCCATTTCGAGCAGCTGCGAAACGTGCTGTGCCTTTAATTCATTGAGGTGCATGGATGGTGAAGAGAGGGGGGTGAAGGGTTGTGGTGGTTGGCGAGCCCGGAGAGGGCCCGCGCGACTTAATTACTGGAACAGATGTTCTGTTCCGTGATTTACAGCGATTCGTCCAGGAATGCATTAAGTTGCGATTTGGAGATGGCGCCGACTTTGGTAGCGGCAGCCTTGCCGTCTTTGAAGAGCATCAGTGTCGGAATTCCGCGGATGCCGAACTTAGCGGCGGTATCGGGGTTGTCATCGACATTGAGCTTGGCAATTGTAACACGCCCTTGGTATGCCTTGGCTGCTTCATCAAGCAGCGGTGCAATCATTTTGCAGGGGCCGCACCATTCAGCCCAGTAATCCACCAATACGGGGATGTCTGATTTCAATACATCGGACTCGAATGAACTGTCCGTTACATTTTTAATGGAGTCTGTCATGGCAGGAAGGATTTGTAAGATGAAATAAGAGAGAGGCTTGAGCCTGATAGCAGGCTGGGGAAGCCCACGCACTGGGGCGTGTGATGAGATGGAACTTCCCTGTTTTTTTGCAAGCATACCACTAGCTACGAGGCCTCGCACAACGCGCTTGGCGCGGGAATCGTAAAATACGCCTTTCCCTGACGATCAAATTACGGAATCAAATTGTCCACATCCCGCTACGATGAAGCATCGATCCGGGTGCTAAAAGGCCTGGAACCGGTCCGGCAGCGCCCCGGCATGTATACCCGCACCGAAAATCCGCTGCATATCATTCAGGAAGTCATCGACAACGCTGCTGACGAGGCGCTGGCCGGTTTTGGGCGTTGCGTTAGTGTCACGCTCCATGTTGACGGCAGCGTGTCGATTGAAGATGACGGCCGAGGCATTCCGGTAGGGCTGCACGAACAGGAGCAGGCGCCTGTGGTCGAAGTGGTCTTTACACGTTTGCACGCAGGGGGCAAGTTCGACAAAAAAACGGGGGGTGCTTATGCGTTCTCGGGGGGCCTGCATGGCGTGGGCGTGTCGGTCACGAATGCCTTGTCCCGACGCATGGAAGTGCGGGTGACACGCGATGGCAGCGTTCATGAGATCGTGTTTGCCGGCGGCGAAGTTGAAACTCCCTTGGCTGTGGTGGGCACCGCGCCGCGCCGCGCTTCAGGCACGTGTGTCCGAGTGTGGCCCGATGCACAATATTTCGACTCTCCCGTTATTCCACTGGCTGATCTCATGCACAGCTTGCGCAGCAAGGCCGTGCTGCTCGCTGGTGTGCGTTTTGAGTTCCGCAATGAAAAAACCGGTGATGTTCAGTCGTGGCAGTATGACGACGGCGTGCGCAGTTATCTCGAGCAGGCGCTGGGCGACGCTGAACGCATTGTGCCGGCGTTTGAGGGAAGTCATTATGCTGGCCCCGATGACGAAACCTATTCCGAGGGCGAAGGCGCGCAGTGGGTGGTGGTCTGGACCGCCGACGGCCCGACCGTGCGTGAATCCTATGTCAATCTGATTTCCACAACCGGTGGCGGCACCCACGAGGCGGGGCTGCGCGATGGCTTGTTTAACGCGGTGAAGTCGTTTGCAGAACTTCACAGCCTCATCCCCAAAGGGGTGAAGCTGTTGCCGGAGGATGTGTTTGCGCGGGCCAGCTTTGTGCTGTCGGCCAAGGTGCTGGACCCTCAGTTCCAGGGCCAGATCAAGGAAAAGCTCAATAGCCGCGATGCCGTACGCATGGTCAGTGGCTACGTGAAGAACACGCTGGAGCTCTGGCTGC
The DNA here is from genome assembly GCF_047501535.1 of Achromobacter sp. F4_2707. Taxonomy (NCBI): domain Bacteria; kingdom Pseudomonadati; phylum Pseudomonadota; class Betaproteobacteria; order Burkholderiales; family Alcaligenaceae; genus Achromobacter; species Achromobacter sp. F4_2707. The sequence continues at coordinate 65,631 of NZ_JAZDRJ010000008.1, forward strand.
ACGGCCATGTGGAATATGGCCGCAAGCTGGCGGAAAGCGCCATCCGGCAAGCCCAGGCCCGGGCACGTTCGGCGCAGAAGGTTGAAAAGCGTAAAAGCTCTGGGGTGGCCGTTTTGCCCGGCAAGCTGACCGATTGCGAATCCAACGATGTGTCACGCACTGAGCTGTTCTTGGTGGAAGGGGATTCTGCCGGCGGCTCGGCAAAAATGGGGCGCGACAAAGAATTCCAGGCCATTCTGCCGCTGCGCGGCAAGGTGCTGAATTCCTGGGAAGTGGATCGCGACCGGTTGTTCGCCAATACGGAGATTCACGATATCGCCGTAGCGATTGGTGTTGACCCGCATGGGCCTGACGACCACCCTGATCTATCCGGGCTGCGCTATGGCCGCATTTGCATTTTGTCGGATGCCGACGTGGATGGTTCACACATTCAGGTATTGCTGCTTACGCTGTTCTTCCGCCATTTTCCTCGTCTGATTGAGGCTGGCCATGTGTGCGTGGCCCGGCCGCCTTTGTTCCGCGTGGATGTCCCCGCAGCGGGTAAGCGGCCGGCGCGCAAGATCTACTGCTTGGATCAAGCAGAGCTGGACTCTGTCCTTGAAAAATTACGCAGCGATGGCGTGCGTGAAAGCAGTTGGGCCATCAGCCGCTTCAAGGGGTTGGGCGAAATGAGTGCAGAACAGTTGTGGGATACCACCATGAATCCCGATACCCGTCGCCTGCTACCCGTCGCTTACGGCGCACCGGGTCTGGACGCCACCCGCAAGATGTTCGGCATGCTGATGGGTAAAGGCGAATCGGGGCAGAGGCGTCAGTGGCTGGAGAGCAAGGGCAACCTTGCCGATGTCGATGTTTGAAGCGGGCCTGAAGCGGAGAATTTAAATGGATGCAACACAGGCGGGGATGCCCGCCGATGACGAAAACATCACCCTGGCTTTGTACGCCGAGCAGGCTTACTTGGATTACGCTGTATCGGTTGTGCGCGGCCGCGCATTGCCTGATGTGTCAGATGGCCAGAAGCCGGTGCAGCGGCGTATTTTGTACGCCATGCAGGCCATGGGGTTGGGGCCGGGTGCGAAGCCGGTGAAATCCGCTCGCGTGGTGGGCGATGTCTTAGGTAAGTACCACCCGCATGGCGATCAGGCTGCTTACGACGCCATGGTGCGCATGGCGCAAAGCTTTGTACTGCGTTACCCCTTGGTGGACGGCCACGGCAACTTCGGTTCACGCGACGGCGACAACGCGGCGGCCATGCGCTATACCGAAGCCCGGCTCACGCCTTTTGCGCGTGTTCTGCTTGATGAGCTCGACGAAGGCACCGTAGATTTTCTGCCCAACTATGACGGCAGCCAGAAAGAGCCCGCTTTGCTGCCTGCACGTTTGCCCGTGGTGCTGCTGAACGGCGCATCCGGGATTGCCGTGGGCATGGCGACGGAAATCCCCTCGCATAATCTGCGAGAAATCGCTGCAGCCTGCGTTGCCTTAATTCGTAATCCCAAACTGGACGATGACTCGCTGTACGAGTTGGTGCCAGGCCCTGATTTTTCCGGCGGGGGGCAGATTATTTCCTCTCCCGAGGAAATCCGGCAAATATATGAGCAGGGGCGCGGTTCCATTAAAGCCCGGGCGCGCTGGCACTTTGAAGAGCTGGCACGGGGTCAGTGGCAGATGGTGGTCACGGAGCTGCCGCCAGGCACGTCTTCTCAGAAAGTGCTGGAAGAAATTGAGGAACGTACTAACCCCAAGGTGAGGGCAGGCAAGAAAACACTTTCCAATGAGCAACAACAGACCAAAGCCCTGATGCTGAGTTTGCTGGATACGGTGCGTGACGAGTCGGGCAAAGAAGCGGCTGTCCGTTTGGTGTTTGAGCCCAAGAGCAGCCGCATTCCGCGTGACGAACTGGTCACGGCGCTGCTGGCTCAGACCAGCATGGAAACCAGTGTGCCCACCAACTTGGTGTGTATTGCACGCGATGGCCGCCCGGGTCAGACCAGCCTGCGTGGCATGCTTACCGAGTGGCTGTCCTTCCGTGCCGACACAATGACGCGGCGCACCCAGCACCGCTTGGATAAAGTCACCGATCGCATCCACGTTCTAGAAGGCCGCATGGTCGTCTATCTGAATGTTGATGAGGTCATCCAGACGATTCGCGAATCGGATGAGCCGCGTGCGGCGCTGATGGAGCGCTTCAACCTTAGCGAACGCCAAGCCGAAGACATTCTTGAAATGCGCTTGCGGCAACTGGCACGCTTGGAAGGCATCAAGATCGAGCAGGAACTTGAGCGCCAACGTGCTGAACAGAAGAAGTTGCAGGAATTACTCGATAGCCCGGCAGCCTTCAAGCGTTTGATGATTAAAGAAATCGAGGCGGATGCCAAAGAGTTTGGCGACGATCGCCGCACTTTGATTGAAGTTGCCGAGCGCGCTGTGCTTGAAACCAAAGTGGTTGAAGAGCCTGTTACCGTCATCGTTTCTCAAAAGGGCTGGTTGCGCGCCCGCCAAGGCCATGGGCACGATGCGAGCCAGTTTTCTTTCAAGGCAGGGGACAGCCTGTACGACGCCATTGAGTGCCTGAGCACACATGAGTTGGTAGCGTTTTCCAACACGGGGCGCGTATATACCGTGGCGGTGGCGAATCTGCCGTCTGCGCGTGGTGATGGCCAGCCGATTACGTCGATGATAGAAATCGAACCGGGCACGCGCATTGTGCACATGGTGGCCGGGCCTGCGGATAACCGCTACGTGGTGGCGGCCCAGAGCGGCCATGGCTTTATCGTGCGCCATGCGGATCTCACTACCCGGCAGCGGGCGGGTAAACAGTTCTTCTCGCTGGATAAAGGGGGCGTGTGGATGAAGCCCTTGTTGCTGAAACCCGATGACACCCATTTGGCCATGCTGGCTAAACAGGGCCGGTTTCTCATCGTTCCGCTCACCGAGCTCAAGACCATGACAGGTGGGCGGGGTACGCAACTCATGGGGTTAGACGCTGGCGACGCGCTGGCCCAGTGGGTGGCCATCGGCCCTCAGGGCCTGATCGCCCGGGGCATTTACCGCCGGAAGGAAACGGAGCTTGTCCTGGATATGGATGAGCTGGCGGACTACATCGGTAAGCGGGCCCGGAAAGGGCGGGCTTTGTCTCTTAAAATTCCTCAACCTAAACTATTGCGGCGTTCATAAGGGATTCCGGCCTGTGGCCATAAAATACAGGCAAAGAACTTTTACTGGATTTATCTAAGATATGAGTTTCAAGGTCACCGTACTGCCTAGTCAGCACGAATTTACTGTCGAAGACGGTCAGTCTGTGCTCGATGCTGCATTGGCCGCAGGTATTGTCCTGCCATACAGCTGCCGCAATGGCGCATGTTCGACCTGCAAAGGCAGGGTGGTTGAAGGTTCCTACGAAGGGGGGCCGAATACCGCCCAGATAGTCTCTGAAGAGGAGCGTGAACAAGGCTATACCTTGTTCTGCCAAGCCAAGCCGCTGAGCGACCTCACCATTGAAGCTCACGAAGTGCGTATGGCCAGCGATATTCAGATTCGCAAGATGCCTTCGCGCATTGTGGAAATGGAAAAGCTGGCCGATGACGTCATGGTGCTTAAAGTGCAGTTACCGGCGTCCGATCCGTTTCGCTTTTACCCAGGGCAGTATCTGGACTTCATCCTGCGCGACGGGAAACGGCGCAGCTATTCCATGGCGACGCCGCCCAATGAGGCCAACCTGGTGGAATTGCATATTCGCCACACACCAGGCGGCGCCTTTACCGACCACGTGTTTGGCGTTGGCGCGACGCAAATGAAATTGCGCGAGATCCAGCGTGTTGAAGCGCCGTTGGGCTCTTTTTTCCTACGGAAAAGCGATAAACCCGCCGTGTTTCTGGCCAGCGGCACCGGGTTTGCGCCCATCAAAGCCATGATTGAGCACATGATTGCGGTGGGCGACAAGCGACCCGTGCATTTGTACTGGGGCGGGCGGCGTCCGGTAGATCTTTACATGGATGGCCTTGCGCGCGAATGGGAAAACCAGCTGCCGGGCTTTCGATATTTTCCGGTTGTTTCGGAAGCCTTACCAGAGGACAATTGGCAGGGGCGCAGCGGGTTTGTGCACCGGGCTGTCATGGAAGACATTCCGGATCTTTCCGGCCATCAAGTCTATGCTTGCGGTGCACCTGTCATGGTAGACAGCGCTCGCCAGGATTTCACTACGCACTGCAACTTGCCAGAAGAAGAGTTTTATGCCGATGCGTTTACCACGGCTGCACACTCGGTCTGAGGCAGGGCAAGGCAATGATTCCGGCTCGTCCGCGCGGGCCGGAAGACAATGAGGTAATCACATGAAGATCGCGGTACTGGGCAGTGGCATTATTGGGGTTTCGACAGCGTGGTGGCTGAAGCAGGCTGGCCACGATGTTGTGGTGATCGACAGGCAGGCGCAGGCCGGTATGGAAACCAGCCGCGCCAACGGCGGGCAGATATCTGTTTCCTACGCTGAGCCTTGGGCCAACCCCCAAGCGCCTCTGAAATTGCTCAAATGGCTGATGCGCGATGACGCGCCTTTGCTGTTCAGGTTGCAGCCCGATGCTCGCCAATGGCTATGGGGGCTGAAGTTTCTCAGAGAATGCCTGCCCGCTCGCGTTACTCACAACGTCAGTGCTCTGGTGGCCATGGCGGAATACAGCCGCGGTGTTCTGCGAGATATGCGGCGCGAGCTGGGTATCGAGTATCAGCAGCAGGAACGCGGCATCCTCAATTTTTATCGCAGTACGGCTGAATTCGAAAGCTCGCAGAAGCTGGCGGAAATCATGCGCGATCACGGAGTGGATCGCCGCATTGTCAGTACGGACGAAATCGTGTCAATTGAGCCGGCGCTGGCTGCGGCGCGTCATACGATAGTAGGGGGGGATTACACCCCTGAAGATGAGTCTGGCGACGCTTTCGTGTTCACGAGCGAACTGGCTAAAAAAGCAGAAGCGGCTGGGGTGGAGTTCCGTTATCAAACGCAGGTCAGCCGCTTGGTGACTGTGGGTGGGTCGGTAAGCAGTGCCGAACTCATCGGGCCGGATGGCTGCTACGAGTCTTTGCGCGCCGATGCCTATGTAGCGGCTTTGGGCGCCTACACGCCGCAGCTTGTCACGCCGCTAGGTGTGGCGTGCCCGGTTTATCCCGCCAAGGGTTATTCCGCTACGTTTAACATTATTGATGAAGACGCTGCGCCGGTGGTGAGCCTGACTGACAGTGAGCACAAAGTGGTTTACACCCGCCTTGGCAGCAAATTGCGCATGGCAGGCACGGCAGAACTAGCAGGGTACTCCAGAGCACTGAACACAGCACGCTGTGAACAGATGTGGCGATTGGCCCGGGAACTGTTCCCAAGTTCCCTGGATTTTGATAATGTATGCTATTGGTCGGGGTTACGTCCTGCAACGCCCTCCAACGTCCCCCTTATAGGGCGGGCCAAAATTTCCAATCTTTACCTGAATACAGGGCACGGAACGCTTGGGTGGACAATGGGTGTCGGCTCAGGCAAGGCGCTGGCAGATCTCATCGACGGCCGGCGCCCTGAGCCCGAGTTTCCATTTCTGGGTTGAACGAGTTATGAATCGATCAAGGTTTGCACGCACCACTAAGTCGGCGCGCGTTTTCGCGTGGGCGTCCGCCACGGTGGCCACCATGATGGCTTTTGGCGCATCGGCAGCCACCGATATTCGGGTCTGGCACGCTTTGAGCCCGCACAATGCCAAAGTTTTTGAGGAGCAGGTCAAGGCATTCAACCGTTCGCAAGACGATGTCAGAGTCCGCCTCAAGGTGTTCAACTCCACCACTGAGCTCGAGCGCGCCATCGAAAGCGCTGAAAAACGCGACGACAAACCGCATATTGCCCAGCTTGAAGAAAACCGTGCGCCCGAAGCCGGTGCGCGTTCCTTTGTCCAGCCTTTACATGCTTTGCTGGCGCATCATCCCATCCCGAACGCCACCTGGTTTTCGAGTGGCAACAATGCCTTCGCGCGTGACGGCAAAGGCCGGTTGCTGGCTTTCCCGTACATGGCTGAAGTGCCAGTCATGTATTACAACATCGACGCCTTCAAGCGGGCGGGTCTTGATCCCAAACCGGAGCGTTCCTGGAGCGGTTTGCAAGATCAATTGGTCACGCTGGCAAATAATGGTTCGCGCCGTTGCCCGCTCACCAGCGATCAACCCGTTTCTATCAACCTTGAGAACCTGGCCGCCGTCAATAAGCAGCCCTATACCTCTGAAGGCAATGGCTTGAAAGGGCGCGGTACGCCCGCCTTCATGTTCGATGTTATGTATGTCAGGCATCTGTCCATGATGATCAGCTGGGTTCGTTCCGAACTCATGGTCAAGCCCGAATTCAACGAAGTCGCTACACAGCGTTTCGCTAATGGCGAATGCGCCGTGCTGCTGTCGGTTTCGGGAAATCTGGGCGAGTTCCGTGCTGCATCTAAACTGGATTTCGGGGTGACGGGCCTGCCGTACTACCCTGAAGTGACTTCACAGCCGGGCAACCCCTTCATGTCGGGTTCGGCCCTGTGGGTGATTGCGGGTCAGTCCAAAGAAGCCGACAAGGCCAGCGCATCCTTCCTGGCGTTTCTGGCAGACCCCAAACGGGCGGCCAAGTGGCACCAGGAAACCGGCTATCTTCCTCTGACCAAACAGGCTCTGGAAGAAACCGGCAGTACTTATTACAAGAATCTTGATCAATGGTCGACCATGGTAGCTGCGCACGCAGACTCCGCTGATGACACAGCACGCGGTTTCCGTGTCAAGAATTACCTGGAAATCCGCGATATGTTCCACCAGCAACTGACGCAGGCGCTTGCAGGCAACCAGCCGGCTATGACTACGCTTAAAACCGCCAGCACGGAAGCAGGCAAAATCATGAAGCGCTAAAAACACTGGAGCGAGCAACGTACCCCATCGCCCACCAGTCAGCAGATTTGTTGGCGTTGCGATAGTCGTGCTTATCTTCTTGAAACCCGGAATCACAGATCACTGATTCCGGGTTTTTCTTTTTTCCAGGTGGACGAATCCGCCCATCTGATCAAAAAATCTGTTCGTATATCTCGGTCTGGCGGCTCTGAACAGCCATTGGCATGATTTCGTCGTATGCCGGTTTTGGCTGTTATCACAAACTTTCATACAGATGCCAGGCCATGATTCTCGTCCGTCTTCTTATTCCGTTTTTTTTCATTCTGTCCGGCTGTGCGGGGCCGGAAGCGGGTTATGGGCCGGTCGGCTGGCCCTGGCCATTTTCTCCTCCTGGCCAGTCCGGCCGTTCTGCACCCATGGGAGCCGGCGGAGGCTATGCGCAATTCAGTTTTGATTGGCAACTGACAGGCGACCCTGAAATCATGCCGGTGCAAGTATTTGATGACGGCACATCGATGTGGCTGCAGTTTCAGCCCGAAGGCGCTTGGCCGGCCGTATTTGATGCCACCGCCGCCGGGTGGCGGCCGCTGACCTATCGGCGCGAGCCGCCCTATATGGTGGTTGACGGTGTTTATGAGCACCTGGAGTTACGCGGAGGGCATTTACGTGGCAGCATCAGCAGGAAGGGAAAAACCGTATCTACAGCTATGCCTTCCGCTGTGGCGGCTTCTTCAGCAATGCCGCCGCCGATGGCAGCGCAGCCTAGCGAGGCTGGCTACGCGGGGCAGCATTTCTCTGTGCCAGACTCGGAACAGACCTCCAGGTCTAGCAAAGAGGATGGGCAGGGCCTAGCTCACAGCCTAGCGATGACCATCCCCAAGGCGGTTGAAGTTAGCTCCTCGCCTGCTGACGGAACGGAACTTTACCCGGATTGGGCGGCGGTACCCGGTACCGAGGTCTCGACGGTCGCACAGGCCGCACAGGTTGCAGACGGGGCTGCCAGCTATTTGGGTGCGCCAATTCATCGCTACACCGTCAGCCCTGCCGATCAAACCATCAGGCAAGCCCTCGGGCGCTGGGCCGAGGGAGCCGGCTGGACATTCACGTCTGAGCACTGGGCGGTCGATGTGGATATCCCCCTGGTGGGAGCAGCCAGTTTTGAAACCGATTTCAAATCGGCGGTGCGCGAGCTGTTGGCTGCCACTGAGCTGGGTGATCGCCCATTGCAGCCGTGTTTCTATTCCAACCGTGTTTTGCGGGTAGTCCCCTACGCACAGGCATGTGATCGCCGTTCCGGCCGGGGGGCAGTGTCATGAACAACCACTGTAAAACAGGGCTGTCGCGTGTTGTGGTGCTGGCCGCGCTGGCAGGCTCATCGTCTGGGTGTGCATTGAATGAGCGCATGATAGAAATCGGCCAGGCCATCAAGGCGGCTGGGGAACGCATTGAAGCGGCGCACGAAAGCTTTACCGCTGCATCCGAGGCGCAACGCCATCGTGCCGCCCAAGATGTGGATCAGCCCTGGCTGGCAGGAAAATCACAGCCTTTGGCCCGTGAGGTCACCCTGCCAATGGCTTTGCGGGCCAATGTAGACACAACTTTACTGTTTGTTGGCGGCCCCGCGCCCCTGCCCGTTCTGGCGCAGCGCATCACCCGGGCAACGGGCATTCCTGTACACGTGCGGCCTGAAAGCCTGCTGCCGCTCGAAGCTTTCGTTTCGCGGCTGGGCCTGGGCGCAGGAGTGCAGCCTGCTTATTTAGCTGATAGCACCGTGAGTCTTGATGGGGGGCCCGAGCCCTTGGCGCATACGCTTGACCGTATTGGTGCTCGTTTGGGTGTCAGGTGGCGTTACCAAGATGAACGCATAGAGTTCTACCGAACCGAAACGCGTGCTTTTGATGTTCGCTTACTGACTTTGCAGGCCGCCGCAGATGCTTCTCTGGGTTTGCAGGAGACTTCCTCCCGTGAAGGTTTTTCAAGTACATCCCGCACTGAGCTGACTTTGCTCCGGCATGATCCGCTCGCATCTGTCAAAGCTCGGGTTGAGCCATTCCTATCGCGCGCTGGTTCGGTGGTGGCAGAGCCCGGAGCGTCAGCCATGCTGGTGGTCACAGACACTCCTGAAGTGTTGCGTGACGTGGCCGCATTTATTGAGCGTGAGAATCGCGCCCTGACACGCCGAGTACGCCTGCTGTTCGAAGAGCTTACCGTGCTGATCGAGGATGGCGCTGAAGCCGGAATTGATTGGAATATTGTGTTTACGGGCGCTCGGGCTGCTGCGGCTACGAGTATGGCGGGTGTGTCGTCGCCAGATGCGGGTGCACTCAGCGTGGGGGTGACAGATGGCCGCTTTCTCGGCAGCGAGCTTCTGGTTAAAGCTTTGGGTAAGGTGGGGCATGTGGTGCGACGCAACAGCCTGCCGGTGCTGACATTGAATCGTCGTCCCGTTACGCATGCGGTCCGTACCACTTTTTCTTATATAGACAAAGTAGAGACTGTTACCCAGCACACCAACTTTGATACTGCATTACCTTCCGTGTCGGTCAGTCAGCGCGAGGAAACCGTGGGTTCGCTGATTACTCTCATGCCTGACGCACAGGAAGATGGCCAGGTACTCCTGTCGGTGGCGTATGACAACACAGTGGCACAACCCTTGAAGTCTGTGACTTTCGGAGACGGTGACAACCCGCTGCAATTACAGCAGATCACGATTGACGGTAACGGCACGGTACAGCAGGTAGCGCTCATGCCTGGGCAGCCCCTGGTGATTTCCGGCTTTGACCGCAGCCGCCAGGAAACTGAAGCGCGACGACTGAACCCTGGTCTGCCGCTCGCCCTAGGGGGTAGCGATCGTGCGGGCAGCCAGCGGCTGACCACCATCATGGTGGTTACCGCTCATGTGGAAGAAGGGTTCTAAAGTTATGGGAGGATCTTCTCGCACAACGCTTGAGCGCCATGGAGTCAGCCTGGCTTTTGGTCTGGAATGGTTCCCCTTATTGGGTAATCACCCGCAGAATCAGGCGCGCGCGCTGGCGCGACGCCAAGGCGCCAGTCATTACGTAGTGGCGGCGGGGGCAGCGGCTTCGGCCGGGCTGTGGCGCGCAAGCTCCAAGATTCGTGGTTCACAACGCTGTTGTAGTGCTGCCGCAGTGTTGGCGGGCCTGCACCCTCGCGGAACCGTTGCCTTCATTCTTCCGTTGTCAGTCAACAGGCAATGGGTGGTAGCTGTGCATGAGGGCGCAGTCATGACGCGCACTGACCAGTTGTATGACGACCAGGCCGGCGCGCATCAGGCGCTTCAATTATTGCGGCAGGCTCACCCTGGCCTGATGGTGCATGATGAAAACCAAACGCAATCCGGGCTATTGGACACGCTTTTCAAAGCGGCCCAAGAAGGGGGCGAACTGGTGCGCAGCCGGCGGCTGTCGCCCAAGGGCTCAGCAGGCCTGTTACTGATCGGCCTGCTGGCGCTGGTTGCTGTGTGGCGCCCAGGCAGTGATTGGCCGGGCCGCAGGCAGCCCGGCGCTGATGCCCATACTGTCGACCCTCATCAAGCATGGCAGGAAGCCATGGCGTCCACGGCGCAGCGTCATCTTGTGCATGGGGTGGGCGGCTTGCAGACGCTGCTCAATGCTTTATATACGGTACCCGCTTATCTGTCTGGTTGGCTGCTCACACAAGTGGAATGCTGGCCTCAGGACACCGACTGGCAATGTCGGGCAAATTACCGGCGTGATGAAGCAGGGGATAATCAGAGCTTGCAGGATGCCGCTCTGCCAGGTTGGACGCTGTCGTTCGACCCCATGCAAGGCGCTGTGGCCGCCTGGTCTGTTCCCATGCAGGCCTTGCCGCTGGGAGTTGTGCGGTTACAAGGCTCACGTCATAACGAAATTCACCTTGTCAGCGCTGTGCAGGCCATGCTGCCCGCATTTTCAGAGTTTCGTCTCGAGGCGCCCGAACCCTTGCCGGTGGCCGCACCGCTGGATGCGCAGCAACGCCCAGTTCCGCGCTCGCCCGGCATCGTCGGTTATCAGAGACGATCAATTCATTTGCAGGCGCCGCTGCGCTCGCTCAGCCTGCTGTTGCCGGAAACTCAGCACATGAGTTGGCAGCGAGTCGTGTTGCAGGTGGCAGTGATGGATCATCCTTCATTGCGGGCCAGTGGCTTGAGTATTTCATTGTCCGGAGTGCTCTATGAAATCGATACCCCCCATTCTGTTGTGCCTTCCTTTGTTAATCGTGGCCTCGATGGCGCGGGCAGCTGATCCGGTGGGTGCGCAGGAGCATGCTTTTATTACCGTGCGTGAACTGATGCGCCTAGAAGGAGAACAGGCGCTGGCGGCAGCGCGTCAGCGGCGGGGCCAAGGGGCAATTGGCGAAAACAGTGCGCCCATGGGGACAGCCGTTATCAGTGGCGTCTCAGAAGGCGGGGATGCGCTTCAGTTGATTGGCATTTACGGCGTGGGCAAGCGTTTGTTTGCGGAAGTGCGCAGTGGCTCGCAAGCCTGGGTGTTCATGAAAGGGCAAAGCCTTCCTGTTGGGCATACCGCAGGTGCGGCAACCTACCAGCTTCGAGAAGTGGCGGGCGCTTGTGTGCGGCTGGAGCACCAGGGAGTGGAAACCGTTCTGTGTCTGCCGCGAGGGGGGAAGCAATAATGTTGAAGCGATTAGCAGGGTGGCGGTCAGCCGCGTATCGGGATACGACTTCGGTGCTGAGTGTTCGCGACGTCTGCGAGCTGCCTCGTTATGCGGCAGCCAGCGCTGGCACCTTACCCGATACGGAAGCTTTGTTGAATCTCAAGCCGGCGCTCCGGCGTTCATTAAGTACCCAGTTTGGTGTAGAAGGATTGGCTGCGCGCTTGTGTCCGGTCGAGCTGGAAGATGGTTCTGCGGCCATCTTTGCGCTGGCCGAGCATGTTGGAAGTGATCAGGCCGATGAGCTGGCGCGGCGCCTCAAACAGGCGGGCTATCTCATGGCGGAACCTGCCAGGTATGTGTTGAATGCCAGCCTGTTGCTGGCGGTGGCTCGTGATGCGTTTCGTACTTCAGCTGGCTTGGTGGAGGCTGTGGATGGGCGGGGTGCGTTGGCTGAGGCCTTTCACGAATTGGTCGAATGGGGTGTGGTGAACCGCGCCAGCGATCTGCATTTGAATGTCAATCTGCGCGAGCCGGAATCCGAGGTGAAGTACACCTTGTGTGGCCGCTACGTGGCGCCCGAGTGTTTCCGACGCATGCCGACACGCATGTTAATGGAAATGCTAGCAGTTGCTTGGATGGATATTTCCGGTGGAAACGGCGCCGTATTTGATCCGGGCATTGAGCAACAAGGCAGTCTTTCACGTACTTATGCTGGTCGTGAAGTTATGTTGCGCTGGGCTTCAATGGCCTCTGAAACAGGGCCCAGCGTGTGCTTGCGCCTGCTGGAAAAGAACCTGCTAGCCAATATTCCCCCGCTTGAGTCTTTGGGCTACCCACCCGCGCAGATTGCGTTGCTGGAACAGGCTTTGTGCTCAGGAGGCGGGGCGGTAGTGTTTGCCGGCACAGTGGGGTCGGGGAAGTCTACAACGCTGGCTTCTCTGATTGCGCGACTGCCGGCGGACCGCAAGGTCGTCACAATAGAAGACCCTGTGGAATACACCATTCCTGGTGCCATACAGAACTCCATAGCCAGACGGCTGGACACTGACGCTCATGCGGCGTTTGCCACCAAACTGCGGGCGCTCAAGCGATCTGCCATGAGTGATGTGCTGCTGGGGGAAGTCCGCGATCGGGAAACAGGACTGGCTTTTATGGATCTGGCCGGTTCGGGCGTCAATCTCTACACCACGGTGCATGCACCTTCGGCAGTTTTTATCCCTGAACGTCTGGCATCTGATTTCATCGGTGTCTCACGCGACTTCCTCGCCATGCCGGGCACACTGAAGCTTCTGGTGTGGCAGGCCTTGCTTCCCAAATTGTGCGATTGCGCCATGCCTATGTTGCCTGCGGTGCGCCGCAACCCTCGTCTTCAACAGCGTTTGGAATTCTTGAGCGTTGTTTTTCCAGGGCCTGTAGAAGGGTTGCGCCTGCGCAACCCGCATGGCTGTCCGGCTTGTCGCGTACAAGGGCTGTCTGAGCTCTATGGTTATCAAGGCCGTTCGGTGGCGGCGGAAATGATTGAGCCGCGTTCGCATCCCCAATGGCTGGAATGGGTGAGGGAGCGTGGTCGAGGAGGGTTTCCTGTGCCTGTACGCAGTGCCATGGCCAGCGCTATGGACGCCGCCTACAGGGGTTGGTTTGATCCGGCAGACATCGAACAGCATTTCCATCCGTTTTCGGTCGAGGCGCGGCTGCGCGCCGGCGCCAACCTTGCGTCCGGCGCCGTTGCCGCCGGAGGTGTAGCGGCGGGGCAGGCATGAGAGCACTACAAAGTAAGCGAGGGGCGGCTCCACGTCGGCAACCTGGTTCGCACAGGGCTTCACTTTTCTGGCAGGACCTTCAGCTTGCGCTGGATGCATGGCGTTTTAATCAAGGCAGGCGAGCGTACTACGACTACCTGGCGGCCTTGTTGCGCGGAGCAGCCGGAGCACGCACGCTTAAACAAATATTTGCGGCTGACGCGCGGCGCTACGGTGTTGATACCCCACGCGGGCGTTTATCACACCGCTGGCTCAGCCTGTTTCAGGCCGCCGGCGGAGATCTCTACGCGACTTGGTCCGGTGTGTTCCCGGTGACTGAGCTGGCGGTATTGCGCAGTGCCCAAGAACAGGGCAACGAGACTTTGATCGACACTCTGGGGGAACTGTCTCGAGTGTTGAAAGTGTTGGAATCGGCTAGAGCGATTCTGCGGGCCTCGTTGCTGACCGCCGTTGTCGCAGTCATGGTGATGGTGGCGACTCTCTTGGCCGTTCCTGGATTTACAGTGCCGCGCCTGCGAACCAGCTTCGAAGTCATCCCTCCTGAATACTACGGGGGCGCTATCCGTTCGTTGTTCGAGTTCTCCAACATGATTGAGCGGGTATGGCCTTGGGTGCTTCCCGCGTTGGTGCTGGCTTTGTGGTTGCTGCTGCAATCGTTTGGCAAATACGTTGGTTACTTGCGCCGGTATATGGATGCGCTAGGCCCTTGGCGCGTCTACAGGCAGGTGCATGCGCTGCGCTTTCTCGCTTTGTTGGCCGTTGCTCTGGGGCGTGGAGGTCACGGATCTACGCGTTTACGCATGGCGCTGTCGGTCCAGGTGCTTGGGGCTACGCCCTGGATGTCTATGCATGTGGAGTCCATGTTGAGCCGGATTGATTCCGGCAGGACAGGCGCGTCAGTTTTTGACACAGGCTTGCTTGACCCGCCTCAGCTTTGGTTCCTTGATGACATGGTTGCGGCGGCAGGCTTGGTTGAAGGCCTGCGGCATTGCAGCGCCTGGGTAGAAAACCATGTTCTGGGAACAATCGCCAGGCAGGCGGGGGTCATGCGGTGGTGTCTGCTGCTTTCCGCCGTGGCAGGGGTGTTGTCGGTGGCATTGTGGCACTACGCCGCAATTGATGATTTGCGTCGTGGGCTGGCTCTGTTCCATGCCAGTCAGTAGATCTTCCTAACAACCAGAAGGAGTGTTCTATGTTTATACAAAGTGTATTTAATGAGGGGCGTCGGCAAGAAGGCCCGATGAACAAGCCCGAGCACGATAAAGCCTGTCATGAGCAAGCAGGGTTTTCGCTGGTGGAAATCTCCGTTGTCATGGCGATTGTGTTGTTGCTGGCCATCATCGCCATTCCAACCGTCAGAAGCTATGTGATTGAAAGTAAGGTTCCCAGAGTGGGCGAAGAGTTGGCCCGTTTTGTACTCCATGCCAAAGTCAACGCTTCCGACGGCAGCGCTACGCCGTACAGCAGCATAGGTACGGCTAACCTGGCCAATATGCTGCGGGATTCCGGCATTTTTTCTATTACCGGCAGCGGTGGCGCTGCTACGGTGCGGCACGGCCTGGGCTCCAGTGGTGAAGTCAGCGTTGCGCAGGCGGATGCCGGGGCGGCTTTCACCCTGACACTGTCTGATGTTCACCACGCGGCTTGTCCGTCCATCGCATCCGTTCTGCAGCGTCTGGCCGACAGCGTCACCTTGACGCCTCAAGGCGGGGCGATGGCGGTGATCAAGGACGCCGGTACGTATTACAGCGCGGTGGAAACCGAATTGCGCTGTAGTCAGGGCGATAGCAACACCTTTGTCTTTAAAGTGAGCTGATGTCATGTGGCGCCAATGTGGTGGCGAGCATCAACAAGGCTATGCCTTGATAGAACTCGCTCTGGCCTTATTGATCGCGGCCTTGCTGGCTGCCTGGGGCACTCAGGCTCTAGTGAATCGGTTGAATGATGCACAAGCTCATGCCGCTGCCGTCTGGATGGAAACGGTACACAAGGCGGTAATGGCATATGTGCGGCTGCATGGTCCAGAAATCCAGGCAGCCGCCACTACCGATGCACTGGCCGCGCACGGCTATCAGGATTGGCGCCGGCCCTCACTAGCTGAACTGACACAAACAGGTTTGCTGGCATCGGGCCTGCCGCATACAACGCGGCTCACTGGTGCTGCGCGTGTGAATGTCTGGCGCCGCGGAGAATGCCCGGCCGATCCGTGTATTGTCGAAGCCTTGATCCATGGAGACCGGCCTGTATTGAGCACCGCGACAGGCGCTCCCGATGCAGCGATGATGGCTCAATGGCTGCTGGCGACGCAAGGCAAGGGTGGGGCGGTTCATGATAATGAGCCCAGTCGTATTCGAGGAGCCACCTTCGCATTCGACAGCCCCTTGCCGGATGGTGTGGAACTCCCTCCCGGCACCGTCGGCATGGCGGTGACAGCCGAACAGCAAGCACTGTGGAGTTTTCTGCGAGTGGGTGACCGCCGCGACCCGGATTTTCAAGGGGGCTTATCGGTGGCCGGGACAGTGCGTGCCGACGCAGATGCCAGCGTAGCAGGCCAGCTTGTCATAGGGGCTGAAGTCTATGAAGGTGATACCTGCATGCCTGACAAGGCCATTGCCCACAATGTGCAGGGTGGGCTGCTGGTTTGTCAGTGGGGCCGGTGGCGCTCGACCGGTAGGGCGGGCGGCGGCTTTAGCTATAACAGCCTTTATAAGTGCAAGACCCCAGAAGGGATCAGTACGGCAAACCCCGTAACAGGGGACTGTTCGTGCCCTTGGTACGCCGCTGCATTGCGCATCTACGACAGTGGGCCACAACCCACGGGGCAGGGGAGACAGACCGCCTTCCTGTGTGTCGGGTGATCATGCGTATAATGAACGGTTACGTATGGATCAAGCGCAACGCTGCAATGAAGACCTCTGAAATACGCCAGAAATTTTTGTCTTTTTTTGAGTCGAAAGGGCACCAGATCGTTCCCTCTTCTTCACTCGTGCCGGGTAATGACCCGACCTTGCTGTTTACCAATGCAGGCATGGTGCAGTTCAAGGATGTTTTCACAGGAGCGGAAACCCGCCCCTATATGCGCGCCACGACCTCCCAGCGTTGCGTCCGTGCAGGTGGCAAACACAATGACCTTGAAAACGTTGGCTACACGGCGCGTCATCACACGTTTTTCGAGATGCTGGGCAACTTCAGCTTCGGCGATTACTTCAAACGTGAAGCCATTCAGTATGCTTGGGAACTCCTTACCCAAGTCTACAAGTTACCCTCCGAAAAACTCTGGGTAACGGTCTACCACGAAGACGACGAAGCCTACGATATCTGGGCCAAAGAGATAGGCGTGCCTGAGTCCCGCATCATCCGTATCGGCGATAACAAGGGTGGGCGCTACGCCTCTGACAACTTCTGGCAGATGGCTGATACCGGCCCTTGCGGCCCCTGTTCGGAAATTTTCTACGATCACGGCCCGGATGTTTGGGGTGGCCCACCGGGTTCGCCTGAAGAAGACGGCGATCGCTATATCGAAGTCTGGAATCTGGTCTTCATGCAGTTCAACCGCGACGCCAGTGGCCATATGGAACCGCTGCCCCGGCCTTGCGTTGACACGGGCATGGGCTTGGAGCGTATTGCCGCTGTATTGCAGCATGTCCATTCCAATTACGAGATCGACCTCTTTCGCAACTTGATCGCTGCAGCAGCGCGTGAAACCGGCACGACCAATCTCCAGGAAAACTCCCTGAAGGTGATTGCCGATCATATCCGCGCCTGCGGGTTTCTCATTGTGGATGGGGTGATCCCCAGCAATGAAGGTCGTGGCTATGTGTTGCGCCGAATTGTGCGCCGCGCGTTGCGGCATGGTCACAAGCTCGGTCAACCGCGCCCCTTCTTCCACCGCTTGGTTGCAGACCTGGTGGCCGAGATGGGCGAGGCGTACCCTGAGCTGGCCAAACAGCAGGCGCGCGTTGAACAGGTGTTGCGTCAGGAAGAAGAACGCTTTATTGAAACGCTTGAGCACGGCATGAGGATTCTCGAGTCCGCTCTGGCCGACGTTCCGGAGCAGGGCGTTCTCGACGGCCAGACACTGTTCACGCTGTACGACACCTATGGTTTCCCGCTAGACCTGACAGCTGATATCTGCCGTGAGCGCAATATTGGCATCGACCAGGAAGGCTTTGACGCCGCCATGCAAAAACAGCGCGAACAGGCGCGTGCTGCCGGCAAGTTCAAGGCAACTGACGGCCTGAGCTACCAGGGTGACGAAACCCGTTTTCAGGGCTATGAAACCCTTCAGGCAGATGGCCGTGTCACGGCTTTGTATGTCAATGGGACTTCCGTTGAGGCGGTTCAGGCGGGGCAGCAGGCTATTGTGGTGCTTGATACCACCCCCTTTTATGCAGAATCCGGCGGCCAGGTAGGCGACAACGGTGTGTTGTCCGCTGCCGGCATGCGCTTCCAGGTGGAAGACACGCAAAAAATTCAAGCCAATGTATTTGGTCATCACGGTCAACTGCAGGAAGGCGAACTGCGTGTCGGCGATACGGTTCAAGCCCAGGTAGATGCCGTGCATCGCCGCGATACCGTGCGCAACCACTCAGCGACCCACCTTATGCACAAAGCTTTGCGCGAGGTGCTGGGCAGCCATGTGCAACAGCGTGGTTCCCTGGTTGATGCCGAGAAAACGCGCTTCGACTTTGCTCATGACGCGCCCATGACGCACGATCAAATCGCTGCGGTTGAACGGATTGTCAATGACGAAATCCTTCAAAACCGTGCGACTCAGGCCCAATACATGGGCTACGACGAAGCTGTACAAGGCGGTGCTGTGGCGCTGTTCGGCGAAAAGTACGGCGACGAAGTCCGCGTGCTGGATATCGGCTCTTCGCGTGAGCTGTGCGGGGGAACGCACGTAGAACGTACGGGCGACATTGGCCTGTTCAAAATCGTTTCCGAAGGTGGCGTGGCAGCGGGGGTAAGGCGCGTCGAAGCCATAACCGGCGCAAATGCACTTGCCTGGGTTCAACAGGTCAACGACACCTTGTTGCAGGCTGCGGCATCCGTCAAATCGCAACCTGCTGAACTGGTGGATCGCATCGGCCTGTTGCAATCGCAGCTAAGATCCCTGGAACGAGAACTTGAGCAGCTCAAAAGCAAACAGGCGGCTTCCGTTGGCAGCAATCTGGCTGACCAAGCGGTGGCTCTGGGCGATGGGGCCAAGCTTCTGGTTGCTACAGTAAGCGGTACAGAGCCCAAGGCGCTGCGCGGTATGGTCGATCAACTGAAAGACAAGCTCAAGTCGGCGGTGGTGCTGCTGGCCACGGCCAGCGACGACAAAATCAGCTTAGTCGCTGGCGTCACCCCCGATCTTGTCGACCGTGTAAAAGCGGGCGAACTCGTTGGCATGGTTGCCGGCCAGGTGGGCGGCAAGGGCGGCGGGCGCCCCGATATGGCCATGGGCGGCGGCAGTGATGTTGCGGCGCTGGCAGCAGCCACAGCAAGTGTTGAGGCCTGGGTACGTGAGCGGCTCGGGCAGCAGGTTCAGGCATGACAGCGCAATCCGGTACGAGTGGCGATTTGCCCGTCGCTGCAACTGAAGTCGATGCATCGGGCCTGAAATGCCCGCTGCCCATTTTGCGCGCCAAAAAGGCGCTTGCGCAAATGGAATCCGGCGCGGTGCTGAAGGTGATTACCACCGACCCTCATGCCGAACGCGATTTTCAGGCGTTTTGCAAGCAAACCGGCAACGAGTTGCTGGCTCAAGCCGGGCAGGGTGATGCTGTCTGGCACTTTTTGCGGCGCCGTTAGGCGCTGCGCAACAGCCCGGGCGGCCCGGGCTGTTGTAAGTTTTTAAATCGACATGGCTTTACATTGCTTGCCCCGTTGCTTACGGGCCGAGATCAATGTTAGAATGCTCTGTTTTTCATAACCCCTATTCAAAGGATTACCATGGTTGTAATTCGTCTGGCCCGCGGCGGCTCGAAAAAGCGCCCTTTCTACAATGTTGTTGCAGCCGATTCGCGTAATCGCCGTGATGGCCGTTTCATCGAGCGCCTGGGCTTTTACAACCCCGTAGGCAAGGAAGGCGTAGAAAATCTGCGTCTGGCACAAGATCGTGTCAACTACTGGATCGAAAACGGCGCTCAGCTGTCGCCTGCCGTTGCACGTCTGGTCAAAGAGTACAACGCTGCCCAAACTGCAGCCTGATTTCTTGCTCGCACTGGGCAAGTATGTCACGTTCTGAAGACGGCGCTACGGCAGTTGTTCCGCAAGACCTGGTTGAGCTCGGTCGCATATCCGGGGCTTACGGGGTAAGGGGTTGGGTCAAAATCCAGCCCCATGTGGCAGGCTCGGCGGTTTTGCTGAAATCCCGCACTTGGTGGTTGCGTCGCCCCGTTTCGCCTGCTCAAACGGTTGATGCCTCTTCGGCTTGGCCGGTTGAGGTGACCAAAAGTCGTACTCAGGGCAGCACCATTGTGGGCAGCTTGCAAGGTATAGCGGATCGCACACAGGCGGAAAAACTGCGTGGGTGTACGGTCTGGGTGCCAAGGTCGGCATTTCCCGCTGCGGCCGACAACGAATACTACTGGGTCGATCTCATCGGCTGCGTGATTTACGGCGAACAAGACGGTGTCGGCGCTTTGCTGGGCACTGTAGACGCCGTAATGGACAACGGCGCCCATTCGGTATTGCGGGTCAGGCGGCAGACGCTTGACGAGCAGGGTGAGGTTCAGCCCATGCTGGATGCAAAAGGCAGGCAGCTTGAAACGCTTGTGCCTTTTGTGGAAGCTCATGTCCATACGGTTGATCTCGCCAACCGTCGCCTCGATAGTAACTGGCCGGTCGACTTCTGATCCCCAGTTTTGGGGCATCCATGCGCATCGATATCATTTCCCTGTTTCCTGAAATGTTTTCCGTCGTCGGAGAGCTTGGCGTGACAGGGCGCGCTCAGCGACTAGGCCTGTGGTCCATGCATGTCTGGAATCCACGCGACTACACTCACGATGTGCATCGCACGGTGGACGACCGCCCCTACGGAGGCGGGCCGGGCATGGTGATGCTGGCAGAGCCTCTGGAAAAAGCGCTTGATAATGCTCTGGCGGCCAGAGCGTCGGCCGGCGCTATTTCCGTAGCGAGCAGCCACTCTCAGCAGGTTTCGCACACCGAAACCGGGACAGACACCCCAGTCATCCTAATGAGCCCGGCAGGGCAGCGCTTTGATCAGCATATGGCACAGCAACTGGCCGATAGTCCGGGGGCTGTGTTTGTCTGTGGGCGTTACGAAGGCCTGGACCAACGTTTTATCGACCGCCGCGTCACGCATGAAATCTCTCTCGGTGATTTTGTGCTTTCAGGCGGAGAAATTGCTGCGATGGCTTGCATCGACGCTGCTGTGCGACTGTTGCCTGGCGCGCTGAACGACGACGACTCTGCCCGGCAAGACTCGTTTAATGAAGCGACCAGCGGCTTGCTGGACAGCCCTCATTACACCCGCCCGGAAGTCCATCATGGCCTGGAGGTGCCGGGTATTCTGCGTTCCGGCCATCATGCCAATATCTCGGCTTGGCGCCGTGAGCAATCTCTTGCACTGACCGCCGCGCGCCGTCCTGATCTGATTGAGCAGGCGCGCCGTGCAGGCCGCCTGAGTAAAAAGGATGAAGCCTTCCTGCGTTCGCTAGGGGCGGATAAGAGCGAGTAAAAAAAGAGCGTCCAAAGACGCTCTTGTTGTTGTGCGCCCAGCATGGGCGCACTCCTGCGGGTGCAAGTCCCGCCATGAGTTGATCACAGCGAATGAAGTGAAGCGCAACTGCGTGAGGGCGACTGAGCGTGGGAAGGAAGCGTGGAGCATAAGCTGCGAGCCGAGGAACACGAATCGGATAGAAGGCGTTGCCAAGCAGGGCGAGCGGGCAACAAACCGTGAAGCTCTCGTGATCAAGGTGAGGTGGCGTAAATCCGGCGGTTGTGCAGTGAAGGAGTGTGTTCTTACCTGGGGAACCCTCGCCTTGAGCCTGAAAGGGTAACGGTGTCGAGCCGGAGCGAGGACTCAGCAGAGGTCATAGTAGTCGTCGAACGCGCGTGCCGGGAAGGCTGAGGGCGAGACGGCGAAGGACCGAACGAGAAGGAGTATGTCTCGACATGACGATGCAACTCGTACTGCCTCAGATGTCCACGTCAGTGGAGCGGGTGGGCGTAGCCAACGGTGAAGCCGTGGGTGAGCCTGCTAGCGAGGAAATGAATGGCCCGCGTCATGGCAATGAGCGTACAGGGTCAGCGCTGCTGCGAGTGGCGTTGACGAGAGAGAACCTGCAAGCCGCATTCAAACGAGTACGAGCCAATAAGGGTGCCGCTGGAGTGGACGGTTTGGACATTGACCAGACTTCCCGCTACTTGGTGACAGCCTGGCCTGGCATTCGCGAAGAATTGCTTGCAGGGACGTACCGGCCCAGCCCGGTACGACGGGTGATGATTCCGAAGCCTGACGGCAGCCAGCGCGAGCTGGGTATCCCGACGGTGACGGATCGACTGATCCAGCAGGCACTGCTGCAAGTGCTGCAGCCCCTGCTTGACCCCACCTTCAGCGAGCATAGCTACGGCTTCCGGCCCGGGCGTCGTGCGCATGATGCGGTACTTGCCGCGCAGTCGTACGTGCAATCCGGTCGCGGTATCGTGGTGGATGTGGACTTAGAAAAGTTCTTCGACCGGGTCAACCACGACATTCTGATCGACCGCTTACAGAAACGCATTCCTGATGCCGGAGTCATCCGGCTGATTCGAGCGTACCTGAACTGCGGCATTCTGGATGGCGGTGTGACCATTGAACGGTATGAGGGCACGCCGCAAGGCGGGCCGCTCTCGCCGTTGCTGGCCAACGTAATGCTTGATGAGGTGGATAAGGAACTGGAGCGCCGGGGCCATTGCTTCGTCCGTTACGCCGATGACTGCAACGTGTATGTTCACAGTCTGCGGGCGGGCGAACGGGTGATGGGACTCTTGCGGCGGCTATACGCTCGACTGCGGTTGAAGGTCAATGAGACCAAAAGCGCCGTCGCCAGTGTGTTTACCGATCGCAAATTCCTTGGCTACAGCTTCTGGTTGTCCCAGGGTCAAGTTAAGCGGGCAGTGGCCTTCAAGGCCCAAGCCACGTTTAGGCAACGTGTCCGGCAACTGACACGTCGCTCGGGCGGGCGCAGCCTGCAGCAGGTTGTGGACAGACTGCGTTCCTACATGTTGGGGTGGAAAGGCTACTTCCGGTTGTCGCAAACTCCGGGAGTCTGGCGAACGCTGGACGAATGGATACGCCACCGACTCAGGGCAATCCAGCTTAAGCAATGGAGACGCAGTGCCACGATCTACCGTGAGCTACGGGCCTTGGGTGCGCCGCAGTGGGTGGCTCAGAAGGTCGCGGGAAACTCGCGGTGCTGGTGGCGCAACAGCGCGAAGGCACTTAATGGTGTCCTAACACTGGCCTACTTCGACCGCCTGGGGCTGCCTCGACTCTCCTGACCTCAACTTCTCGAACCGCCCGGTGCGGACCCGCATGCCGGGTGGTGTGGCAGGGGCGCAGTTCAGATGAACTGCCCCCTATGCCGGTTCCCTGTTTTGAAACCCTGCGCCCGGAAAAAGGCGCAGGGTTTATTCGTCAGGTCAGGCTGTTGGAAGTTTTTCCAGTTGCTCACGCACCTTGGCGAGGGTTTCGCCAAATTGTGCGACGCGGGTTTTTTCCTGTTCCACGACCTTGGCGGGAGCGCGCTGTACAAAGCTTTCGTTCGATAGCTTTGCCTGGGCCTTGGCGATCTCGCCTTCCAGGCGCTGGATTTCTTTGTTCAGGCGAGCGCGTTCAGCCTCAACGTCGATCTCTACATGCAACATGAGCTCTGTCGTGCCCACGATCTGTACAGGCGCGCCCAGTTGCGGCAGGGCATCGACGATTTCAATTTCTGAAAGTTTGGCCAGCGCCTTCAGGTATTCGCTATTGCAGCCCAGCACTTCCTTGTCGCCGCGTGCGATCAGCGGTACGCGTTGTGCGGGGGAGAGATTCATTTCGCCACGCAGCGCCCGAACGGCTTCAACCTGAGCCTTGAGTTCCGCAACCTGTGCTTCGGCGGTGGCGTCGATGGCCTCGGGGTTGCTGCGGGGATAGGGCTGAACACTGATGCTGGTGTTTTCGTTTGCGGCACGTTTGCCGGCGACGATCGACACTTTCTGCCAGAGTTCTTCCGTGATGAAGGGAATAATGGGGTGCGCCAAGCGCAATACCGCCTCCAGTACACGGATCAGCGTACGGCGGGTACCCAGCTGTTGTGCAGGGTTGCCTTGCTGCAGCTGCACCTTAGCCAGTTCCACATACCAGTCGCAGTATTCGTCCCATGCAAAGTGGTAGATAGCGTTGGCGATGTTGTCGAAACGGAAGTCCTCAAAGCCGCGCTCGACATCCGCCTCAAGGCGTTGCAATTGACTGATGATCCAGCGGTCGGCGAAGGATGTCTCGGCCGTCACCGTTACGCCGTCAATGACCAGCGTTTCTTCTGTTAGGGCATGGCCTTCGGTGTTCATCAAAACGTAGCGGGTAGCGTTCCACAGCTTATTGCAGAAGTTGCGGTAGCCTTCGCAGCGCTTGAGGTCGAAGTTAATGTTGCGCCCCAGGGTGGCGTAAGCAGCCATGGTAAAGCGCAAAGCGTCGGTGCCGTAGGCGGGAATGCCGTCGGGGTAGTCCTTGCGGGTTCGCTTACGAATGCTTTCCGCTTGCTTGGGGTTCATCAGGCCGGTGGTGCGCTTTGTGAGAAGCGTGTCGATATCAATGCCATCGATGAGGTCGACCGGGTCAATGGTGTTGCCCCTGGATTTGCTCATCTTCTTGCCTTCCATATCGCATACCAAGCCGTGCACATAGACATCGCGGAAGGGAACTTTGCCAGTCATGTGCATGCTCATCATGACCATGCGGGCAACCCAGAAGAAGATGATGTCAAAGCCGGTGACTAGAACGCTGGAAGGCAAGTAGCGTTCTAGTTCGGCGGTGTTCTCAGGCCAGCCAAGATCGGTGAACGGTACCAAGGCCGAAGAAAACCAGGTATCGAGAACATCCTCGTCGCGGCGCAGTGGCCCGGTCACACCTGCAGCAGCGGCTTTCTCAAGGGCTTCTGCCTCGTTCCGAGCGACAAAAATGCGACCATCTTCAGCATACCAAGCCGGAATTTGGTGACCCCACCATAATTGGCGGGAAATACACCAATCCTGAATATTGTTCAGCCACTGGTTGTAGGTGTTGGTCCAGTTTTCGGGGTGGAAACGAATGCGGCCGTCGGCTACGACTTCAAGCGCAACGTCCGTAATGCTTTTCCCGGGATGGAGCGAACCCTCGGGGGCGGGTTTGCTCATGGCGACAAACCACTGGTCGGTCAGCATGGGCTCAATCACCGTGTTGGTACGGTCGCCGCGCGGCACCATGAGCTTGTGGGGCTTGACGCTTTGCAGCAAGCCTTGTGCTTCTAGATCTGCAACGATTTTCTTGCGGGCCTCGAAGCGGTCCAGGCCCTGGTAGGCGGCGGGCGCATTCTCGTTAATGCGTGCGTCCAGGGTAAGAATGTTGATGTTTTCCAGATTGTGGCGCTGGCCGACCGCGTTGTCATTGAAGTCGTGCGCAGGCGTGACTTTCACCACGCCGGTGCCGAACTCGCGGTCAACGTAGTCGTCTGCAATGATGGGGATTTCGCAGTTAACCAGCGGCAATACGACGGTTTTGCCGATAAGGTGAGCATAGCGCTCGTCTTCCGGGTGCACCATGACGGCGACGTCACCCAGCATGGTTTCGGGGCGGGTGGTGGCAACAACCAATGCATCCAGCCCGCCTTCGGGCTGGCTGAGTGGGTAGCGGATTTCCCACATGTGGCCGTCTTCTTCCTCGCTCACAACTTCCAGGTCGGATACCGCCGTGCCCAAAACAGGGTCCCAATTGACAAGCCGTTTTCCACGGTAGATCAGGCCCTGTTCGTAGAGACGGGTGAAAACTTCCGCGACGCCGCGCGACAGGTTTTCATCCATGGTGAAGTATTCCATGCTCCAGTCGCAGGAAGCGCCCAGGCGCCGGAACTGACTGGTGATCGCGCCGCCGGATTTTTCTTTCCATTCCCAGACCTTTTCCACGAATTTTTCGCGGCCAAGGTCGTGGCGAGTAATGTTCTGCGCGTCAAGCTGGCGCTCAACCACGATTTGTGTGGCAATGCCTGCGTGATCGGTGCCGGGTATCAATGCTGTGTCGTCGCCGCGCATGCGGTGGTAACGCGCCAGGCCGTCCATGATGGTCTGATTGAAGGCATGCCCCATGTGCAGGGTGCCGGTGACGTTGGGCGGCGGAAACTGTATGGCGAAAGGGCGGCTGTCGTGGCCGGGCAAGGGCTCGACATGGCGTCCTGCCTGGAAATAGCCGCTTTTTTCCCAGTGCGCATACCAGCGCGATTCAATTTCCTGGGGTTCAAAACTCTTGGAAAGAAGGTCGGAAGAAGTCTGTTCTGATTGGGTGGTCATGGTTTAATGATGGCTGGCGCAGTCGCGACTGCAGGAGACGGTCGCCTTTTTGTGCATTTAAGCATTCTATGCGTCGGAAACCGTCTATTTTATGATGGAGTGGCGCGCCCGGGGCGTGTTAAAATGCCCGGTTATCGTGAAAAGGCCCGAAGTGATTGTTTTCATTCAGGAATCCGCTTTTATCACGAATCCTTCGCAGCTTTGCAACCCATTAGATCAACAGTAACGGAATTTAAATGGCTATTGAACGCACCCTTTCCATCATCAAGCCCGATGCAGTCGCTAAAAACGTGATCGGCCAGATCGTCAGCCGCTTTGAACAGGCTGGCCTGACCATCGCTGCTGCGCGCCTGATGCAGCTTTCGCGTGCCGATGCTGAGCGTTTCTATGCAGTTCACAAAGAGCGTCCTTTCTTCAAGGATCTGGTCGATTTCATGGTTTCCGGTCCTGTGTTCGTGCAAGTGCTGGAAGGTGAGAACGCCATCGCCAAGAATCGCGAACTCATGGGCGCCACCGACCCCAAGAAGGCTGAGCCCGGCACCATTCGCGCCGACTTCGCCGACAGCATCGACGCCAATGCCGTGCACGGCTCCGACGCCCCTGAAACCGCTGCGGTGGAAATTGCTTTCTTCTTCCCTGAAAGCAACATCCACAGCCGCTAATACGGCTAAGCGCCGAAACTGCTTGCCGCTTTGAACGATATGCCTACCGTTATCGCCCGCCACAATTTGTTGGGAATGGACACCGCTGCGCTGACAGAACTCGTCGCGCAGTGGGGCGGCAAGCCGTTTCGCGCCAAGCAGCTCCAGCGCTGGGTACACCAGCGCGGCGTCAGCAATTTTGACGATATGACGGATCTCGCCCGCGACTTTCGTCAAACATTGCACAAACACTGCGAAGTTTCCGTCCCGCCCGTATCCACTGAACACCATTCCGCCGATGGCACGCGCAAATGGTTGTTTGATGTCGGAATGGGCAACGCCGTGGAAGCGGTTTTTATTCCTGAAGACGATCGCGGTACGCTTTGTATTTCCAGTCAGGCCGGCTGCACCGTGGCCTGCCCATTCTGTTCCACCGGTTACCAAGGCTTTAATCGCAATCTCACAACGGCGGAAATCATCGGCCAGTTGTGGCATGCGCGTCGTGAGCTGCAACGCGATATCACCGCAGCACGCCTGCCGGGCAGCGAGCCAGCAGCGCCTGAGCGCGTGGTTAGTAATGTGGTCATGATGGGCATGGGCGAGCCTTTGCTGAATTACGACCAAGTGCTGGCAGCCCTGCGTTTGATGCTGGACGATAACGCTTATGGTTTGTCTCGCCGTCGTGTAACGGTTTCCACATCGGGCGTTGTTCCCATCATGGATAGGCTGGCACGCGACTGTCCTGTTGCGCTGGCCGTGTCTTTGCACGCGCCTAACGATGAACTGCGCGATCGCCTAGTACCGCTGAACCGGAAACACCCATTGCGCGAACTGCTCGATGCCTGCAATCGCTATCTTGAGCATGCGCCGCGCGACTTCATTACATTCGAATACATCATGCTCGATGGCATCAACGATGCCGACGAGCATGCCAGGCAGCTGATAGAGATAGCGCGCCAAGTACGCTGCAAGTTCAACCTGATTCCATTCAACCCCTTTCCTCAGTCGGGCCTGAAGCGTTCGTCGCAGGCCAGGGTGCGGCTGTTCGCTCAGATCCTCATGGATGCCGGGGTAGTGACCACCGTGCGCAAGACACGCGGCGACGACATCGCAGCGGCTTGTGGTCAGTTGGCCGGCGACGTCAAGGACAGAACCCGCATCGAACAGCGCTTGCCTAATCGGGCCGCCATAGACATCACCCAGGAGCATGGATGACTGATCCCTTGCTGAAAGAAGAAAAACAACACGATGTCCCTCTTACAGCGGCGCTTCATGAGTCGGCGGGTGTCGGGATAACGCTGCGCACCTTGCGCGAATCGCAACGCATCTCGCTGAACGAGGCCTCGCAACGCCTGAAATTTTCAGTTCGCCAGATCGAGGCGTTGGAAGCAGAGGTATGGGACAACCTGCCCTCAGGGGTGTCGCTAAGGGGGTTCGTGCGCAACTACGCCCGCTACCTCGGCGCCGATGTTGATTCCATATTGGTTCTGCTGGACAATCAGGTCGGGCCAACCGCCCCTCCCAGCGTCATAACGGCGCCAGGCGTAGCGGCGCCTTCGGTGGCGGGCGATGCCGAATTGCCCACCACGGCCGAGACGCCTCAGCGTTCTTGGGGGTGGTTCTTCATTATTGTGGCCATTTTGGTTATTGCGGCCTTTTACGCCGTTGACCGGGGCTGGGTGCCTGAATCATGGCTGATTTTCGATTGGCTCAAGACCATTGCCAACAATGAATGACACTGAAAGCCGGGAAGCTCTGCCTTCCTCCGTGGGCGCCGCAGACAAGCGGCTGACGCGCCGTGCCGCCGTCCGTTGGGGCGAGCGGGTGGTGCATATTGGCGGCGATGCGCCGGTGGTGGTGCAGTCCATGACCAACACCGATACCGCTGACGCCATAGCCACCGCCATACAGGTTAAAGAACTGGTCACAGCGGGTTCCGAAATTGTGCGTATCACCGTGAATACGCCTGAAGCCGCCGAGGCAGTGCCTGCTATTCGTGAACAGTTAGACCGCATGGGCGTCGATACGCCCTTAGTCGGTGACTTTCACTTCAATGGCCACAAGCTACTGACACAATTCCCGGAATGCGCCCAGGCGCTTTCCAAATATCGCATCAACCCAGGCAATGTGGGTGGGGGCAAGCGGCGCGAAGATAACTTCGCTCAGATGATAGAGGTCGCCTGCCGCCACCAAAAGCCCGTGCGTATCGGGGTGAACTGGGGCAGCTTGGATCACGAGCTAATGGCCCGCATGATGGATGAAAACAGCCGCAGGGCCCAGCCATGGGAAGCGGCCGCCGTCATGCGTGAGGCCCTGGTGACATCGGCCATTGATAACGCCCGTCGGGCTGAAGCGCTCGGGCTGGCGCCCGACGCCATCATTCTGTCCTGCAAGGTCAGCCACGTACAAGATCTCATCACGGTGTATCGCGATCTTTCCGCTCGCTGCGATTACCCGCTGCACTTGGGGCTGACCGAGGCAGGCATGGGCAGCAAAGGGATTGTGGCCTCGACGGCTGCATTGGCTGTGCTGCTACAAGAAGGCATTGGCGACACCATTCGTATATCGCTCACGCCGGAACCCGGTGGCGATCGTACTCGCGAAGTCATCGTGGCTCAGGAGATCCTGCAAAGCATGGGTCTGCGGGCCTTTACGCCCATGGTGGTGGCGTGCCCGGGTTGTGGTCGTACCAGCAGCACATTCTTCCAGGAATTGGCCGACAGTATTCAATCGTATTTGCGTCGCCAGATGCCTGTTTGGAAGGGCCGCTACCCTGGTGTGGAAAGCATGAACGTAGCCGTCATGGGCTGCGTTGTGAATGGCCCGGGAGAAAGCCGCCATGCCGATATCGGTATCAGTCTGCCCGGCACGGGTGAAGTGCCTGCCGCACCGGTGTTTATTGACGGTGAGCGCAGCGTTACCCTCAAAGGCGACACCATCGCCCAAGAATTCCAGCAGATTGTCGAGGAATACGTCGAGCGCCGTTACGGCCTTGGCGCTACCGTTGAGAACCAAGCAGATTCATGACCCAGCAGTTTGAAAAAGTACGTGCCCTGACGGGCATGAAGGACATCCTGCCCCACGAAAGTGCGGCTTGGGAAACCCTCGAAGCCATTGTGCGTGATTGGTTGGCATCCTACGGCTATCGCAATATGCGCACGCCTGTTCTGGAACAGACCCGTCTTTTCGCTCGCGGCATTGGTGAAGTCACTGATATTGTCGAGAAAGAGATGTACTCCTTTCGCGATGCGCTCAATGACGAGCAACTGACTATGCGGCCCGAGTTCACGGCCGGCATGGTGCGCGCCACCATCGAACATAATCTGCTCTACGATCGCCCTCAGCGCGTGTACTGCATGGGGCCGGTGTTCCGGCACGAGCGCCCGCAGCGTGGTCGCTACCGGCAGTTTCATCAGATTGACGTTGAAGCGCTGGGCTTTGCCGGGCCGGATGTGGATGCCGAGCTCATCATCATGCTGGCGCGCCTCTGGAAGCGTTTGGGTTTGCAAGACATCCGTCTGGAGCTCAACTCACTAGGCCAGCAGGAAGAACGCGCGGCGCATCGCCAAGCCTTGGTAGAACACCTTGAAAAGCATATTGATGTGCTTGATGAAGAGGCGAAGCGGCGCATGTACACCAATCCGTTGCGTGTGCTCGACACCAAGAATCCGGCCATGCAGGACATGGCCAACCAAGCGCCGCGACTGTTCGATTTCCTCGGGCCGGAATCTCTGGCGCATTTTGAAGGGGTCTGCGCGCGCTTAAAGGATGCAGGCATTGAGTACACGCTTAACCCGCGTCTGGTTCGTGGTCTGGATTACTACAACCTGACTGTGTTTGAGTGGGTGACTGATCGTCTTGGGGCGCAAGGCACCGTATGCGGCGGAGGTCGCTACGACGGCTTACTGGAGCTTCTTGGCGGCAAGCCCGCACCGGCAGTGGGCTTTGCCATCGGGATGGAGCGCCTGTTGGATCTCTGGCAGCAGTCCGAGGCTGAAATCAAGGCGTCTGAGTGCGATATTTATGTCATTCACCAGGGCGACGAGGCTCAGCGCCGCGCCGCTTTGCTGGCAGAAACTCTGCGTGATGAAGGTTACCGCGTGTTGGTGCATGCCGGCTCAACAGGTTTTAAATCTCAATTTAAACGGGCGGATGCCAGCGGCGCTTCGGTGGCGTTGATCATCGGTCCGGACGAACTGGCAGCTGGTCATGCCAGCGTCAAATGGCTGCGTCAGCAAGAAGGCGACACACGTGCTCAGCAAGAGATGCTGGCGTTTGACGCGATCGCCGCAACACTCAAGACGAGGATGTAAATGGCATACGATCTAGAAGAACAGGAAAAACTCGATGCGCTGCGGGCCTGGTGGGAGCGTCATGGCACCACAGTCGCCGTGGCCGTATTTGTCATCGTTGCAGCCATAGTCGGCTGGCGAGGCTGGCAATGGTACCAAGGGCATCAGGCCAACCAGGCTATGGGGTACTTTGAAGCCTTGCAGGCAGCAGCCACTCAAGGTGGTGATGACTCCGTCGCCCGTATTCAGGCCGCTAGCGACACCCTGCGCAATAAATTTGCCGATTCTGGTTATAGCTCGCGAGGTGCGCTTGTAGCAGCTGCGGCGTTAGCTGAGAAAGGGCAGCTCGATGCCGCGCGTGAGCAATTGCAATGGCTGGCGCAGCGCGGCAAAGAGCCCGCGTTGGCTGCGCTGGCCAAGCTGCGTCTGGCAGGCTTGCTGCTTGAGCAGCAGCAGTACGATCAGGCGCTTGCACAACTGGCTGAAACACCAGCAGGTTTTGAAGGTCTTTACGCTGATCGCCGTGGCGATGTGCTGCTGGCTCAGGGTAAGATCGAAGAGGCGCGCGCCGAATGGCAGCGCGCTTTGAATGCGTTCGGCGCTGATCCGATCGCCCAAATTGTCCAACTCAAGATCGATGCCATCGCCGGAGCCTGACATCCATGCAGCCAGTCGTATCTCGCCGTGCCCTTCGCAATACCATTTTGGCCCTGGGGCTGCTCGCGTTGGGCGGTTGCTCCATGTTCTCGAGCAGTGATCCACGCTATGAGCCGGCCGAACTCACACAATATGAAGCCCGGGTCGGCGCCAATGTGCGCTGGTCAGCAGCCATAGGCAGTGGCAGCGGTTATGGTTTTGCGCCCGCCGTGCAGGGCGAGGCGGTGTATGCCGCCACACCGAATGCTCTGGCCAAGGTCGATCTGGTCTCCGGTAGAGTGCTGTGGCGAACCAGCCCGGGTATCACCCTGACCGCAGGCCCAGGTTCGGATGGCCGTACAACGGCGGTTGTGGCTCACGATGGTCATGTCATTGCTTACGATGACAGCGGTAAGGAAAAATGGCGGTCTCGCGCCAGCAGCGCCGTATTCGTGCCGCCGGTGGTGGGCAATGGCGTGGTGGTCGTGCGGAGCACTGATTACCGCATCCAGGCATTTGATGCTGAAACAGGCGAATACCGCTGGGATGTTCAACGCCCCGGTCCGGCGCTGGCGCTCAAGACAAGCATGCAGATGCGGGCCATTGATGGCGTTATTATTTCCGGGCTGCCCAACGGTCGGCTTATCATCATTGATGCCGACAGCGGGGCGGTGCAATGGGAGGCGCCCGTATCGGTTTCTCGCGGCGCGACCGATCTCGAACGCATTAGCGATGTGGTCGGGGCTCCGCAAATGGCGGGTTCGCTGCTGTGCGGCGTCACCTACCAGGGGCGTATCAGCTGCTTTGACCTCAGCCAAGGCGGGCGCCCGGCATGGGATATTCCCTTTTCCAGTCATTCCGGCATGACGAACGACGGCCGCTACGGCTACGTTGTTGATCAGCGCGATGATGTGCATTCCATTGATTTCGCAGACGGTTCCAAAGTCTGGGTTCAAGATGCATTGCGCAACCGCAAGCTGGCAACTCCAGCCGTGACGCCTGCTGCCGTAGCGGTGGCCGACCTGGAAGGCTATGTGCACTTTTTGTCGCGTAGTAATGGCGACTTGTTGGGGCGTCTGAACGTCGGCGGCGGCACCGTACTTTCTCCGTTGGTTGGCACACCGGCCGGTGTGTTGGTCCAGACGGGTAATGGCAACCTAGTTTTGGTTGGTGTGAATTGAGCAAATCCAGTTTCAAGCCTGTTGTCGCGCTCGTAGGGCGCGCTAACGTTGGCAAATCCACCCTGTTCAACCGTATTACGCGCTCGCGTGCGGCATTGGTTGCCGACTTCTCGGGCCTGACTCGGGACCGCCACTATGGCGAGGGCAGGGTGGGCAAACATCCTTTTATCGCCGTTGATACCGGTGGCTTTGAGCCGGTCGCAAAGGACGGCATTCTGCGTGAAATGGCGCGTCAGACGCATCAGGCCATTGCCGAAGCGGATGTCGTGATCTTTCTGGTGGACGCCCGCGCAGGTGTGAACGCGCACGATCACGAAATTGCGCAATTACTGCGTAAATCGGGCCAGAGAGTTTTCCTGGCAGTGAACAAGGCTGAAGGCATGCGGCACACAGCGCCGCTGGCGGAATTCCATGAGCTGGGCTTGGGTGAGCCGCGCGCCATATCGGCCTCGCACGGCGATGGCGTGGTCGAGCTCATCGAAGAAGCGCTGTCGTTCATGGATGAATATCCTGACGACGACACGCAGGAAGTCGCTGTCGAACAGTGGGATGATACAGAACCTGTCGAAGGCGGCGACGTGGAAGCGGCCGCCGCCCAGGACGACCTTACCGACGAACAAGCGCCCCAGGTGCAGCACCGTATCAAACTGGCCATTGTCGGGAGGCCCAATGTGGGCAAGTCGACGCTGATCAATGCGTTGCTCGGTGAAGAGCGTGTCATTGCCTTCGACATGCCGGGCACAACCCGCGATGCGATTGAAATTGAGTTCGAACGTGGCGGCAAGGCCTATACCCTGATCGACACGGCTGGGCTACGCCGCCGTGGGAAAGTGTTTGAAACCATCGAGAAATTCTCTGTCATCAAGACATTGCAGGCCATTGAGGCGTGCAATGTCGTGTTGTTATTGGTGGATGCACAGTCGGAAATTTCCGACCAAGATGCCCATATTGCAGGCTTCATCCTGGAAACGGGCCGAGCGCTAGTCGTCGCCATCAATAAGTGGGATGGCCTCGATGCCGATAAACGCGAGTGGATACGGCGCGAATTCGATCGCAAACTGCGTTTTCTCTCGTTCGCCCGCGTACATACTATTTCGGCGCTTAAAGGGCAGGGCCTGAAGGCAGTCATGAAATCTGTCGATGACGCGCATGCCGCAGCGTATCGGAAACTGTCCACGCCGCGCCTGACACGTACCCTGCATGCCGCCGTCGAACAGCAGCCACCGCCTCGCAAGGGCATTTTCCGCCCCAAGATGCGCTATGCCCACCAAGGCGGGCAGAACCCGCCGCTTATCGTCGTGCACGGCAGCGGGCTGGACGCGGTGCCAGAATCTTATCGGCG
Organism: Achromobacter sp. F4_2707; assembly: GCF_047501535.1. Taxonomy (NCBI): domain Bacteria; kingdom Pseudomonadati; phylum Pseudomonadota; class Betaproteobacteria; order Burkholderiales; family Alcaligenaceae; genus Achromobacter; species Achromobacter sp. F4_2707. The sequence goes on from NZ_JAZDRJ010000008.1 coordinate 99,522, forward strand.
CTATCTGGAATCCCGTTTCCGTACTGCCTTCCAGTTGGAGGGCACGCCCCTGCGCATTGAATTCAAATCGTCGCACAACCCTTACGTGCAAGGAAAATCGTGAGTCGCTACTGGAGTCAACACGTTGCCGGCCTGACCCCCTACACGCCGGGCGAACAGCCGAAAATCGAGCGTTTGCTCAAGCTCAACACCAACGAACATCCTTATGGTCCATCGCCGCGAGCGTTGGAGGCCATTCGCAATGGTGCCGGTGACGAGCTGCGGTTGTACCCTGATAACGAATCTACTGCGCTGCGCAAGGCGGTTGCCGAATACTACGGGGTGGCGCCGGAACAGGTCATGCCTGGAAATGGCTCGGATGAAGTGCTGGCTCATGTCTTCAATGCCTTGTTCCGCCATGGTGACCGCCCCTTGCTGATGCCGGACATTACTTACAGCTTCTACAAAACCTATTGCAAGCTGTTCGACATACCGGCTAAGCTGGTTCCGCTGGCCGATGATTTTTCTATCTGCCCCGACGATTACCTAAATTTGTCAGAACAACCGGCGGGCATTATTTTCGCCAACCCCAACGCCCCCACGGGCATGGCGCTGGAACTTGAGCAGATAGAACGCATCGCCAGGGGCAACCCCGATGTTGCAGTGGTTGTCGATGAGGCCTACGTGGATTTCGGTGCGAAAACTGCGATCTCGTTGATAGACCGCTGCCCCAATATTGTTGTCATTCATACGTTTTCCAAATCCAGGGCGCTGGCCGGAATGAGGGTCGGGTACGGCGTGGCCTCACGCGAAATTGTCGAGGGCCTGCTACGGGTGAAGGACAGCTTTAATTCCTACCCCCTGGACAAGCTAGCAATTGCTGCGGCCGTAGCGTCCATGGAAGATCGCGATTATTTCGCAGCTCAAACGCAAAAAGTTGTGCAGGCACGAGAATACCTGAGCAAAGAACTTGAAACTATTGGTTTCAAGGTTCTTCCGTCAAAGGCCAATTTTGTCTTTGCGAGCCACCCTGGGCATGATGCGGCCAAGCTGGCAGCCGAACTGCGTAAGCAAGGTGTTTTGGTCAGGCACTTTCAGGCGCCGCGTATTGACCAGTTCTTGCGTATTACTGTGGGGACGCGGGAAGATTGCGAGCGGCTTTGTAATACCTTGTCCGAAATCACGCAGTAAACACACTAAAATTAATAGTGCGCAGTGGGCCGCAGCGTGCAATATTGGGGAAAACCCTGTAAAGTAAGCGTTTACGCCTTTCTCTTATAACAACATAACCGGAGCCTCGCCAATGAGCAATAAAGGGCAAACATTACAAGATCCGTTTCTCAATGCTTTACGTAAGGACCACGTGCCCGTTTCGATTTACCTCGTCAATGGCATTAAGTTGCAAGGTCAGGTTGAATCTTTTGACCAGTACGTCGTGCTCCTACGCAACACCGTTACGCAAATGGTATACAAACACGCCATTTCGACAGTCGTGCCGTCGCGCCCTGTCAATTTTCAAGTAGATGCTGCGACTGAATAAGCGTACGTTGACAGCCATCATTCATACAGCGCAGCCTGTTGCGGGTTCTTTCGCAATGGGCGGCGCTTCGTTCCGCTCATGAAGGCCCTGATTATCACGGTCGATATGGGCGAGCCCGACTACGAAGCCCATTCCGAAGAATTCCACATGCTGGCCGAAGGCGCCGGTGCGGAAATCGTCGAGACTTTGCGGGTCAAGCGCGGCAAGCCCGATGCCGCTCATTTCATCGGTTCCGGCAAGCTTGAAGAAGCGGGTCAGCTGGTGGCAGCTACCGACCCAGATGTGGTGCTGTTCGACCAGGCTTTATCGCCCGCTCAGCAGCGCAACCTCGAAAGAGTGCTGAACCGCCGTGTGGTGGATCGCGTCGCGCTCATTCTGGATATTTTTGCCCTGCGCGCCAAAAGCCATGAGGGAAAGCTGCAGGTGGAATTGGCTCAGTTGCAGCATTTATCCACCCGTCTTACCCGCCTCTGGACTCACTTGGAGCGCCAGCAGGGGGGGATAGGCATGCGCGGCCCCGGTGAATCGCAACTTGAAATGGACCGCCGTATGATCGGCGCAAAGGTCAAGGTTTTGCGTGAACGCTTGGCTAAGGTGCAGCGCCAGCGCTCCACGCAGCGCCGTTCGCGGGCACGAGGAGCGACGTTTTCAGTTTCGCTTGTCGGCTACACCAACGCCGGAAAATCCACCTTGTTCAATGCGCTCACCCGGGCGGGGGCTTATGCGGCTGATCAGCTGTTTGCCACGTTGGACACAACGACACGCCGCATCTGGATAGAAGGCGCGGGTCAGATCGTGGTGTCCGACACCGTAGGGTTTATTCGTGATCTTCCGCCAACCCTGATAGCAGCCTTCCGGGCCACACTGGAAGAAACCGTCCATGCCGATCTGCTGTTGCACGTCGTTGATGCGGCCAGCCCGCAGCGAGATGAGCAGGTAATGGAGGTCGATAAGGTTCTTGAAGATATCGGTGCTCACGAGATTCCACGCATTCTTGTCTATAACAAAATAGATGCGGCGGGTTACGAACCTCGGGTCGAGCGCGATGAACATGGTACGATTGCACGAGTTTTTGTAAGTGCTTTACAGCGCACTGGTTTGGACGGGCTGCGAGCTGCGGTCGCCGAATCAGCTCAAATCGCGGGAAACAATGCGTTCAATATCGAAAATATTCAACCTGAATGATCCAGGCTGGGGGCGAGGCGGCCGTAATGATGGCGGCCGTAATCAAGATGACTCTTCGCGTAGGCCTCAGAATGATGGGCCGCCCGATCTCGACGAGGTTTGGAAAGATTTCAATAACCGCCTAGGTTCGCTGTTTGGCAACAAGCGTGGCGGAGGCGGCCCGCGTGGGCCGCGTCCCGGGGGCTCCGGTGGAGGCGTGCCTTCCTTGCCTTCGGCGTCGCCTAAGCTATTGGCCGGGCTTGCCTTGGCGGGCGTGGTGATCTGGGGCTTAAGCGGCTTTATGATCGTGCAGGAAGGCCAAGTAGCCGTGGTGACGCGCTTTGGCGAGTACAAAAAGACGTTGCCACCCGGCTTGCAATGGCGCATACCGTATCCGATTGAAGATCACCAAATGGTGAACATCGCGCAATTGCGTACGTTTGAAGTCGGCTTTCGTGGAACGGCGCGTAATAAGGTGTTGCCGGAATCCCTCATGCTGACCACCGATGAAAACATCGTCGACGTTCAGTATGTGGTGCAGTACCGCTTGAATCCGGACGGTGCGCCCGATTATCTCTTCCGCACTGCAATGCCAGACGAGTCCGTGCGTCAGGCAGCAGAAACGGCGATGCGTGAAATCGTCGGCAGGAAAACCATGGACTTCGTTCTTTACGAAGGCCGTACAGAAGTAGCCACCGAAGTGCAATCGCTGGCTCAATCGATACTTGATCGTTACCAGACGGGTATCCAGATCAGCACGGTCGCTATCCAGAACGTCCAGCCGCCCGAGCAGGTGCAGGCGGCGTTCGATGACGCCGTTAAGGCTGGGCAGGATCGCGAACGTCAGATCAACGAAGGCAATGCTTACGCGAACCAGGTTCTGCCCCAGGCGGAAGGTCAGGTCGCACGTATGCTGCAAGATGCCGAGGGTTACAAGGCCAAGGTCATCGGGGACGCCCAGGGTGATACCGCACGCTTCACCAGCATTGAAGCGGAGTTCGCCAAGGCGCCGGATGTCACGCGTCAGCGCATGTATCTGGCTACGATGGAACAGATCCTTGAGTCCAGCGCTAAGGTCATGGTCGATGCCGATTCCAGCAACAATATGCTGTACTTGCCGCTGGATAAAATCATGAGCGAAACCGCTCGCGACTACCGTGCTCCATCGGGCAGCAGTTCGGTCGAGGCAACCACGGGCGCTGCAGCAGCGTCAACCACCTCGTCGCGTCCCGCAACCACGCCATCCAGCAGCGTTCCCACGAACAATAATGCTGCGGCGCGTAGCGCGCTGGTAAGCCCGTATTCCCGCTAGGAGGAACATGATGCAACGTTTATTTCCTGCACTGGTGGGCCTTGTCATAGCGCTTACCGTGCTGTCATCTTGTATGTTTGTCGTGCGTGAGCGCGATGCTGTGCTGCTTTTTGCCCTGGGTGAGGTCCGCAAGACAATTGTCGAACCCGGCCTTTATTTCAAACTGCCGCCTCCCTTCCAGACGGTTACCCGGCTGGATAAGCGGCTGCAGACCATCGAAACGAACGACCCAGAGCGTATTCAGACGTCTGAAAAGAAGAACCTGCTGATCGATTCTTTCGTGAAGTGGCGCATTGACGATCCCCGCTTGTTTTATGTGACTTTCGGTGTCAATGAGCGTGCGGCGGTCGAGCGTCTTCAGGCACAGATCCGCGATGCGCTGAACGCTTCCGTCAACGTGCGTACGGTACAGGCGGTGGTGTCTACCGAGCGAGACGCCATCATGCGCGAAATTCTGAGCAATGTGCAGGCACGGGCGAAGCCGTTGGGGGTGGATGTTGTCGACGTGCGCCTGCGTCGCATTGAATTCGCTCCGGAGATTTCCGAATCCGTCTATCGTCGTATGGAAGCCGAGCGTAAACAGGAAGCCAACCGCTTGCGCGCTTCGGGTGCTGCAGATGGTGAGCGCATCCGTGCTCAAGCAGACCGGCAGCGCCAGGAAATGTTAGCCACCGCCTATGCTCAGGCGCAAGCCATCATGGGTGAGGGCGACGGAGAAGCGGCTGGGATTTACGCCGGTGCGTATGGCAAGAATCCGCAATTCTATGACTTCTACCGGAGTCTGGAAGCTTACGGTAAATCATTCGGTGGTCAGGGTGATACCTTGGTCATCAGCCCAAAGTCCGATTTCTTCAAGTTCTGGGGAGCGGCCGAGGGTGAAAACGCATCACAGCAAAGCCGTAGCGCTGCACCCGCTGTTCAGTAGAAGGGAAGGCTTTTGCATGAAACGCACCATGGTTTACAATAACGTGTAAGTTTCGATTACTCTTATCCGCGAGCGACTTGCGGGCTTACGCCCCAGGTCGCTTTTTGTTTGGCAAACACTTGTCCAATCACCAACAGGACTCATGATGACCAAATGGCTGCTGCCGGAAAGCCTGGCAGACATCCTCCCCGCAGAAGCCCGGCGCATAGAAGAGCTGCGGCGCAAGTTATTGGATCTCTACCGGGTTTACGGCTTCGAGCTGGTAATGCCGCCGCTGGTGGAATACCTGGACTCCCTGCTGACTGGTCATGGCTATGGCCTGTCGCTGCGCACTAATAAGCTGGTCGATCAGCTCTCCGGCCGCACCTTGGGAGTGCGAGCCGATATGACACCACAGGTGGCGCGTATTGATGCCCACTTGCTGAACCGTGAAGGTGTCACCCGTCTGTGCTATTGCGGTTCGGTACTGCATACCAAACCCATGGGCTTGTTCTCTGATCGTGAGCTACTGCAGATTGGCGCCGAAATCTTCGGTCACGCTGGGGTCGAGGCCGATATCCAGGTGATCGAACTGGCGCTTGAAAGCGTCCGGTCGGCTGGAGTGGCTAGGCCGCGCCTTGATCTTAACCACCCGGGTGTCATGAACGCCATTGTCACTGCAGACCCTGCGCTGGTTGATAAGGCCGATGACATTGCCGATTTGTTGGCAGCAAAAGACGTCCCCGGTTTGCAAGCGCTGGGCGCCACCCTTGAAGGTCTGCGTCCAGGCAGCCTGCAAGCGTTAGTTGATCTGGCCGATCTCTATGGTGGGCCTGAAGTCCTGCAGCGGGCACGCGAGTTATTGCCAAAGCTGCCTGCAGTCGGGCGTGCGCTCGACGACCTTGAGCGTTTGGCGGGCTTTTTAGCCAATTACGATATAAGCTTCGATTTCGCCGATGTGCGTTCTGGCTACGGTTATCACTCCGGCGTTGTGTTTGCGGTCTATGCTGACGGCTGGCGCGATGCGCTGGTGCGCGGTGGCCGTTACGACGGCGTCGGCAAGGCTTTTGGGCGCGCGCGACCCGCTACCGGCTTCAGCCTGGATCTTCGTGCGCTTTCTGGCGGCCTAGCACCCGCCATGCCAGCCAAAGCGGTACGTGCCCCCTGGGGAAATGAACCGGCATTGGCGGCAGCGCTGCGCGAGTTGCGCAGTGCAGGCAACATCGTTGTACAGATCATGCCCGGGCAACAGCAAAGCCTGGACGAGTTCGTGTTTGATCGCGAACTGGTGCAGGAGGGCAATGAATGGAAGGTGAGGGCGATTCAGTAGCGCGCAGTCTGGCGCTGTTCTTTCGCGTGGGTTTTCACTTTGCCGTGTCTGTCGCATGACAGGGCGGCACATCTTAATTTAATAGATGAAATGAGCAAGAATATCGTGGTGATCGGCACCCAGTGGGGTGACGAAGGCAAGGGCAAGATTGTTGACTGGCTGGCGGAATCCGCCCAGGGCGTCGTGCGCTTCCAGGGTGGCCACAATGCAGGCCACACTCTCTGGATAAACGGCAACAAGACAATTCTGCGTCTGATTCCCTCGGGCATCATGCACGATCATGTCACCTGCTATATCGGCAATGGCGTGGTGCTGTCCCCGGAAGCGCTTCTGCAGGAAATCGGTGAACTCGAAAAAGCCGGTCTTGATGTGCGCTCACGCTTACGCATTGCCAGCGCTTGTCCGCTGATTCTGCCTTACCACGTAGCGCTTGATCAGGCGCGCGAAGCTCGCAAAGGCGATGGCAAAATCGGTACGACGGGCAGGGGTATTGGCCCAACCTACGAAGACAAAATTGGTCGCCGGGCGCTGCGAATCCAAGATCTCTACGATCCCGCTGCCTTTGACGCCAAGCTTGAGGAAGTGCTGGATTTCCATAATTTCGTGCTAACGAAATACTTGGGTGCTACAGCAGTTTCATTTGACGAAGTCCGCGATCAGGCTATGGCTATCGCCCCTGAGTTGCAGCCCATGGTGGCCGATGTCTCGCATGAGCTGCACCGCGCCAGCAAGGCGGGTGGGCGCCTGTTATTCGAGGGTGCGCAAGGCGCCTTGCTGGATATCGATCACGGTACCTATCCTTTTGTGACTAGCAGCAACTGCGTGGCTGGCGCTGCGTCGGCTGGTGCGGGCGTGGGGCCGCAGATGCTCGATTACGTGTTGGGTATTGCCAAGGCATACACCACTCGCGTGGGTTCCGGTCCGTTCCCAACAGAGCTGGATTGCGATATTGGCCTGCGGCTGGCTACGGTTGGCAAGGAGTTCGGTTCTGTTACCGGTCGTCCGCGCCGCTGCGGCTGGTTCGACGGCGCTGCCATGAAGCGTTCTGTCATGGTGAATGGCATTAATGGCCTGTGTGTTACCAAGCTCGATGTTCTGGATGGCCTGGAAACGCTTCAGATTGGCGTAGGCTATCGCTATCGCGGCGAATTCCTGGATGTCCTGCCATATGGGGCCGACGCTGTCATGGAGGCCGAGCCGGTGTTTGAAGAACTGCCCGGTTGGACGGAAACCACAGCAGGCATAACGGAATACGATAAGCTGCCTGTGAATGCGCGCCGCTATCTGGAGCGCATTGCGGAGGTCTGCGATGTCGCCATTGACATGATTTCCACTGGTCCAGACCGTATGGAAACCATTATGCTTAACCAGTCCTTCAAGGCTTGATAGAAGGGGAACGCGCCATGGTGCTACCTGCAAATACCGATCGCGATCACTGGGTTTCGTGGGCCCAGTACAACGAACTGATCGAGCGCCTGGCGCTCATCGTTCATGAGTCCGGCTGGAAATTTGACAAAATCCTATGTCTGGCTCGTGGCGGCGTAAGGGTGGGGGATGTGCTTTCCCGCATTTACGACGTTCCGCTGGGCATTCTCGCCACCAGCAGTTACCGCGAAGCAGCGGGCACTGTGCAAGGCAAAATGGATATCGCGCAGTACATCACCATCACACGTGGTACGCTGGATGGAAAAGTCCTGTTGGTCGACGACATGGTCGATACTGGCATGACTTTCGGCCGGGTGCGCGATCACCTGCTGAACCAGTTCCCCGATATCGAGGAAATACGCACGGCTGTGTTGTGGTGGAAAGGCCACTCAAAGGTCACACCTGACTATCACGTTGAGCACTTGCCGACCAACCCTTGGATTCATCAGCCCTTCGAGGATTACGACAGCATTCGTCCACATCAGCTCGAAGCCTGGATGCGCAAAGGTAAGCGTTGATGCCTGCCTGTCAGGTAAGCATTGACGTTCTATGCAAATTCGCGCTAGAATTTATAGTTATCTCATCAACTCATTACTAGATAAGTTTTTTATCTATAGCTTAAGGCCCGGGAATACATGCCTATCGTTCGTCTGAAGGAAAACGAGCCGTTTGAAGCCGCACTGCGTCGCTTCAAGCGCACTATCGAAAAAAACGGTCTTCTGACCGAGTTGCGTTCGCGCGAGTACTACGAAAAACCCACTGCAGAGCGCAAGCGTAAGCACGCCGCCGCAGTGAAGCGTCACTACAAGCGCATCCGCAGCCAGCAGCTGCCTCCGCGTCTGTATTGATTGATACCAGAATCCTTCATACAGGATCTGCTCGCCCGAGTAGACGTTGTCGATGTCGTAGGGCGATATGTGCAGTTGCGCAAGGGTGGGGCCAATCTGCTTGGCCTCTGCCCCTTCCATAAAGAAAAATCCCCATCGTTCACGGTTAGCCCGACAAAACAGTTCTATCACTGTTTTGGCTGCGGTGCGCACGGAACCGCCATTTCCTTTTTAATCGAGCATACCGGGGCTAGTTTCCCCGAAGCGGTACGCACGCTTGCCGCCGGTGTCGGTATGACCGTACCTGAAGTGGAACGGTCGCCAAGGCAGCGCCAGCTTGATCGACAGCGAAAACAGGAAGTCTCGCGCCACGAACAGGTGTTGGAAAGTGCTCGTCAGCACTATTTAAACAGCTTAAAGCGTTCTTCCAGAGCGATTGAGTACCTGAAAGGGCGAGGCTTAAGTGGGGAAGTCGCAGCACGATTCGGGTTGGGATGGTCGGGTGAAGACCGGCGCGGCTTGACCGCAGTGTTTCCTGACTACGAAGACCCGCTGCTGGTGGAATGCGGTCTGGTTATTGAAGCCGAAGACGGGCGGCGCTACGATCGCTTTCGGGAACGTATTATGTTCCCTATCCGCAATGGGCGGGGCAAGCTCATAGGGTTTGGCGGCCGGATTATTGGCAAAGGCGAACCCAAGTACCTGAACTCGCCTGAAACTCCGCTGTTTTCCAAAGGGCGCGAGCTTTACGGCTTGTGGGAATCGCGAGCCGGCGTGCGGCGTGAAGGTTGTGTGCTGGTGGTCGAAGGCTATATGGATGTCGTGGGCCTGGCTCAACATGGCCTGGATAATGCCGTGGCAACTTTGGGTACGGCGACGACGCCGGAACATGTGCAGAAGTTACTGCGCGCCAGCAATAAAGTGGTGTTCAGTTACGATGGCGACCAAGCCGGTGCACGCGCCGCTTGGCGGGCGCTGCAGGCGTGCTTGCCCCAGATGCGCGACGATGTGTCCGTGCGTTTTCTGTTTTTGCCCGCCGAGCATGACCCAGATTCCTACATCAAGGCGTTTGGTGAGCAGGCCTTCAGGGCGTCCCTGGATGAAGCTGTATCGCTATCGCGTTTTATGCTGGACGAACTCGGGCGGCGGCATAGGCTGGATGAAGCCGAAGGCCGCGCTGCCTGTGTGCACGAAGCGCTGCCTTTGCTGGCCAGCATGCCGCAAAACGCCTATCGTTTGCAGGTGGAGCGGGAGTTTGCTCAACTGGTGTTGCTGACACCTGAAGAACTCAGTGGGTTGTTGGAGCGTGCGCGTGTTACCGGCAGGTCGGTGGAACCGGCGCGCGGTCAGACACAGAGAAGCAGCCATCGTTTTGTGCCCGCCACAGCGGAACAGCAAGCCGCAAGGGGTGGGGCGAGTCAACCAGACGTGGTCTGGGACGACGCTGGCTCACCACCCTGGGCAGATATTCCTGCTGATGAAGGTTATGCAGATATGGGTGCGCCGGAACTTGGCGCACCTACGACAAGCAGGCGAGGGGCGCGGCAGCAGCCTGCCGGAACCCGCCATAGTGTGACCCCGATGGCAAAGCAATTGCTGCGCCTTTTGGTGGCCCATCCGCAACTCGTTGAAGGGTTAGGTGACCAACAGCTTGAAATTTTGGGGCATGGCCCCCATCTGAAGTTAGTGCGCGAATTGATCGCGCTCGTCGTTGCCAGCGGCGCTCGCCACGCAGGAGCGCTGTTGCAAGCGGCAGAACCGGGCTCTGATCTGGAGCAGGTGCTGTCCGGGCTCGGGCCACAAGTGCTGGCCGAAGAAGATTTGCCTGATCCACAGGCTGAATGGAATGACGCCCTGAGACGCATCGAACTTGACATGATCAAAGCGGAACAAACGGCGCTGGTGTTGGCTGGATTGAAGGAAGCAGCTCAACAACAACGCTATCAGGAGCTCAACCGCCGTCGCGTTCTTCTAGAAACTGGCGGCGCGGGTAAAGTGTTGTAAAATTGAACGTTTCTGCAACGCAATCGCATATATATGCGTTGTGTACTCTTCCTTCCCATCCGAAGCAGCGAGTTGTGGCCTCGTGCTCTTCCAGTGTTTTTGCGTCTACGGAATGCGACTATGACAAAAGTTACCCGTGTTTCCCCTGATGTGGCCGATGATGCCACAAACAAAACCAAGACTGTGGCGGCGACCCGCGATGGCGATTCGCTCGCAGTGAAGGTCGGGGAAGACGTCGAGGGCGGCGCGGCCAAGACTGCCGCAAAGAAAACCGCCGCGAAAAAGACTGCAGCGAAGAAAACGGCGGCCAAAAAGACGGCAGCCAAGAAAACGGCTGCAAAGAAAACTGCCGCTAAAAAGACGGCTGCAAAGAAAACCGCCGCCAAGAAAACCGCAGCAAAGAAGGCGACTACCGTTCGTGCGACTAAGTCCACCGGGCGTCGCCCAGGTCGTCCAGCCAAGAATGCCAATCAGGCCGACGACTTCGTCGACGATACCGATGGCGAGGAAATTCCAGAACTCAAGCCGTTGCCCAAGCGTGGCAGCAAGCGTGGCAAGGGTGAGAAAGACGCGCCTGCGCGTAGCCAGCTCACGCCCGAAGAACAGGAAGCACGCCGCAACCGGCTTAAGGTTCTGATCAAGCTGGGTAAAGACCGCGGCTACCTGACTTACGGTGAAATTAACGATCACCTGCCGGACGATCTTGTCGATGCGGAAGCCATTGACGGCATCATCAGCACCTTCAGCGATATGGGAATTTCGGTCTACGACCAAGCTCCTGACGCCGACACCCTGCTGATGAGCGATTCCACGCCCGTGGCCGCCAGCGATGACGACGTTGAAGACGAAGCAGAAGCCGCGCTGACCACCGTTGATTCCGACTTCGGCCGCACGACAGACCCTGTTCGCATGTACATGCGTGAAATGGGGACGGTCGAGTTGCTGACTCGCGAAGGTGAAATTGAAATCGCCAAGCGTATTGAAGACGGTCTCAAGCACATGGTGATGGCAATTGCCGCGTGCCCGACCACAGTGGCAGAAATTCTCGACCACGCTAATCGTGTGCGCGAAGAGACCATGAAGATCGACGAGTTCGTCGATGGTCTGGTCGATGAGGATGGCGAAGATTATGCAGGCGCTGGCGTCACCAGCGACGACGATGACGACGGCCCAGCCGGTGGCATGAGCAGCAAGCAGGTCGAGTATCTGCGCAAAAAGGCCATGAAGAAGTTCGACATCGTCCAGGAATGGTTCGATAAGATGCGCACCGCCTTCGAAGAAGAAGGATATGCGTCGCCTGCCTATCAAGAAGCTCAGGAAGCCATTCTGAACGAATTGATGGGTGTGCGCTTTACCGCCAAGATGGTGGAACGCCTGGCTGACGCCATGCGTGTGCAGGTTGCCGAAGTGCGCACTCACGAACGCGCCATCATGCAAACGTGTGTCACACGCGCCGGCATGCCGCGTTCCTATTTCATCAAGAACTTCCCTGGCAACGAAACCAATCTCGAGTGGGTCATTAAAGAAGTCGAGGCGGGTCATCCGTATTCCGAGACCCTGGAACGCTACGTTCCTGACGTTCAGGAAATCCAGAAAAAACTGATCGAACTGCAGCGTGCTGTCGTGTTGCCGCTTAAAGACCTCAAGGAAGTTAATAAGCGCATGGCAACGGGCGAAGCCAAGGCTCGCAAGGCCAAGCGCGAGATGACCGAAGCCAACCTGCGTTTGGTGATCTCCATTGCGAAGAAGTACACCAACCGTGGCTTGCAGTTCCTGGATCTCATCCAAGAAGGCAATATCGGCCTCATGAAGGCCGTGGATAAGTTCGAGTACCGTCGTGGTTATAAGTTCTCGACCTATGCCACATGGTGGATCCGTCAGGCCATTACGCGTTCTATCGCCGACCAGGCACGCACCATCCGGATTCCGGTTCACATGATCGAAACGATCAATAAAATGAACCGCATCAACCGTCAGATCTTGCAAGAGACCGGCGCTGAACCGGATCCCGCAACCCTGGCGCAGAAGATGGATATGCCTGAAGAAAAGGTACGGAAAATCCTCAAGATCGCCAAGGAACCCATTTCCATGGAAACCCCCATTGGCGACGATGATGATTCCCACCTGGGCGATTTCATCGAAGACGTTGGCACATTGTCGCCAGCCGAATCGGCCTTGCACGGTTCCATGCGCGATGTGGTCAAGGAAGTCCTTGATTCGCTCACCCCGCGTGAAGCCAAGGTGCTGCGTATGCGCTTCGGTATCGAAATGAGCACCGACCAAACCCTGGAGGAAGTCGGTAAGCAATTCGACGTCACTCGCGAACGCATTCGCCAGATAGAAGCCAAGGCACTGCGCAAACTGCGCCATCCCAGCCGAGCTGACAAGCTCAAGAGTTTCCTGGAAGGGCAGTAATAAAAAAGGCGTCAGCAAAAATCTGACGCCTTTTTTAATGGGGTCTGTCCCGGTTTTTTAAAAAAACCGGGACAGACCCCGTTTTTATTTCACTTCCGTGGCAAGGGTGCGGTAAGCTTTGCTTGCGCTGCAATTGGGGGCGGTGGCGACCACCGGGGCGCGCTGTACGCCCATGCGTTCCACATCCGATGAAAACGGGATGATGGTTTTTAAGAAGCGCTTTTTGTGGGTGGATGTCATTTCGGCCATGGTTTCGCCATGCAGCTTCTTAACGGTTTGAGCCATGGAGAAAAAGCCTCGCAGTTTTTTCGTGTCGAGCTTGTTCGCCTTGAAAAAATCCAGCAGTTGTTCAAAGGTCCGCTGCGACAAAGTGGTGGGAATGACCGGAACGAGAACCAAGTCAGAGCAGCGGAAGACGTTTTCTGACAAGATGGAAATACTGGGCGGGCAATCCAGGAGGATGTAGTCGTATTCTTTCTCGACCGCTTTAAGAGCCTTTTTCAGGCGTGAGCGACTATTGCGCATGCGCGACAGGAAGATATCGAATTCGCGAAAATCCATGTTGGCGGGCAAGATGTCGAGGTTGTCATAATCGCTGCCGCGAATGGCATCTGTGAACTTTTTGACATCCTTGAAAAATGCCGTGTCTGTCAGCTTCTTAGATGGCTTCACACGGAAATAAAAGCTAGACGCGCCCTGAGGATCGAGATCGCACAACAAGACACGCGAACCTTCGGCAGCCAGCGTATAAGCCAGATTGACAGCCACCGCTGTCTTGCCAACACCGCCCTTGTTCGAGTAGCAGGCAATGATCTTCATGTGTTGTCCTTGCGGGGTTGAAAGAGATCGCTGAATGTTTGTTGTACGTCCGGCCTGTTGAAACGCGCCAAGCTGGCCAGCGCCTTAGTGCGTTCTTCGAGTTGGCGGCCATGCAATACTGCGATCAGGGCGCCTACACTTTGAGCAATAGCCAGGTCGGGCCCGTCTTTGCCGCCCGTTTTTTGCAGAAACGCGTGCAAGCTTTCTTGCTGAACGGAGTAATCGTTGAAAAGGCCAAGGTTATCTTGTAATCGCTTCAAGGGCTTCAGCAGTTTGTTCAAGGCGGGTTTGGAGAAAACCGGGCTGAAGAACTCAATAAGATAGCGCAGCTTTTTGCAGCGGATGCGCAAGTCATGAACTTGTTCGTCTGGGGTGTCTGGGCCAATCAGCAGAGCCGCTTTGTGTACCTTACGGTAATGCTGCCAGATGCGTTCGCAGGCATAGTCGTGCGCCGATTGGCCGGCGTTGGGGCCGCCGACGAGGTCTTTGCGCTGTTTGAACAGCTTGGACAGGCGGTTGACCTCGCGTTTGTATGCGGCGCTGCGTAGATGCCGTGATAGTTTTTCTTGTTCGGCGGCTCTTTCTGCACTGATTAAGTCGAGTAGGGCATCCAACCCGCCGTGCAGGCTTTCCGGTAGGAAATCGTGATAACTGTCGCGTTCCAGCAGATAAACGTCTAGGTCGCGCAAGCGGCCGGTGGGTGCGGCCAGAGCGGAAAACCGGGTTTTTAGGTCGGCGGTCTGGCTCTGGTCGTAGACCCCTTTGAACAAGCTGAGAACCGATCTTATTTTGCGCAACTGAATGCGGTAATCATGCAAAAACTCTGTATCGTGGTCGGCAATAATTCCTGCTTCGTTGGCCCGCATAATGGGCAGGCAACTGGCAATAATTTTGTTCGCGGCATCGAAGGCTGTCTCGCTGTCGGTGATGGCGATATCCGGTTTAGGGTCGTACGATGCCAAGGTGGGAAACAGCTGCTTGTACAGGGCTGCGCAGCTAACCGGTGTGCAGCCGATGCGTTCTATGTGAGCACGCAGTTGCTGCAGTGATTTTCCATAGCCTCTGATACTTTGCAGTTCCACCAAGCTGAGCTTGCGGCCTGACTCGCTTGCAAAACTCATCAGGCGTGCGCGGCAGTGTGTTTTTCCTTCGCCATCAACGAAAGCAAGGTGGATTTGCTGCCGGGTGCCGCTACCAACGGGCAGTAGTTTTCGTAAGGGCGAAAGCGCAGACAAGGCCTGTTTAAGGGGGCCGTCGGTAAATTCATTGATAAACCGAGGCTCACCTATGGCCGCCTGGGAAAGCCGCGGCCCATCATCGCGTAGCAGTTCGAAATGGCCGTCGATTTCCAGCAACAGACAGCCCGAATGACGCAGGGGTTGATCAAAGCAGTCCAGAGCTGTGAACGCGGTTGACTCGGCTTCAAGAGTAGAAACTGGAACTAACTTGCCGACGGGCCGGCTAATGAGGTGATCGACGCTGGCGAGCAGCAGAAGTTGGTGTTGGATCTTTGACTGGCTCATCGTGTCTGACACCCAGAGGTTCCTTAATGCGTTGTTTTTCGTTGGCCGGCGTTGCGACTTGATGTCATGGCGCTGGCATGGCCTGCCAGCATCAGATCTTTTTCACAAACTGCGTTTTCAAGCTCATAGGGCCAAAGCCGTCGATTTTGCAATCGATATCATGGTCGGAATCCACCAAGCGGATATTCTTGACCTTGGTACCCATTTTGACGACGCCGCTTGAGCCTTTTAGTTTCAAATCCTTAATCACAGTAACAGTATCGCCGTCCTGAAGCACATTTCCGGCGGAATCACGGTAAACCTTTTCGGTGGGCTCGCCCGCGCTAGATTCGCTCTGCGACCATTCGTGCGCGCACTGGGGGCAAACATAGAAATTGCGGTCTTCGTAGGTGTAGTCAGCCTGACATTCGGGGCAAGGGGGTAAGGTGCTCATTGTGGTTTGAAAGACGGGCGCTGAAGCGCCTTCATATGGTTGATTACCAGGCCATTGTCTCATTTTCATTCGTATCGGGCGAATAAGCGCCGATGTTCCGGCCTGTGCCGGTGAGCTAGCCTTGCCTTGTCGTGCGGTCAATACACGTCGGGTACGTACATCTCGTCGGGAACGGGGGTGCGCAGGTAGTCCGGGTGATATTCGCGTTTGGGCAGCACAATATTGGGCTGATCTAAATCACCATAAGGAACTTGGCTGAGCAAATGGGATATGCAGTTCAGGCGAGCCCGCTTTTTGTCCACCCCTTCAACAATCCACCAGGGCGCTTCTTCAATATGGGTGCGCTCCAGCATGATTTCCTTTGCCAGAGTGTAGCTTTCCCAACGGCGACGCGACTCAAGATCCATGGGGCTGAGCTTCCATTGCTTGAGAGGGTCGCGGATACGCATCAGGAAGCGCATATGTTGTTCATCATCCGTGATGGAGAACCAGTATTTCACTAGGATGATGCCCGAGCGCACCAGCATTTTCTCGAATTCGGGAACAGTGCGGAAGAATTCTTCGTACTCATCTTCCGTACAAAAGCCCATCACGCGCTCGACGCCCGCGCGGTTGTACCAACTGCGGTCGAACAGCACCATTTCTCCGCCTGCGGGAAGGAGAGAAACGTAACGCTGAAAATACCATTGCGTGCGTTCTCGTTCGCTAGGAGCGGGCAGCGCTGCTACACGGCAGATACGGGGGTTGAGCCGCTGTGTGATGCGCTTAATGGCGCCTCCCTTGCCTGCGGCATCGCGGCCTTCAAACAAAACAACGACTTTTAGCTTATGTGCTTGCACCCAGTCTTGGAGTTTGACCAGCTCGCGCTGCAGGCGAAACAGTTCTTTGAAGTAGAAACGCCGGTCCAGACGGCCTTGTTGAACGGGGCCTTGCGGCGGGACTTCCAGCAGCAGCTCATCCAGCCTGTCATCGTCCAGCTCCATCTCAAGCTCTTCGTCAAAGCTGTCTAGCATGTCGGCTTCGACACGTTGAGATGGGGTAAGTGACGCATACGGTAGATCGGAATCGGTCATGTCGGGTGGGTCGGTAAAAAGATTCATCCAGGGTGCCCGCATGGTACGTGTCGCAAATGAATCTTTTGTGACAGCGTCATAGTCGTAAGGAATTAATACAGGCTCAAGCCTGGCCCGTGCAAAAGAGCGCGGCTTACTAGAATGGCCAGAAGACCGGGATGAAGATAACGCCCAGCACCCAGAAGATCAGATTCAGTGGCAGGCCGACTTTTACGAAATCACTGAAACGATAACCGCCCGCGCCGTACACCATGGTATTGGTCTGATAGCCCACCGGAGTGGCGAAGCTGGTGGAGGCGGCAAAGGTTACCGCGATCAGAAAAGGCGTGGCATCCACACCCATGAGTTCGGCAGTTGAAACACTTATGGGGGTAAGCAGCACGGCAGCAGCGGCGTTGCTCATGAACTCTGTCAGTAGCAGCGCCATTAGATACAAGACTGCCAGCACCACCAAGGGGCCCATGGCGCTCACCAGGCCCAGTGTGTTTTCCACCAGGAATTGAGCCGCGCCCGTTTCACTCATGGCCACGCCCAGCGGCAACAGCCCCGCCATCAAGATGATGATGCGCCAGTCGATAGCGTCGTACATATCTTCGGCATCCAGACAGCCCGCCAGAGTCATTGCGACCGCGCCGGCCAGGGCTGTCACGGCAATGGGCGCCCAGCCTATGGCAGAAATCCCTATCACTAACGCCATGGTGATGAGCGCAAAGGGTGCCCGCCATCCGCCGCTTTTTGGGGGCTGGCGCTCAGACAGCACAATGACATTCCTGTCGGCACGCAGGGCAGGCATTTCAGATTCGGGAATCAGCACCAGCAGAATATCACCGACTTGTAGGCGCACATTGCGTAGTTCATCACGCAATATTTGACCGCGCCGGTGGATGCCCAGCGAGGTGGTGTTGTGATGCCAGCCTGGGTCCAACATACCCAGCGTACTGCCAATGACTCGCGAGCGCGGCGCAATCATGACTTCCGCCAGCACCATCTCGACCTCTTCAAATGAGCGCTGCTTGAGCTTGAACTCGGCGTTCACTTCCAACCCGGCCTCTTTGCGCAGCTCATCCAGTTTTGACCAGTCGCCACGGGCCAGCAGAACATCGCCTTCTTGCAGTGTCTGCGACTTTGGCGACCAGACCTTTTCACTGCCACGCAGCAGTTCCAGAACATAGACGCCGTATTCCTCGCTGAGTTTGGCCTCGCCTACAGAAGTGCCGATCAGTGATGAGTCTGGCATAACGCGCAATTCTGTAATGTATTTGCCCAATTCGTAGTGATCGACCAGCTCAGCGCCTCGCGTGTCCGGCAATAGCCAGCGCCCCAGCGTCAGCAGATAGAGGCAACCCGCAGCCATGCAGATCACCCCCAGGGACGTGAACTCGAACATGCTGAAGCCCGGGTGGCCGAGATCCCGTGCCATGCCGTTCACTAGCAGGTTGGTCGAGGTGCCGACCAAGGTGCAAACCCCGGCCATCTGTGACACATAAGATAAGGGAATCAGCGCCTTGGATGCCGACATGCCAATACCGGCCGTGGCGGCAATGACAATAGGCATGAACACAGCCACAACTGCCGTGTTATTGACGAATGGCGCAATTAGCGCAAGAACGCCAAACAGAATGAGAAGAAATTGAAAAGGAGACTTGGCCCGGCCAAGTAGATTACCGATACCCGATAGCGCACCGCTGTTCTGTAGACCAGCCGCCAGAACAAACATGGAAGCCACCGTAATAGTGGCGGGGTTGCTAAAGCCGCTGAGTGCCTGGTTGGTATTGATCAGACCGGTTATCGCCAAAGAAGTCAGCACCAGCAGCGCCACGGTATCCATCGGCAGCTTTTCGGTGGCAAATAGCGCAATGGCCACCAGCGCGATGAAAAGAACCACGGCGATTTCTAACGTCATTGTTGGGCGGCTCCCGCTTCTTGCTCTTTAAAAGGTTCTTCCCGGCTAACCTCAATATACTAAGCCGGGAAAAACTCCAGCCATAGCAGGTGTAGCTTTGCCGCCACAGTGCCGGCCACCTGCGATGCGTTCAAGTTGCGTGGATTAGCTCTGCCCCGAATGACGGGGCAGCCGCCCATGTACAGCGTGAATGTGACATTTTTGTGATCAAAGAACCTCGGATGCTGATGGAACAAGCGTTTGCGCGATGTTTCCTCGGGTTATCCCTAGGGTTATGCACACGGACAGTGGATAACTGCGGCCCCGAATGCCCGTCTTCGAGGCGCTGCACCAAGCCACATAAGTTAATTCACCCGGTCACGCAGTTGAGTCACGTTCTGCTGGCCGGCGCAATGCGCGCAGCAGAACATGCGCCCGCTTTGTTCCAGCCCGTGCCCGATGATGGGAACGTGGCAATGCTCGCAGCGCGGAGCCATTTTATGAATGGCGCATTCAAAACTGTCGAAGGTGTAAGTTTGGCCTGAGAGGGTGATTTGAAACGATTTATCGTAATCGTTGCCGCAAGAGTCGCATATCGCCATGGAAGTCCTCCTTGTTAGCGGGCCGACGCGCCGTCCGCCCGCGAGTATGAGTGCGCCGACCCATGGTGGATTGCCAGGGTCGTGCAAACCGGGAATCCGCCAGCCAGCAAACGGCATACCTTCTTGGCCGCAAGGTTGGCTTCAAGTATTGACGCGGTGCAGTGCGTGCCTCACAGTAAGCGCTTGATTGGAGGGCGTGGCTTGTGCACAGGTGCATGGCCATGCAGTGAACACGTATGTCTACATCGTTACTTGACCTCGGCCCGGATGGGCATCTGCGTTGCCGCTGGTGCCTGGCTACCCCCGGCTATCAGCATTATCACGATACAGAGTGGGGGTTTCCCGTCGCCGATGACCAGCGGCTATTTGAGAAACTCTGTCTTGAGGGCTTTCAGTCGGGCCTGAGCTGGCGCACCATATTGGAAAAGCGTGAAAATTTCCGCCTAGCCTTCCATGGCTTCGATTACCAGCGTATCGCTGACTACACCGAGCAAGACGAAAAGCGTTTACTTAACAACGCAGGCATCATCCGTCATCGGGGTAAGATCGCCGCCACCATCAATAACGCCAGGCGAATGCAGGAATTGGTGGAGCGCGAAGGCTCGCTGGCCGCTTTTGTATGGCGCTACGAACCGGATCCCGCCACACTACCGCCCCCGGCAACCACTACCACTTCGCCGGAATCGGTGGCTTTATCAAAAGAACTGAAAAAGCGCGGATGGAAGTTTGTCGGGCCGACCACGGTGTATTCCTTTATGCAGGCCATGGGCCTGATCAATGACCATGCGCCCGGGTGTGTGGTGCGCGCCAGAGTTCAGGCAGCCAGGCAGGTGTTCCAACGGCCTGCGTGACATTTTTATGACCAATGAACCTTGGAAGCTGATGGCACAAGCGTTTGCGCCATGTTTCCTTGGGTTATCCCTAGGGTTATGCACACAGACAGTGGATAACCCCTTTAAGGTGATCAAGAGAGGAGCGGCGCCAAAGAGGTCGGGACGAATTCATCCGTCTCGGTATTCGCGAATTGGCGGAGCTTGAGTCGGGCGGCACACTGGCGAAACAGCAAGGTAACCCCTGAGCCGCCAGTGTGCTGAGTCTGCATTCCACATGTGCGTCCGGGGTTTTAAAACCGTGGAGGACACATGAAAAAAGCAGATAAAAAACAGCGCGGACAGGGTATGACCGAATACATTATTGTGGTCGCCCTGGTGGCGGTTGCCGCCATTGCCGTCTATCAGTTGTTCGGCCAGGTCGTGCGTTCGCAAACCGCGGCTATGGCCCGCGAGCTGGCAGGCGAGGACGGCTCGGAACAATCCGCAGCTGCCCAAGCGGCGGCCGATGCCGCAGCAGGCCAAACAGCCGCCCGGACGCTCAAATCCTTCACTGGCAATGCTGAAGCGGGGCAATAAGCATGCGCCCGAAGCGACTCCATTCCCAACAAGGGCAGGTTCTGATTTTAGGCCTGTTGCTGGCTAGTGCTGCCGCGTTGGTCTTTGTACGGTATTTCGATACCGGCATGGTGGTGGCCGAGAAAGCTCGGCAGGATCATGCTCTGGATGCCGCCGCCTACAGCGGCGCGCTGGTACAGGCTCGCGCCCTGAATATGCTGTCTTACATCCACCGGGCGCAGGCCGCCCACCAGGTGGCGATGGCGCATCTCGTCACATTGGGCTCATGGGCGCATTTTGCGGGCACGGAGGCGCTCAGAGCGTCCATGGGCAACCCGCCCGCCTATGTTATAGGCATGCATTTTGGCCCTGAACATGCGGCTGCCTATCTGGCGGCGCTTAAAGCAAGCGGCCTGGAGCACCGTGCCAGCGAACACGGCATATTGGCATCTGCGTATGCTGAGCACGACCGGCTGAGCCGTTCGGTGCTGGCTTCAGCAGGTAGGCAAGTGGCACATGGGTGGGGGGCTGCACGCAACCAGGCTATGCGCGAAGTTTTGGCGGCAAATTATCCGGGTGAAACTCGCTTTGATCTGAGCATTACACACGATGGCAGCGTGGGTTTTTTGGCGGCTCACCAGGGCAACCCGGGTTTCATCCCTTTCCTACGGCAGTTGGCTGGGCTTTACCAGTTTCTTGAACCCCGCAATTACACAGATCGCAGCTTATTCCCCGTCAGCGCCCGATGCCCCTCACGCCGCCACGAACTGCGCCGTAGAGGAAGCACGATTCTAAGTGGCGATGGGCTGTGGCAATCCATGGACACCCAGTCCTACCATGCGGTGAGATCTAACAAGTGGATAGGCTGCTACTACCGCGAATACCCCATGGGTTGGGGCTGGATACCCCCTGCAGAATCGGCGCTCATGAATGAAGATTACGTCGAGAATCCGCCTGAGGACTTTAGCAATCAGGATTTCTGGCGTTGGGTGAGTGGCGCGACCAACTGGGATCTCCTTGGCGATCGTTCAAATCCGCTGGCAAATTCTTGGGCGTATTCCGCCCGGCGCCCTTGGAGGGGGGGAGGGCTGCCGGTTTTCCACGATCTGGCCTCCTCTGACCGGCAGAGAACCGCACATTTCACGGTGGTTTTGAAACGAACCGGTAGGAATGGTTTATCGCTGACATCGCGCGCAGCAGCGGAAACTTATTTCAGGCGTCGGCATCTCCGGGCCGATGGGCGTCGCGAACTTCCCAGTGTGTTTCATCCCTACTGGCAGGCGCGCCTACGCGAGCCGGAACATATCCAGACGAGGTAGGCCATGCCGTTTCCTGTTGATCACATCGGCTCATTTTCCGGTTTACCAAGGCAACGAGGCCAGGCGTTGGTGGAATCGCTTGTTGCGCTACTAGCGTTGGCCGTTCTATGGGTGGCGTTGAGCTGGTTGGCCCATTATCAGGACGCTGCACTAGCCGCCACACACGCTAGTCGTTACGTCGCTTTTGTAGCGGGTCGCGGCGAACAGTTGGGTGCCTACCAGGCTTTATATGCGACACGGCAGGCGTTTCCGTATCGCGGAGGTGAGTCTGTGGTTGTTTCAAGTGAAGTGCCTGATGCCTCTGTAAGCATTTCCCGCCAGCGATTGACACCGTTGTCAGTGTCGGCGCAACCGGGTGCCGGCTCAGTCACAGCTACGACACTGCGGAATGACTGGTCGTTAGCGGATAAAGGGATTGTGCGTGCGCGGGTGAGCCTGAGCTTTGGCGATCCCTCGCTTGGTGTCGGTGCAAGCCAAGATGCAAGCTTGTTCAAGCTGCGAGCTTTTGATCTGGCTTACCCGCCGCTGTCGCGCAGCATCAGCATACTGACTGGGGCGGGGCATGGTGTTTCAGATGGCGAGGTTCAGTCTCGTGTGGCGGCGTCCTCAATCGCGTGGGCGGCGGCTTACGGGGCCTCACGGGCGGCAGGGTCTGAAGTCACGATGCGGGCTGATGGGGTGGAGCGGGGTTGGGGCCGCTCAGCGCCCGACTTTGACTGGCTTCAGCCCTGGAGTGGGCAGGTACCGGGCCACTTGTTAGCTGACTATGCGGCCAATGGAGGGAACTGAGATGAGGGTGGGTTCTGTTGTCGTAGATACAAAGTATATTTATTGTGTGGTTAGGAAGAGGGCGGCGTCCATCCTAGCAACATTAGTCTTGTGCCTGACGCCGGCCCAGCAGGTATGGGCAATACAGTGGCACCAGCCCTGGGCGGTGAGGGTAAATGGGCAGCATCTTCTCGTTGAACCCTTCAGCAGTGATATGCGGCCTGATGCCGTTTTACGGGAACTATTGCGAGCACGGGCTGTGTACCAGCGATATTTGGTGGGTGACGGGCGTATCCTGCTTTCCGGCGTCAACCCGGGTGAGCACTGGTTGGCGGAAATCCATGCTTGGCAAGGTGGTGCGCAAGGATATGTATCTGCACTGTATTTCGATGCGGCGCGCGCCGATCAGCTCTCATTATCTGAGCGTGAACACAGTTCGATATCGTGGCAAGCCGCGGCCCCTGTGTTTCCGTATTGGGGGGCGGAATCTCAATCGGACAAGAATGCCACACCGCATGCTTGGCGCGGCCAAACGCTCAGGGTGTTCGAGTTTGATGATTCCTCCTGGGTGCGTATTGTGGCCTTGCCTGAAAAGCCTGCTTTTATCGAAAAGGACGATAGCCAGGCGGCGTCGCGCTTGTTGGAATCTACGGGCTCCGAAGCCATCACGTTGATTCCCGCAGACGAACAAATAGGGCTGGCTCTGGCCGTTTCCATGCGGGAGCCCTGACATGAACGGGCGGCGCTTTATTCCAGGTTTCGTTTTTCGGGCCGGGGCTGCCCGTTCGATAGCTGTACTGGGTGCAGCGCTGGCTGCAGGCTTGGCAGCGGCATTGGCGGCAAGGCAGCATATACAAGGTCATGTCGAGCAATTGGAAGCTCAGGCTCGCATACCGGTGGTTACTCGAGTCGTTGCCGCCCACGATCTGCCCGCCGGCACCCGCCTGAACGCTAACCACCTTGCTGCCCGGCAATTCCCCGCCAATCTTGTGCCCAGCGACAGCATCGACGTCGCGCATCATGAGCAGTTGGCGGGCATGGTCTTGCGCAGCGCCTTGCGGGCAGGAGATCTGATTCTGGAAGCCCACGGGCGCAGTGCGGAGCGTACGGCGTTTTCCAGTCATCTGGGGGAAGGGCGTCGTGCGGTCACCATGCCGGTGGATGCCATCAATTCAGTGTCGGGCTTGCTTGAGCCCGGCGATCTTATAGACCTTTATGTGTCTTTCGACTATCAGCGCAGGCGTATTACGGCGCCATTGTTGCAGGGAGTACTGGTGCTGGCCACCGGCACACAGACCGTGTCGCCTTTCGAGCCCTCCGCGCCAACGGGGCACGGGTTTTCCACCGTGACACTCGATACTTCCCCGGAAGATGCCGTCAAACTTGTCGCAGCGCGCCAAAGCGGCACGATCACCGCTGTGTTGCGCCATCCTGGCGATGATCGTCCTACACGCAAAGCGGTGCGCGGCGATCTGGCGAGTTTGATTGGTGTTGCCAACCCGCCTCCGGTCCGAAACCAAGCCAGGGCTCCGGTGTTGTATGGGAATCAGCGTGCTCGCAATGTTCCGAGCTTGGTGCCCAATGCTCCGACGGTGCGAAATCCTTCCGGTTTGTTCGATCTTCCCGAAGCACAGTCGTTGGTCAGCGCCTGGCTGCTGCAAAATGCCGCAGCACAGGGGGGCAATGATGATGCGTCCAACGGTGCTGGAGGAGAAGCGCTGGGAGCGGGGTCTGACTCTCTTTTTATGGGTGACCAGGAGGGCTGGGCAAACGGCGTAGGCCCGGCGCAGTTAACCGCTCAAGCGCAAGGTGATTTGGAGTAGGCCGATGTTGCGTTTTGCTTCGTCTCTCATGCTTTTCTCATTGTTGCTCTTGCTGCCTGTTAAAGGCTGGGCCGCCACCTTGCTGCGGATGCAGGTTGGGGAAGTCAGAGTACTTTCCGCGGTTGATGTCGCACGGGTGGCAGTGGGTGATGGCCATGTATTGAATGCCGTCACCACTGAAGAAAAAGAGGTAATTGTGTTCGCACGCAACGAGGGCTCCAGCGCTTTGCAGATTTGGTCTGCCGATGGCAGCCGCAAGCATTACGAGGTGCAGGTAGCGCCTGAGGGGGCTCGACGCATTGAGCAGGAGCTGCGTGAAGTGCTGGGGCGGATTCCTGGCGTTGAATTATCAACGGTGGGAGACAAACTGCTGGTAGAAGGTGATGGTTTATCGGATGACGACTTACTGCGGATCGAAGAACTGGCACAGCGTTACCCGCAGTTGCTGAACTTCACGGGCCGAGTGGGGTGGGACAGCATGGTGTTGCTCGATGTGCAGGTGCTTGAAATGCCGCGCTCCTTGATCCGCGATTTAGGTATTCGCTGGCAATCGCCCGCTGTGGGGGGAGTGAATGCCGCGCTGGCCTGGGACGGCGGCAGCCGCCGCTTGGCTGATCGTCCCGGCGAAAGCGCCGTGCCGGCAATGTTTCCCACCGGGGTGGCGGCAGGCTATCTGGGCGCAAGTGTGCTGTGGCCTGCTCAACTTCATGCGCTATTGCAGGCAGGCCACGCCATGATGTTGGCCCAACCGCAATTGTTAGCGCGTAGTGGTTCGACAGCTGAATTTCTAGCAGGGGGTGAAGTTCCTTACTCTACGACCGACGCGAATGGGGCGACGAGCACGGCTTTCAAACCCTATGGGGTGTCATTGCGTATTACGCCACGCATCGAGCGCAGCGGCATCGTCCGCTCCCGCATCGAAGTTGAAGTTAGCTCGGTGGACCACGCCTTGTCGGTGGAAAACGGCCCGGCCTTGAAAACGCGCCGCGCTTCTACAGAATTCAATGTGCGTTCAGGGCAAACACTTGTGCTGGCGGGATTTCTCTCGCGCGACGATGCCCGCAACATTGATAGCGTTCCTGGTTTGGGAGGTTTGCCTTTGGTCGGGGCACTGTTTCGCTCAGTGAAAACGCAGAGGAATGACACCGAACTGGCGGTATTCGTGACCCCCGTTGTGGTGACGGCTGACCACCCTGATGTCGAACAGCGGGTGCGTCAGGGCCGGGCCTTGGTCGAGGAGGGCTTTCCGGATGCGCCGCGCCTGAATACCCCTATTCGTGAACGTGAGCCTTTGCCCGCGCCACGTGTGGCTGCGTCAGCACCCTCTTGGGTTCCTTGGGGGGGGGCGGGGGGTCAATGGGTGGGCGCCGCCAGCGGGCAAGGGGGTGCGCAGGCGTTGGCCGTGGAATGAGGAGGCAATATGCTGGAACTGGAACTGGCTTATGAGGATGGCCGTTGCAGCCGTCAAGTATTTCCCCTGCCGCTGCTGGTCGGTCGTGCACCTGAATGCGTCCTGGTGTTGAAATCATGGCGAGTGGCAAAACAGCACGCCCGCATTATCGAGAAGGGAGGGCTGCTGTTTATTGAAGACCTGGGCAGTTTGGTGGGGACATTCGTGAATGGCCGCAGGGTGACGGAATACGGCCCGCTATCGGCCGGCGATGAAATCATCATCGGGCCCTGCTGCATGAGGTTGTTGCGCCTGCCGCCTACCGATTATTCCGCTATCGTCGCGCCCCTTGAGCAAGAGCAGCTACATGCGGGCGTGCCGCCTCGGGTGTCAGAGCCCGCCCTTATGCTGAGTGAGCGGTTTGTACCAGAAAGGAATTCGCTGCCAAAGCAAGATAAACCCTGTACTGATTCAAAAGAGCATGTGCGACACCGACAGCGACTACATAAAGCGTTGCTTGAGGCGCTTGACCTGCGGCGGCGCGATATTCTGGCGCTGAGCGATGAAGCCTTGCGCCGCGAAGCGACAGAAGCGCTATCCGCCATACTCGCTGATGATGCCGACTTGCCCGATGATGTGGACCGCGAGGTGATTCTGCGCCAAGTGGTGGACGAGGCGGTGGGCCTGGGGCCCTTGGAGCCTTTGCTGGCGGATCGCAGCGTAAGCGAAATCATGGTGAACTCACCTGAAGAAATCTATGTTGAGCGTGCTGGTCGTCTGCAGAGACACGACACCCGTTTCAGCAGTGAGCAGGCAGTGGTCGCCATAATCGACCGCATCGTTGCGCCACTTGGCCGTCGGGTAGATGAAGCCTCGCCGATGGTGGATGCCAGGCTGCGCGATGGTTCGCGCGTCAATGCCGTCATCCCGCCCATCGCTTTGCGTGGCGCGTGTCTCACGATTCGAAAATTCCCGCAGCGGCGTCTGGAAATGCAAGATCTGCTTGACGTCGGCAGTCTTGATCGCCACATGGCTGATTTTCTGGATTTTTGCGTTGGCGCTAGAAAAAGCCTGCTCGTATCGGGCGGTACTGGCTCAGGTAAGACGACTCTGCTCAATGTGTTGTCGAACTGCATTCCGGCAGGGGAGCGTATTGTCACTATTGAAGATGCGGCGGAACTGCGTCTGAATCACGAGCATCTCATCGCTCTGGAGTCGCGGCCTCCCAACTCAGAGGGCAAGGGCAGGGTAGATATACGCGATCTCGTCAGAAACGCACTGCGAATGAGGCCCGACCGCATCATTGTCGGCGAATGCCGGGGCGCCGAGGCCTTCGATATGCTGTCGGCCATGAATACCGGGCATGAAGGTTCTCTCACCACCTTACACGCCAACTCGCCGCGTGATGCCTTGGCGCGGCTGGAAACCATGGTGTTGATGGCGGGCATGGATCTACCCCTGGCAGCGATTCGCGAACACATTGCGTCAGCCGTCAATCTCATCGTGCAACAGGCCCGCTTGTCGAACGGACGCCGCCTTGTGACTTCTATTGTCGAGGTGACCGGCATGGAGGCCGGGCGCATCCAGACGCAGGAGCTTTTTCGTTATTGCCAAGGGCCTGAGCCACGTTTCGAAGGTTGTGGCGTGCAGCCGGAATGCCTGCAGGGAGGCGAGCATACCGTGCCGCTGGAATGGCTGACACAGACAACACTGTTGCGTGATCAACGGGAGTCGCACACATGGCAATCCTGATTTTCATGCTAGCTACCGGCCTAGCCACCGCCATTACAGCCTGGGCAGGCATACATCTGCTGCAAAAAGAATATGCGCGTTATCGAGCGACCTTCCAGCATGAAACGGTTCATGGTTTAGCTGACTTTTTCCTTTTTCTGGATCCTGGCCAGCTCTGGGGGGTAAACCTGTTGTTAGCCATGTTATGGGCTGTCCTGCCTTTGCTATTGGGAATGCCGCTAGTCGTTGCGTTGGGAGCCGGGGCGGCCGCCCTGGTGCTGCCGCCCCGGCTGCTTGCATGGGCAAGGCAGCGCCGCTACCGCCGGGTCGATGAACAATTGCCGGATTTCTTGCTGGCGCTGGCCGGGGCTTTACGTGCGGGTTCGGGGCTGCAGTCCGGCTTGCGCATGGTATCCGGCCATGCCCAGAGGCCTTTGGCGCAAGAGCTTGGGCTGTTGATGCAGCAGCAGCGCATGGGGTTGGCGTTCAACGATGCGCTTGACGCCTTTCATCGTCGCGTAGCGACCGAATCCGTAGGGTTGGTGGTAGCCGCCATCAAAGTCGCTGGCCACACTGGCGGCAGCCTGGCGGAAACCCTGGAACGCATTTCTCTTACTCTGCGCACCCGTTTACAGTTGCTGGGGAAAATACGGGCACTCACCTCTCAAGGGCGTATGCAGGCTCGGGTGATGGCCTGTCTGCCCATCGCACTTGGCCTAGCGTTGTACGCCCTTGATCCGCACGCCATGTCCCAACTGTGGGGCACAGCCATTGGCTGGGGCGTGCTCGTGTTGGTGGCCGTGCTTGAAGGCGTAGGCATGTATCTGGTGCGCCGCATGGTCAGCATTGAGGTTTGAAATGTGGATCTGGGTCAGCATGGCACTGGCTGCCAGTTCTTTATCCTTGGTGTTTTGGTGGTTGGGGCGTCCTTATACGCGGGCGGCAGCGGGTGGAGGAGCCCCCATGAGGCTGCCCTTGCGCCTGCTTTGGCCGTGGGTGGAGGCTGTGGCAGTTCTGTGCCGCCCCTTGATGTCCTGGCATTTGCGCCGCCGGCTGGAACACCTGTTGCGTCAGGCGGGGGCCCCGTCCTATTGGTCACCGCATCATTTATGTGCTTGGCAGGCCGTGCTTGCCATGCTGGCCGTGGCAGCCGTGGTAGTGCTTTTGCACCGCAGCCTTTCGGTGCCGGCGTTGTTATTCTGCGCCGCGTTTGCGGCGGCGCTTGCAGCAGTTTGGCCATGGCAGCGGCTGCGCGAGTGC
Source organism: Achromobacter sp. F4_2707 (assembly GCF_047501535.1). Lineage (NCBI taxonomy): Bacteria > Pseudomonadati > Pseudomonadota > Betaproteobacteria > Burkholderiales > Alcaligenaceae > Achromobacter > Achromobacter sp. F4_2707. The sequence goes on from NZ_JAZDRJ010000008.1 coordinate 128,433, forward strand.
ACACGCCGCCGTAAGCAAGCAATGTTGAGGGAGTTTCCCTTCATGCTGGACATGATTACGCTGTGTGTGGAAGCGGGCCTGAATTTGCATGGGGCGCTGGGGCAGGCTGCCGCCAACGGCCCACCCGGGCCTTTGCGTGACGAACTACGCCACATGTTGTCAGATATCCGCGCCGGGGCTTCGCGTCAGCAAGCGTTGGCGCAATGGGCGCAACGTTGTGGGCTTACGCCTTTGCATCATTTTGTTGGTGCTGTTGCCCAGGCAGAACAGTCAGGCATGAATCTGGGGCCGGTGTTGCGAGCCCAGGCCGATCAACGGCGCAGTGAGCGTTTTCTCCAGGCGGAGAAGCGGGCACTGGAAGCTCCGGTAAAGATGATGTTTCCCTTGGTCATCTGTATCTTCCCTTGCTCTTTTCTGATCATCGCCTTTCCCATCGTTGTTCAGTTTACGGAACTATGGAAATGAACGCTGTGGCTCATGAACACTGCCGGACAGCATCGCCATCGCCAGTGCTAAAGCTAAGGCGTGCCGACACGTTCTTTCTACGGCTGCTTGGCCTGCAGGGCTTTGGGAAGCTGGCGGCTGACGAAGGCGTGCTGCTCACGCCCTGCCGGGCGATTCATACCTTTTTTCTCAGGCAGCCGCTTGATATCGTGTTTCTTGACGGCCGGGGCGGGCAGCGCCGCTGCATTCAGCGCTTGCCGCCATACAGAGTGGCGATGGACGCAGGAGCCAGGGCGGTGGTTGAGCTGCCAGGCGGTTACTGCGAACGTCACCCCGACTATCTTGAACGCATTCAGGTTGCGTTGTCGCGCACCGGCTGTTCTTGCGGCCGGAACACGCTGATGTAGGCCGGGTAAAAGCTGGCGTAGAGCACGGCCGCAATGGCGATGTTTAAAGGGGTTAAGAGCAGCTGCATGACAGGCGCTGAAAGGCCCATGGCAATCAGAAAGCTGCTGGCGAACTGCACGCCCAGGAAGATGGCACCCCAGCTCAAGCCATAGAGCATGAATGCCCATTTATTGCGCCAACAGGCCACCATGGAATAGAACAGGGCACGCTTCATGGGTACGCCATGCCAGCCGATCAGGGCGGGAGCGTGCCAGAACAACATGGAAATCAGTATGTAGAACACGCCAAAGGTCAGCAGCGGGGCACGCATGGCTTGCAGCAGGGCAAATTCGTCGACCTGTCCTTGCCCTTCGATGACGGCGGTCAAACTGCCCAGGTAGGGCAGAGTAGCAAGTACGCCTGCGGCAAGCGAGCAGCCCAGATAAGTGATGCCCAGCACGATCAGGCGTTTGCGCACGTTTGGATCGCGCAAGGGCTGGGTCCACATCCCGAACTGCATGGCTTCGCCCGCTTCAATGTGGCGGCAGGCGGACAGCGTCATGAAGGTCAGGCTGGGCGTGGCAATGATGAGCGCCATCTGCCCAAAAAGGGGAATCAGATAGCTGAAGGTAATAAGCAGGCCCAGCGTCATGCTCCAAAAGAACATGGCCAAGGGCTGCTGACGACAAATGCGGTACCCCTGTTGGATCCAGAACCAACCGGCATGGATGGGAAGTATGGCTGCTTGCATGGTTATAGACGGCTTAGGGCAGGCTCGGCGCTGCAACGTGGCGGCGCTGTGTCAGTATGCGTTCAAAATGGCGCGGGTCGTGTGGCTTAAGCGTCTGAGCCGGGCGCGGTAGGAAGTAATCGTACAGACGGGAGATCCAGAAACGTAGTGCCCCGGCTTGCAACATCATGGGCCAGGCTTCGCGCTCTTCTTCGGTAAAGGGGCGAATTGCGGCATAGGCTTTCAACAGTGCTTGCAGGCGCTCGGGAATAAAGACGCCTGTTTCGCGTTCGATACACCAATCATTGGCACAGACTGCTACATCAAACAACCAGCTGTCGCAGCCGGCGAAATAGAAATCTATGATGCCACCCATGCGAGGTGTTTCGTATGTACCGTCGAACAGCACGTTGTCGCGGAACAGGTCGCAATGCGCCGGGCCGAATGGCAGAGCGGCGTAGGTAGCGGTTTCTGCAAAAGCAGTTTGTTCGTCCAGTGTGGCCTTCAGCATGTCGGCCTGTGCACCGCTCAAAAAGGGCAGCACATGTGGCACGGTTTCCTGCCACCAAGCCAGCCCACGCAAATTGGGTTGCTTGATTGAAAAATCAGCGGCGGCCAAATGCATGCGCGCCAGGGTTTCACCGGTCTGGGCGCAGTGAGCGGCGCTGGGGTCGGGCTCGTATCCCCCGGACAATCGAGTCACAATGGCGCAGGGCTTGCCGTGCAGGGAGGTCAGGCGGCTGCCGTCATGCATCTGTTGAGGGTGGGGAACTGGTACGCCGCGTTCTGCTAAATGAGTCATGAGCTCAATGTAGAAGGGCAGTTGTTCCGATGTGAGCACCTCAAAAAGCGTCAACACATATTCGCCACGTGTTGTGCTCAAGAAGTAATTGGTATTCTCGATTCCTGCAGTGATGCCGCGCAGGGATACCAGCTCTCCCAATGTGTAATGCTTCAGGAGCGCGCGGGCGTCGTCATCGCTGACGGAGGTGAAAACAGCCATGGATGCTTATGATTCCTTCTATCCGGCGAGGCGAGAGCCCTAGGGGCCGCCATCGTGATGTTTTTCGTATCGGTATGCTGCAATTGTTGAAAACTGCGCCGCAGACTGCTGGATTTTAGTCTAGCTTGGCAAGGCATGCGAAAATGGCGGGTTTGAGTCTCTTTCGGATCTGGCGTCAAGGCCTCTCCGATGAGCCCATCTTTTTGTACCGATGCGGGCCTTGTGCCCCTTGCCATGACAAATCTTGATCCCCAGGCGTGGCGCTTGTGTGTTGCGCCAATGATAGATGTTACAGACAGGCATTGCCGTTACTTCCATCGTTTGCTTGCGTCTGCTGCACGTCTGTACACCGAAATGATTACGACGGGTGCATTACTGCATGGTAATGTGCCGCGCCATTTGGATTTCGACGAAAGCGAACATCCTGTTGCTCTGCAGCTAGGGGGCAGTGAGCCGGCTGAGTTGGCCGCCGCCGCTCGCCTCGGCCAGCAATGGGGTTACGACGAAATCAACCTCAACTGCGGTTGCCCTTCAGAGCGCGTGCAAAAAGGGGCGTTTGGCGCTTGTTTGATGGCTGAGCCGGCCCTGGTGGCAGACTGTATGAAAGCCATGCAAGACGCAGTACAAGTGCCGGTTACTGTGAAACATCGACTGGGGCTGGATTACGACGAATCCTATGGGTTTGTGCGTGATTTCGTTGGTCAGATTCACGATACGGGATGCCGGGTGTTTGTCGTGCACGCGCGTAACGCCGTACTTAAGGGTTTGAGCCCCAAGGACAATCGCGAAATTCCGCCGCTTCGCTATGACGTGGCCGCGCAGCTGGCGGCCGATTTTCCCGACGCCATATTTGTGCTGAATGGCGGGCTGGCGGAAACTGGGCAGTGCTTGGAAGCCTTAAAAACCTTTCATGGCGTGATGCTGGGGCGGGCGGCATGGCATACGCCTGGGGTGCTGTCTGAATTATCGGTGGCGCTGGGCGACATGGATGCGCTCCCGCCGGCGGAGCAGGTGCTGGAGGCCATGATGGCTTACGCCGCTCGCCAGGTTGAAAATGGCGCAGCACTGCGCATGGTGGTGAAATCCATGTTGGGTTGGCAGAGTGGGCGGCCGGGTGCTCGCCGCTGGCGCCGCATGTTGTCGGATTCCACCGAATTGGCGAGTAACGACCCGCAGCTGTTGGCGCGCGCCTGGGCTGAACTATCTTGACCGTACACCTAAGTGAAAGCCCCGCCGACTAGGGCGGGGCGAGCTAGGTAGCTAAAGTAAGGCTCCACAGGAGCACCGTGTCGAGACTGCGCCGCTACGGCCTACACGAGCCAGGTTTTGGCTAGCTTATTAAAGGCGCTATACAGCGGCCTGGTCGCCTGGCCAGTCGCGGATATAGGCCTTGAGCATGGTGTTTTCAAATGCTTGGGCCGCTACGATGGCGGCGGCCATGTCGTAGAAAGAAATCACACCTTGCAGCGTGGGGCCGTCCATCACCGGAATATAGCGCGCATGTTTTTCCAGCATGAGGCGCTGCACTTCTTCAAAGCCGGTATTGGGCGAAACGCTGACCGGGGCATCGTCCATGATGCTGCGTACGGTGTAGTCGCCCACTGTACCCCCGCTGGAGTGCAGATAGCGGATGATTTCGCGGAAGGTGAGCATGCCCGCCAGCTGGCCGTGCTCCATGATGACCAACGAGCCGATGTCTTGTTCAGACATGGTGTCGATGGCGGCCTGGATGGGGGTGTCGGGGGTGGCGGTATAGAGCGTATTGCCCTTGATCCGCAGAATTTCACTGACTTTCAACATATTGGTCTCCCGAGGAGGCGTCCATAGTGGCGCTTAGGACATTGTGCACCAAGCTATGAACTTAGGGTAGGGGAAGGTTTTTGGAATAGGGTTTCGAGCTGCACGGATTCCCCCGACAATGAGCGGGCGGTGGCGTGCAGCAACTGGGGCTCGCTATGCAAGCCGGGCTGTTGGGTGTCAAGCAGCCAGGCGTCGATCAGCGGCTGAAGTTCGGTGGTGGCCGGGTCGCAGGCTAATACCCAAGTTTCGATGGTGTCGTGTTCAGTGTTCACCGCGTAGCCCAGATTTTTAAGGGTGTGCAGCACGTTATCAAGCTCATCTTGGTGCAGGTCGAGGTGTTCGCATAAGTCGCCGACGCTGCGCCCGGGCGTGTTGGTGCGCCACGTGTCCCACAAGGCGCGCAGCACACGCACGCTGTCAACGAAACCTGCCCCGGTGTAGTGTTGCTGCGCCCAACGGCGCTGCCGCAAGGCAGGCAGCAAGGATGTCACGGTGGCGCCCAGCAGGATCACCAGCCACGACAAATACACCCACAACAAAAAAATGGGAATGGTGGCAAACGCGCCGTAAATAATGGTGTACGAAGGGAATTTGCTCAGATAGTAAGCAATGCCCACTCGCAGAATTTCCAGAATAATGGCCGTGACAAACCCGCCTGCTACGGCATCTTTCCAATAGACACTGCGGTTGGGTACGGTGAGAAACAAGGCGGAAAAACCGCAGCCTGTTAAAAGCAGTGGCAGTAGCGACAAGGCGACATTGCCCACGGCGGGAATATCGCCGATCAGGCCGAGTGATTCGCGGGTAACGATAGATAGCGCCCAAAGGCTGGCGCCGACCAGAATGGGGCCTAGCGATAGCACCGCCCAGTACACCAGCACCCGTTGGCGCAACGGGCGGCGGGTTTCTACCTGCCAAATATCGTTAAAAGCCTCGTCGATGGTGCGAAACAGCATGACGGAGGTGACGATCAGCACCAAACCACCAATGGTGGTCAGGCCCGATGCCTTGGCAGCAAATTCATTCAAGTACCCCAGCACGGTCTCGGACACCACTTCCGGCATGACGCTGCTTGCCAGAAAAGTTTCCAAGGCATAGCGGAATTCCGCAAATAAGGGAAAGGCGGTAAAAAGCGACAGCACGACCGCGAGCAGGGGAACAAGGCTGAGCACCGACGTGTAGGTCAGGCTGGAAGCCACCTGAGTCAGTTTTTTTTCCTGCGCGCGCCGCAAGGCATATTTCACAGCCTTCCAGATTGTCGACCAGGAGATGTCCCGAAGCTGCCTGCGGCTCTCGTGTGGGGGCTCAGGGAGCGGGCGAGGGGAAGGGGATTGCGTATCAGTAAGCCGTTCCATGGCCTGTCAGCCTTGTATCCTTTCGGGTGATAATACCAGTATGACGACTTCTGTAAATTCCGTATGGCGCTGGGTCGCCTCTGGCGCCCTGATCGGCCTCATTGTCCTGTGTGTTGTGTGGGAGCTCTGGCTGGCTCCTATTATTCCCGGCGGTTCTTGGTTGGCGCTTAAGGCGCTGCCTCTGTTTTGGCCGTTGCGAGGCGTGTTAAAGGGTAATCTTTACACCATGCAGTGGGCATCGATGTTCATTCTTCTATATTTCATGGAAGGCGTGATGCGTGCCTGGTCAGACCTGAACCCGCTGTCTGCTTGGCTGGCAGGTCTGGAAATTGCTTTATCAGTCATATTCTATGTGTCGGCCATCCTTTACTGCCGACCTGCCAAAAAGGCGGCGCGCAGCCGGGCGGCCAAGGCCGGGGTGAAATCATAATGAACCTGGACGCTTTGCAGGTCGCCAACTCTTTCGCTGAACTGCCGCGCGAATTCCACACGTTTCTTGATCCGCAACCTCTGAAAGGCGCGCGCTTGCTGCATGCGAATGCAGAGGTCGCGGCGCTATTGGGCTTAGACGCAGCAACGCTGCGCTCTCCCGAATTTCTCGAACTGGTGTCCGGCCAGCGCCCTTTGCCGGGCGGGCGTACGCTTGCCGCTGTATATAGTGGCCACCAATTCGGCATGTGGGCGGGGCAGCTAGGCGATGGGCGCGCGCATCTGTTGGGTGAAATTCTCACGCCACAAGGGTCTTGGGAAGTGCAGCTCAAGGGTGCGGGCTTAACGCCGTATTCACGCATGGGCGATGGGCGAGCGGTATTGCGTTCGTCGGTGCGTGAATACCTGGCCAGCGAAGCCATGGCAGGCCTGGGAATCCCTACCACACGGGCCCTGGCCTTGGTCACGTCTGACGACCCGGTTTATCGGGAAACGGTCGAGACCGCAGCCATTGTGACTCGGGTGTCTCCCAGCTTTGTACGCTTTGGCAGTTTCGAGCATTGGGAACGCAAACCTCAGCCTTTACGCATTCTCACGGATTACGTTATCGACAGGCATTTTCCTGAGGTGCGTGAAAGTCAGGGGGGCGAAGCGGTTTCGTGGGAACAGGCCGTATTGCGCATGCTGCGTGAAGTGGTGCGACGCACGGCTTCCATGGTGGCCGACTGGATGACTGTCGGTTTTTGTCATGGCGTAATGAATACCGACAATATGTCCATTCTTGGCCTGACTATCGACTACGGCCCTTATGGTTTCATGGATGGCTTTCAGGCGGGTCATATATGCAACCGCAGTGATACTCATGGCCGTTATGCCTGGAATGTACAGCCTGCGATTGCGCACTGGAATTTGTATAGGTTGGCCAGTGTTTTCCTTACCTTGGGGCTGAAGGAAGAAGAATTGCGCGAAGTGGCGTCTGCCTTTGAAGGCGATTTTCTCGCCGCCTACCAGGGCAATTTGCGCCGCAAATTCGGCTTGGAATCCTGGCAACAAGGCGACGATGACTTCGTCGACGCATGGTGGCGCCTGTTGCACGAACAACGGGCGGACTTCACTCTGGCTTTTCGCCACTTGGCTGGGGTGAATAAAGACCCTCAAGCCTTTCTTTCGCTCTTTGGCGACCCCCAGCCTGCGCGTGACTGGCTGGCGCGTTATGAGCAACGCCTGCAAGGCCAGACATTGCCGCAGGCTGACCGAGCCGCGTCTATGCTACGAGCCAACCCGCTTTACGTTTTGCGCAACCATCTGGCCCAGCAGGCAATTGAAGCGGCCGTTCAAGGTGACGCCACCGAAATTGAAACCTTGCTGACCCTGCTACGCCGTCCTTACGAAGAACACCCTGGGTTTGAACGCTATGCAGAGCAAGCGCCCGAATGGTCTGAGAATCTGGCCATCAGCTGTTCTTCCTGAAGGGCGCTGTCGCCGCTGCGCACCGCCTTGTAAGGCCGCTGCGTTCTGTACCGTTTAACCGCAGCGCGGGACGGATACAATGTTTCATCGTCGCTTTGCTATTTCCTCTTACACCCCTACGAAGATCGCATCATGTCCGGTAATACTTTAGGCAAACTTTTTTGCGTCACGAATTTTGGTGAATCGCATGGCCCGGCTATCGGGGCTGTGGTCGATGGCTGCCCGCCCGGTTTGCCCCTGGATGTCACGGATATTCAGAAGGAACTCGATCGTCGCCGGCCCGGCACATCGCGGCATGTCACCCAGCGTCAGGAAGCTGACCAGGTGGAAATCCTTTCAGGTGTGTACGAGGGCCATACTACGGGTACGCCGGTGGCGCTCTTGATTCGCAATACCGATCAGCGCAGCAAGGATTACGGCAATATCGTTGAAACCTTCCGTCCTGGCCATGCCGACTATTCCTATTGGAAAAAATACGGTCGCCGCGACCCGCGTGGCGGTGGCCGCTCTTCGGCCAGGCTCACAGCGCCGACGGTGGCGGCAGGGGCGATTGCCAAGAAATGGCTGGCGGCTGAATATGGCGTGCAGGTGCGTGGCTACATGAGCCAGTTGGGGCCTATTCCCATTCCTTTTCAAGCATGGGAAGAAGTCGGCAACAACCCATTTTTTGCGCCTAATGCTGAAGTGGTGCCGCAACTGGAAGCCTATATGGACGAATTGCGGCGTGCCGGCGATTCTATCGGCGCGCGCATTGAGGTCGTGGCTGAAAATTTGCCTGCTGGTTGGGGCGAACCCGTTTACGACAGGCTGGATGCCGATATCGCTCACGCCATGATGGGGTTGAATGCGGTCAAAGGGGTATCCATTGGTGCGGGGTTCGATTGCGTGACCCAGCGCGGTTCTGAACATGGCGATGAAATCACGCCTGATGGGTTTCAAAGCAACCATGCGGGTGGGGTGCTGGGCGGTATTTCTTCCGGCCAACCTATTACTGTGTCGATTGCGATCAAACCGACGTCCAGCATTCGGGTCGAGCGTCGCTCGGTCAACCTGGAGGGCGAGCCGACCACGGTACAAACATTTGGGCGGCACGACCCGTGTGTGGGAATTCGCGCCACGCCTATCGCTGAAGCGTTGTTGGCGATTATTCTTATGGATCACGCACTGCGTCAGCGGGCGCAGCGCGGTATGTAATGGCCGTATGTAACGACCTTAAGTGTTCAGGCGGGGAAAACATGAAGAAAGCACTAGGAATGAGTCGCCGTATCGTATTGTGGGGCGCGGCGCTGACGTTATCTGCTCTGACCGGCTGCGCTTCGGTGCAGACCACGCAAAGCGGTGTGATCGGGGTGGACCGCAAGCAATTCATGGCGACATCGGTGCCGGCGGCTCAACTTCAGCAGGCGGCGAATCAACAGTATTCGCAAATGATGTCTGAGGCGCGTGCGAAAGGTGCGTTGGATACCAATGCGGCTCAAGTGCGCCGGGTGCAAACAATCACCAATCGCTTGGTCGCTCATGTGGGGGCGTTTCGTCCCGACGCCGGGAGTTGGCCGTGGGAAATACATGTCATCAGTTCCGACGAGGTCAATGCCTGGTGCATGCCCGGCGGCAAGATGGCGATTTACACCGGCCTGATTAACCGTATCAAGCCCACCGATGACGAATTAGCCGCCGTGTTGGGTCATGAAATGGCGCATGCCTTGCGTGAGCACTCGCGCGAACAAATTTCACAACAGATGGCGACTCAAGTGGGGTTGTCGGTATTGTCGGCGGTGACCGGTGTTTCGGCAGTAGGGGATCTCGGCTCAGCACTGACCAATGTCATGTTCACATTGCCAAACAGCCGCACGCATGAGTCCGAAGCCGATCTCATTGGGGTGGAGTTGGCCGCTCGTGCTGGGTACGACCCTCGCGCCGCAGTAACGCTGTGGCAAAAAATGGCGGCTCTGGGCGGGGGCAGTGCACCACCCGAATTCCTTTCCACTCACCCGTCGGCCTCGACGCGCAGCGCCGAATTACAGCGGAACGCGCAGAAAGTAATGCCGCTGTACGAAGCGGCGAAACGTTAAAGCATAGGGCGGTCAAACGGGTATCCGGTTACTACGGATACCAGTATAAATGCTTGTCTTGTACTAGGTAGAGACGCTGGCATAATGGAATCCATACCCCGGTTTACCGGGTTTCCTTTCAAGATTCCAGGAACAAGATAGCCATGCCACAGACTCTTTACGACAAACTCTGGTCCGCCCATGTGGTGCACCAAGAATCCGACGGCACCTGTTTGCTGTATATCGACCGCCATCTCGTGCACGAAGTGACGAGCCCCCAGGCTTTTGAAGGCCTGAGCCTGGCGGGGCGCAAACCCTGGCGTGTCAGCGCTAACCTGGCGGTTGCCGACCACAACGTTCCCACCGAAGACCGTGCCGCCGGGATCAGCGACCCGGTTTCACGCCTGCAGGTTGATACCCTGGACGCAAACTGCGAAAAATACGGCATTACCGAATTCCGCATGAATGATGTGCGCCAAGGCATTGTGCATGTGATCGGGCCGGAGCAGGGCGCGACGCTTCCAGGCATGACCGTCGTCTGCGGCGACTCTCATACCAGTACGCACGGCGCAGTGGGCGCACTGGCTTTTGGTATTGGTACTTCTGAAGTCGAACACGTGCTGGCTACCCAGACCTTGCTCATGAAGAAGAACAAGAGCATGCTGATCAAGGTGGAGGGCGAGTTGCCTCGGGGCTGTACCGCCAAAGATGTCGTGCTGCATATCATTGGCCGCATCGGCACCGCCGGTGGCACGGGCTACGCGATTGAATTCGGTGGCAGCACCATTCGCGCCTTGTCGGTGGAAGGCCGCATGACCGTCTGTAATATGGCCATCGAAGCCGGTGCGCGTTCCGGCATGGTGGCGGTCGATGAGAAAACCATTGAATACTTCCGCGGCCGTCCGTATGCGCCTACCGGCCAGGCATGGGACGACGCTGTTGAGTATTGGAAGACCTTGCATTCCGATGAAGGCGCCCAGTTCGATAAAGTGGTCGAAATCAACGCTGCTGACATTGCGCCCCAAGTCACCTGGGGAACGTCGCCCGAAATGGTGCTTACGATTGAAGATCGTGTGCCCAACCCTGCCAACGAATCCGATGAAGTGCGTCGCAACGGCATGGAGCGCGCTCTGGAATATATGGGCTTGCAAGCGGATATGCCCATTTCAGAAATCACCATTGATAAGGTTTTCATTGGTTCGTGCACCAACTCCCGCATCGAAGATTTGCGCTCGGCAGCGGAAGTTGTACGGGGCCGCCGGGTGGCCGACAACGTAAAGTTGGCCATGGTGGTGCCAGGCTCAGGCTTGGTTAAGTTGCAGGCTGAAAAAGAAGGCTTGGACAAAATCTTTTTGGAAGCCGGTTTCCAGTGGCGAGAGCCAGGCTGTTCGATGTGCCTGGCCATGAATGCCGATAGGCTGGAACCGGGCGAGCGTTGCGCGTCGACATCCAACCGCAACTTTGAAGGCCGGCAGGGGCAGGGCGGGCGCACTCACTTGGTGAGCCCGGCCATGGCTGCGGCTGCGGCAGTCGCTGGCCATTTCGTTGACGTTCGCCAATTCGCATAGGAGCACCATCATGCAAGCATTTACCACGCACAAAGGCCTGGCCGCTCCACTGGATCGCGCCAACGTAGACACTGATCTCATCATCCCGAAGCAGTTTCTGAAATCCATTAAACGCACGGGCTTTGGCCCCAATCTGTTCGATGAGCTGCGTTATCTGGACCACGGCGAGCCGGGCATGGATAACAGCAAGCGGCCGCTCAATCCAGACTTCGTGCTGAACCAGCCGCGCTACCAAGGCGCTTCGGTGTTGTTGGCACGCGAGAACTTCGGTTGCGGGTCCAGCCGCGAACATGCCCCCTGGGCGTTGATGCAATATGGTTTCAGGGCGATTATTGCGCCGTCCTATGCCGATATCTTCTTCAACAACAGCTTCAAGAATGGTCTGTTGCCCATTATCTTGCCCGAAGAGCAGGTGGCACGCCTGTTTGAGGAAGTGGCCGTCACGCCGGGCTACGAGCTTGAGGTCAACCTGGAGCGCCAGGTGGTGATCAAGCCCGATGGCAGCGAACTGCCGTTCGATATCGACCCATTTCGCAAGCATTGCCTGCTGAACGGGCTGGACGATATTGGTCTCACTCTTGAAAAGGCCGACAAGATTCGCGAATTTGAAGCACAACGCCTGGCGCGTTTCCCCTGGCTGGCCGCCGAGCCGACTGCATAAACATATAGCCTGTATTTATCCGGATTTTTAGGAACACCATGACCAAGAAAATTGCCATTCTGCCTGGAGACGGCATTGGCCCAGAGATCGCCGAGCAGGCCGCCCGTGTATTGGGCGCGCTGGGGTTGGATTTAGAAATGAAGACGGCACCAGTGGGTGGGGCAGCCTACGATCAGCACGGCCATCCGCTGCCACCTTCCACGCTGAAGCTGGCGCAGGAATCCGACGCTATCCTGTTTGGCGCTGTGGGCGATTGGAAATACGATTCGCTCGAACGTGCATTGCGCCCGGAACAAGCCATTCTGGGTCTGCGAAAAGCGCTGGGCCTGTTTGCCAATTTCCGGCCCGCTATTCTTTACCCGCAACTTGCGAATGCGTCTTCGCTCAAGCCTGAAATCGTTTCCGGGCTGGATATCCTGATTGTGCGCGAGCTCACAGGCGACATCTACTTCGGTCAGCCTCGTGGCGTGCGCGAAGTGGCGGATGGCCCCTTCAAGGGCGAGCGCCAGGGTTTTGACACCATGCATTACGCTGAATCCGAAGTGCGGCGCATTGCTCATGTGGCTTTCCAGGCCGCAGCCAAACGCAAAGGCCGCCTGTGCAGTGTCGATAAAGCCAACGTGCTTGAAACCTCTCAGTTCTGGCGCGACATCATGATCGACGTTGCGAAAGAGTATCCCAATGTGGAGCTCTCGCATATGTATGTCGATAACGCTGCCATGCAGTTGGTGCGCGACCCCAAGGCTTTTGACGTGGTCGTCACCGGCAATCTGTTCGGCGACATTTTGTCGGATGAAGCAGCCATGCTGACAGGCTCCATTGGCATGCTGCCTTCGGCTTCGCTGAATGCTTCCAATCAGGGGCTGTATGAGCCCAGCCACGGTTCTGCACCCGACATCGCGGGGCAGGACAAGGCTAACCCCCTGGCCATGATTCTCTCAACCGCCATGATGTTGCGCTATTCGCTGGATCTCCCTGAGCAGGCGCTGCGTATTGAGGCAGCAGTGCAAAAAGTGCTGGAGCAAGGCTTGCGTACCCCCGATATTCACGAGGCAGGAAGCGAATTAGTCGGGACCACGCAAATGGGTGGCGCAGTTCTGAAGGCATTGGCATAAAATGGTGTATCACTCTTCAAAAATTCATTTATTTCAAGCGACAGCATCATGAACCAATCTGTAGGTCTGGTCGGCTGGCGTGGCATGGTCGGGTCCGTCCTCATGCAGCGCATGCTCGACGAAAAAGACTTTTCTCTTTTCAACCCGGTGTTCTTTTCCACCAGCAACGCCGGCGGTGCTGCGCCCCGGTGGGCGGCCGGAGCCGGCCCCTTGCAAGACGCCTACGATATCGAGGCGCTGAGCAAGCTGCCTATCATCGTGACAGCCCAAGGTGGCGACTACACATCGGCCGTCTATCCCAAGCTGCGTGCAGCGGGCTGGCAGGGCATCTGGATCGACGCGGCCAGCGCCTTGCGCATGGAAGATAATTCCGTCATTGTTCTAGACCCGGTCAACCGCGACGTCATTGATGCCGCGCTGGCGCGAGGCGTCAAAGATTTCGTTGGCGGCAATTGCACGGTCAGCTGCATGATGATGGGCTTGGCAGGTCTGTTCCGTCACGATCTCATCGAATGGATGACTAGCATGACTTACCAAGCGGCATCCGGTGGCGGTGCACAGCATATGCGCGAGCTGCTTACCCAGTTTGGTCTGCTTAATAGCTCGGTAAAGGGGTTGCTGGAAGACCCTGCATCAGCCATTCTTGAGATAGACCGTGGCGTTCTTGCAACACAAAAAGACAATGCTCTGCCGACGGATCACTTCGGCGTGCCGCTGGGTGGCAATCTCATTCCCTGGATCGATACCGATCTTGGCAACGGCGTATCGCGCGAAGAATGGAAAGCAGGCGCTGAAACCAATAAGATTCTGGGCCGCAGCGAAGCCTCGGGTAATAAGCCGATACCCATCGACGGCTTGTGTGTGCGCATTGGAGCCATGCGTAGCCACAGTCAGGCGCTAACCATCAAGCTCAAGCGCGATGTGCCGCTTGATGAAATTACCGATATCATCAACGAGGGTACGCAATGGGCAAAAGTCGTGCCCAACGAGCGTGAAGCCACCATGCGTGATTTGACGCCGGTTGCGGTCACCGGTACGCTCGATATACCTGTGGGGCGTTTGCGCAAGCTGTCCATGGGTCCTGAGTATCTCAGTGCGTTCACCGTTGGTGATCAATTGCTTTGGGGGGCCGCAGAACCGCTGCGGCGCATGTTGCGCATAGCTCTTGGTGAACTATAAAAATATGCTGATGTCGCGTCGCGGTTCAGGTCCGGTCGCTCCGGCCATTCAAGCCAGCCACGGGCTGGCGCCCGGGTTACGTTTTTTTCGGCCAGGGCAGGCGGGGCGATTTACCCGCAGCGTGCTGGGTACCCTGATCGCGACGTCATTGTGTGTGTCCGTAGCTCAAGCAGCTACGTTTGGGCATTCACGCATTATTTCAGCACCAGGGCAGTCCTTGCACCTGGAAATTCCTGTCACCGATCTCACGCAGCAGGAAATCGAGTCGCTGCGGGCAACGCCTGCGCCGGCGGAAGCGTGGAGCGCGGCAGGCATGACACCGCCTGTGGCGCTCGATTCTATGCGGTTGGCGTTGCTTGACGGCTATCGTCCCAACACCAAGGTTATCCGGCTGCGTTCGGACCAGGTGTCCGATCGCTCCGTTGTAGATGTCTTGCTTGATATCCGCAGTGCTTCGGGGCAGCAGCGCTATCAGGTCAGCCTGCTGGCGCACGCCGACCGGCTTGCTGTTCAACGGGCTGGTGTGGATGAAAGTCGGTATGAACGTGCTCTCGATGAAAGATCTGCAACGGCTGTGCAAACCGGGCAAAGCGGCCACGAAGCAGCTGGGCGAATGATTTCGGTGCACTCCGGCGACACCATGTTTGCCATCGCGCAGCGCAATGCCGTACAGGGCGTCACTGTCTACCAGATGATGATGGCTCTGCAGCGCTCCAACCCGCAAGCTTTTATCCAAGATAACGTGAATCTGGTGAAAGCGGGCGCAACGCTGACCATGCCCGACATGGCAGTCCTGACCGCACTGTCCGACCGCGAAGCACGTCGCATTTTCCAGCAGCATGCGCAGGCCTTCGCTCGTTTCGGGCGCGGTGGGCCGGCGGGCGATGCGGTCGCTGTGTCCACCATAGGCGAAGCCGCTGAAGGCGAGGTTCTGGAAATGGCTGCGGCATCCGACGCCTCCGCCGGAGTAGCGCCCTCGGCCTCGGGTGGTGATTTGCTGCGTTTGTCCGGCGGCTCTGACACCGCCTCGACCCTCTCTCAAGGTGTAGCAGGGGGTAGTGCGGCATCGGGCTCAGAAGCGGCTTCTCACCGTAGCGGTGCTGCGGTCGGCGCCGCGGGTGGCAATGGTGGCGCAGGCGCTACTGCGTTGTCGGGCGCTCTCCAGGGGGGGCAAGGTAATGGCGGTCCCGCTGTCAACATGTTGGCGTCTTCGGGCGTCATCGCTTCCGATGCTGTGGCCAATAATCATGCTGCCACTGCAGCTGCAGGCGACGCGGCGAACAAGGGTGGGCCCGCGTTTGGCTCCGATGCTTCCTCAGGCGGCACAGTCGTAGAATCCGGCGTGGTCGCCAGCCACCCCGATGATCAGGCAGCCGCCAAGAAAAATGTGGAAGAATCGCAAAAGCGTATTCTTGAGCTTGAAGACAACGTCCGCCACTTGAATGAAGCCTTGCAGAAGCAGGGGCATGTTGCGGCGGAAGCAGCCTTGGAAGGCGCACGCAGTGTCAGCGAGGCTATTAAAGAGGTCATGAGCCTGGTGGAGACCGAAGAGGACGGCGCTTCGGTAAATGCCGAAGGCGGTTCAGGCGAAGTGGTCGGTTCTACTGGTTCTACTGGTTCTGCCGCTGGCCCAGGTACGGCGTTACAGAGTTCGGGCGAAGCCGCTTCAACGCCCGCCGCCACTGCTTCGGGCGGCCATGTCGCTACACCAGGAAATTTCGGGCAAGACGCTACTTCGAGCTCATCAACTATACCCGTTAAAGCAGGTCAAAAAGTGTCGTGGTTCCAAGAAAATATGCTCGCCATCCTTGGGGGCGGGTTGGCTCTCGTTGTACTACTTATCGTATGGGCGTTGCGGCGTGCTGGCGCGGCTAAGCGCAATGTGTTCGAAAGCGATAGCCCCATCACGGATTCCATGTTGCAAGAGAAGTTGCGTGAGATTGACCTTGATCTCGGTACGCCGCCAGAGGGCCAGACAGGGCTTCGACGTTGATCCATGGCCCGTATTGCCCTAGGCTTGGCCTATGATGGCGCTCCCTGGCAGGGCTGGCAGACCCAGCCGGGAGGCCGCACCGTACAAGATCGTCTGGAGGCCGCACTGGCCTCTTTTCTCGCTCAGCCGGTGTCTACGATATGTGCCGGTCGAACCGATACCGGCGTTCATGCGCTAGAACAAGTTGTGCACCTGGATGCGCCCGTTGAGCGGCGAATGGAATCTTGGGTGCGCGGCGTCAACGCGTCGCTGCCTCCCTCCATCAGGGTGCAATGGGCTTGCCCGGTCGGCGATGATTTTCATGCACGATTTTCAGCCCACGCGCGGAGTTATGTGTATCTGCTGCGTGCGCATCGGGTGGCCAGCCCCATCTTGCACGGTAAAACCGGGTGGATACATCGCCCGCTCAACCTAGAGCACATGCGCCAGGCAGCCGCCTACTTGCTGGGAGAGCACGACTTCAGCGCGTTTCGTTCGTCTGAGTGCCAGGCAGCCAGCCCTGTGAGGTTGCTGGAACGCCTTGATATCACTCAGCATGGCGAATTCTTTGTTTTCAGTTTCCGGGCCAATGCCTTTCTACACCATATGGTGCGAAACCTGATGGGGGCACTGGTAGAGGTAGGAAAGGGTAAATACGAGCCTAGTTGGATGGCGGAGCTACTTGCTCAACGTGACCGCCGCAAGGGGCCGGCAACGTTTTCAGCTGCGGGCTTATATTTGGCACGCGCACACTACCCTGAGTCGTATGGGCTGCCCTCTCTCAGTGAGTCTGAAGCACTATTGAGTCATTTGGGCATCCAACTGTAATCGTGCAGGTTCCGATATGCGGGCTCTTACCAAGGGCGCATTACCAACCGTTACGCTAGAATCCTAAAGTTTTCGCACCCAGTTTAAGGGCCATCATGAAATTTCTATTGGCGATAGCGCGCCTGATCGATGCGTTGAATGAGCGCATCGGGCGTGCAGTACTTTGGTTGACACTCATTGTTGTTCTTGTGAGTGCCGCGAATGCCGTGAGCCGCAAAGTTCTGAATATGAGTTCGAACGCCTGGCTCGAACTGCAATGGTATTTGTTTGGAGCCATTTTTCTGTTGGCAGCAGGGTATACCTACTTGCGCAACGAGCATGTGCGGGTCGATGTGCTTTCCGCTCGGTTTTCAACTCGCGTCCAGGTCACTATAGAAATTGTCGGCATTCTGTTTTTTCTATTGCCTGCGGCAGGCCTGGTTTTCTGGTTGGCGATTCCGTATTTTTATGATTCTTGGCGTATTCAGGAGCTTTCATCCAACACGGGCGGGCTCATACGGTGGCCTGCCAAGCTTTTGATACCCGTCGGCTTTGGTTTACTAATACTCAGCGGCATCTCGCGTCTGATCCGGTGTGTCGCTTTTCTCTCAGGCCAGGGGCCGAACCCGCTGGTAACTACGCAGATGAAGACTGCAGAAGAAGAACTCGCTGAAGAAATTCAAAGGCAACAGGAAGCGCGTGAAAGAAGCGCCAACGGCAAGGTAGAGGGGCGCTAATCATGGAATTTATTGTCTCGAACCTAGCGCCAATTATGTTTGGCAACTTGGTGCTGTTCCTGCTGCTGGGCTTCCCTGTTGCATTTACACTCGCTGCCGTTGGCATTCTGTATGGCCTCGTCGCCATTGAGTTTGGTCTCATGCAACCGGCCTTGTTCCAGGCATTGCCTAATCGGGTGTTTGGGATTATTGCGAACGATACCTTGTTGGCAGTACCGTTCTTCACCTTGATGGGGCTCATACTTGAACGATCAGGTATGGCTGAGGATCTGCTTGAAACAGTCGGTCAGTTGTTTGGGCCGATTCGTGGCGGGTTGGCGATTGCGGTCGTCGTGGTGGGAGCCATGCTGGCTGCAACCACTGGGGTCGTGTCGGCGTCGGTGATTTCCATGGGTCTGATATCGCTGCCCATTATGCTGCGCTACGGGTACGACCGGCGCTTGGCCACTGGGGTTATTGCAGCGTCGGGAACGCTATCGCAGATCATCCCGCCATCCATCGTGCTGATTATTCTGGCTGACCAGCTGGGGCGCTCGATCGGCGACATGTATCGCGGTGCTATGGTGCCGGGGTTGTTGCTCACCGCGACCTACATCCTCTACATCGTTATCATGAGTGTGTTCAAACCGTCGTCGGCGCCGGCATTGCCCAAAGAGGCGCGGGTCTACGACAGGCCAGACGGTACACGAGGGCTGAAGTCGTTATCCCTACTCACCCTTGTCGCGGCGACGGTGGCCTATTTTGGCTCTGAAGCCTATTTCAGCTCGCGGGAAGTGGTGCCCATTGATGAGCGGGTTGTCATTGTGTTGATGATGTGGGGTGTCACCGCTTGGGCGGTGGCACTGATCAACCGAGCTTTGCGCTTGAATCTGCTTTCAGCCATTGCGGAGCGGGTCACGTTCGTAATGATTCCGCCGCTCTTCCTCATTTTCTTGGTGCTGGGGACCATCTTTATCGGGGTAGCCACTCCAACCGAAGGGGGAGCAATGGGGGCTGTCGGTGCGCTGGTGATGGCTGTCATGCGGGGCCGCTTCTCCTGGGCGCTGTTGCGTCAGGCGATGGACACCACGACCAAGCTCTCATGCTTTGTGGTGTTTATTCTCGTCGGCTCAACGGTGTTCAGCTTGAGCTTCCGTGGCATTAACGGCGACCTTTGGGTTGAAGACCTGCTTCTGGCCATGCCCGGCGGTGAGTGGGGCTTCCTGATTTTTGTCAGTATTCTTATATTTTTACTGGCATTCTTCCTCGACTTCTTCGAACTGGCCTTCATCATTGTGCCGCTGGTCGGCCCTGTGGCCGAGAAGCTCGGCATTGACCTGATCTGGTTCGGTGTGTTGCTGGCCGTCAATATGCAGACGTCCTTCATGCACCCGCCGTTTGGTTTCGCACTGTTCTTCTTGCGGTCAGTCGCGCCAAGAGAAGATTATGTTGATAAGGTCACAGGCAAGGTAACAGCAGGCGTCACGACGGGTCAGATATACTGGGGTTCCGTGCCATTTATCGTCATTCAGATTGTTATGGTGGCGGCAGTTATGCTGTTCCCTGGTATGGTCACACATTACAAGAATGATTGGGAGGTAGGCGACCCTTCTGCGGTTGAATTCGGGCTAGACAATGTCTATGGGTCAGGCACCTATGGTGATCCGGATTCAATGTTTGGCGGTGGGGATCCCGCGGACGCCTTTGGCCCTGCGCCAGGCGATGCGAGTGCGCCAGTTGACCCGGCTGCCGCGTTCCAATAACTACAATTACTCATTTAGGAGACGATAGGCGGTATGACAAAACGTACCCGAATTAAGTTTTGCGGCTTCACTCGACTAGAGGATGTGAAAGCCGCTGTGGAGGCGGGTGTTGATGCCGTGGGCGTCATCTTTTTTTCCAAAAGCCGCCGAGCGGTAAGTATTGAGCAAGCCAGTGCGTTGCGGGCTGCTGTGCCAGCATTCGTTGATTTGGTGGCGTTGTTCGTCAATGCTGACCAGGCTTACGTTCAGGAGGTCATCGATACCGTTTCACCGGATATTTTGCAATTCCATGGTACTGAGCAGCCCTTTGAGTGTGAGCGCTATAACAAGCGCTACATGAAGGCCTTCCGCGTAGGTGGTCCAGGTATGGAAACACGTGAGGAGGTGCTGGAACAATGCCGCCGCTACGGTTCCGCCGATGCCTGGCTTTTCGACAGCTTTAGCGATAGTTACGGAGGCAGCGGCGAAGGGTTTGATCTTTCGTTGTTAGGGGCGGTCGTTAATGCGCCGGATGCTCGGCCCATCGTGTTGGCGGGCGGGTTGGCAGCGGATAACGTGGCGAGTCAGATGCGTAAGCTGCGCCCTTATGCTGTCGATGTCGCCAGCGGCATCGAGGACGAGCCCGGTATCAAGTCGGTTGAAAAAATGAAAGCGTTTAGCCAGGCAGTGAGTGCCGCCGATAACGAAGTGAGCTGAAGCCAATAAGGGGCGGGGTGGCGTGGAACCTGGGGCCCCAACCTGCTGTCTAACGCAGTAGAGTTTTGTAAACGGTTCGGAGAGTCATGCCTAACACAAATCCCCCGGCGCCTGTAGTGCAACGCGTTCGCCACCCCTTTCGGGCACGCCATGTCCAGGTGTTAGCCCGCGAGGTCATCAGCCCGGGGTTCGTACGCCTGACAGTAGGTGGCCCCGAAATGGAAGGTTTTTTAAGTTCTGGGTTTGACGACCACGTTAAGCTGATCCTGCCACAAGAGGGGCTGGAAAAGCCGAATCTTCCTATTATGGTGGATGGCCGACCACATATTGAAGGCGAACGCCCAACCATGCGGGACTACACGCCGTTGAATTTCGATGCGTCAGCCAATACCTTGCAACTGGACTTTGCCATTCGTGGCCCCGGCCCTGCGGCTCAATGGGCGCGTAGCGCACCGATCGGGCAGTGGCTAGGCTTGGCAGGGCCCCGAGGCAGTTTGCTCATTCCAGAAGGGCTGCATTGGCAATGGATGTTTGGCGACGAAACTGCGCTGCCTGCGGTTGAGCGTCGCTTGGCAGAGCTGCCTAAAGGGGCCAAAGTGGCGGTGCGCTTGCAGCTTGAAGATGAAGCGGATCGCCGGAATTGGCAAAGTGCGGCCGATGTCGACTTGCAATGGGTAGAATCGCTAACGGATGCGATG
Source organism: Achromobacter sp. F4_2707 (assembly GCF_047501535.1). Taxonomy (NCBI): domain Bacteria; kingdom Pseudomonadati; phylum Pseudomonadota; class Betaproteobacteria; order Burkholderiales; family Alcaligenaceae; genus Achromobacter; species Achromobacter sp. F4_2707. Next base: position 149,277 of record NZ_JAZDRJ010000008.1, read on the forward strand.
GCGGCGATGCCCCTTCCTGCTGGCAAGGGTTTTATCTGGGCAGCAGGCGAACACCGCTTAATGGCCGATTTACGTAAGCTGGCCCTAGCTAAACCGGGTGCCAACCCCAAGCGCATGCGCGTTGCCTCATACTGGAAGCAGGGCGAAACCGGGCACCACGAAGAGCTTAGCGCTAACGATTAGCTGATGCCCATCCTGTATCCCCATACCCTTAATAAATTTTCGATACCCCGAAGCGTACCCCTATAAAGGGTAGCGGCAACTACAGGGATAGGGAGGGAGTGATAGTTATTGCAGGCAACAAAAACCCGCATTAGCTAGGCTTTATGCGGGTTTCGTAGGGTTATTGGCGACCTATAAAAGCTATCGGCAATATGTATCTGGTAGGCAGTACTGGATTCGAACCAGCGACCTCTACGATGTCAACGTAGCGCTCTAACCAACTGAGCTAACCGCCTGTAATAAAGAAAGCAATTATAGGGCTATAAAACTTAGTGTGTCAAGCCGTGCATTGCTGAATAATCTTTTTTTCTGCTACCTGTGTAAGCGCATGGGCTTTTTCACAACATAGCGGATGCGAATCATAGCCTAAATTGAAAAGTTGTGCAGATTGCGGCGCCAAGATAGGGGCGAGGTGTTACACTAAAGCAACGAAAAATCACTCATGGAAGGCCTTGCAACAATGAACACTACGCGAACTACGACATTTACGCAGTAACCGTCGCCGCGTTTTTCATTGCTATTCAAGGCACCCATAAAAACGCGGCATAGGCCGCGTTTTGTCTTTTCAGGACACTTATGGTTCAGATTACATTGCCGGACGGTTCCAAGCGGGACTTTCCCGGCCCCGTTACTGTCAGCGAGGTTGCGCAATCCATTGGTGCGGGCTTGGCAAAGGCCGCGCTTGCGGGTCGTATCTCCCGCGAAGGCGCGGAGCCTCGCTTGGTTGATACCAGCCATGTGATCGATTCAGATGCGCAACTGGCTATTGTGACAGCGAAAGACCCCGATGGTCTGGATCTGATACGTCACTCCACTGCGCACTTGTTGGCCTATGCGGTAAAGGAATTATTTCCCGATGCCCAGGTCACCATTGGCCCTGTCATTGATAACGGCTTCTATTACGACTTCTCGTATAAGCGGCCATTCACGCCGGAAGATCTCGAGCTCATTGAAAAGAAAATGACCGAGCTGGCGCGCAAGAACGAGATCGTGGTCCGAGAAGAGTGGAAGCGTAGCGATGCTGTGGAGTTCTTCCATAGTATCGGTGAGCACTACAAGGCCGAGATCATTGCGTCGATTCCGGCCGAAGAAGGCATTACCTTGTATCGGGAAGGCGACTTCATCGATTTGTGCCGTGGTCCGCACGTGCCCTCAACAGGTCACCTGAAAGTCTTTAAGCTGATGAGCGTAGCAGGCGCCTACTGGCGCGGCGACAGCAATAACGAAATGCTGCAACGCATTTACGGCACGGCTTGGGCAACCAAGGAAGAGCAGGCGGCTTACTTGAAAATGCTGGAAGAGGCTGAGAAGCGCGACCACCGCAAGCTTGGGCGTGAGTTGGGCCTGTTCCACATGCAGGAAGAAGCGCCGGGCTTGATCTTCTGGCACCCTAAAGGTTGGACGATCTGGCAGCAAGTCGAGCAATACATGCGCGATGTCTACCGTGATAATGGCTACCAGGAAATCAAAGCCCCGCAGATTCTCGACCTGTCTCTGTGGAAGAAAACCGGCCACTGGGATAACTACGCCGAGAACATCTTCACCACAGAGTCGGAAAATCGCATGTATGGGCTCAAACCCATGAACTGCCCAGGTCATGTGCAGATTTTTAATGCGGGCCTGCATTCCTATCGTGAACTGCCTATCCGCTATGGCGAGTTCGGCCAATGCCACCGTAATGAGCCTTCGGGCTCGTTGCACGGAATGATGCGGGTGCGCGGCTTCACTCAGGATGACGGCCACATTTTCTGTACCGAAGACCAGTTGCAAGACGAATGTGCGGCCTTCACGGCCTTGCTGCAGAAGGTGTATGCAGATTTTGGCTTCACGGAAATTCTCTATAAGGTGGCCACCCGCCCCGAAAAGCGGATTGGTTCCGATGAGGTCTGGGACAAAGCTGAAGACGCCTTGATGGAAAGTCTGCGTCGTACCGGCTGTGAATACGAGGTCACGCCTGGAGAAGGGGCGTTTTACGGCCCGAAAATCGAGTACACGCTGAAGGATGCCATTGGCCGGCACTGGCAATGCGGCACGATTCAGGTGGACTTTTCCATGCCGGAAAGGTTGGGCGCGGAATACGTGGATGCAAACGACCAGCGCCGTACCCCGGTTATGCTGCATCGCGCCATCCTGGGCTCGTTTGAACGCTTCATTGGCATGCTGATCGAAAACCATGCGGGTGCGCTGCCTGCTTGGCTGTCGCCTCATCATGTTGCGGTATGCTGCATCTCGGAGCCGTCCGCTGAATATGCCGAAAAAGTGACGCTAAGCTTGAAAAAACAAGGGTTTAGAGCCTATGCAGATTTGCGTGGTGAAAAAATCACTCGTAAAATCCGTGAACATAGCATGCAAAAGCTTCCCTATATCCTGGTGGTAGGCGAAAAAGAACGCGAAAACGGCACTGTTGCCGTGCGTGGTCGAGGAGGTCTGGATCTGGGTGTTATGCCACTCGAACAGTTTTCCGAACGCTTGCAGCAGGAAATTTCCGCCCGGGTCTGAAGGCGCTATAGTGTGCAGTAACCCGGTCAATTGATTATTCTAGGAGTTGTAGATATCGCAACCGATAAAGCTAATCGCATCAATGGTGAAATCCGTGTTCCCGAGGTGCGACTCATTGGATTAGATGGCGAGCAGCTTGGCGTCATGAAGACGTCTGAAGCCCTCAGCCTGTCGGAACAACACGAAGTGGATCTCGTCGAGATCGCGCCTAACGCGACTCCGCCCGTGTGTAAGCTCATGGACTACGGCAAGTTCAAGTACCAGGAGCAGAAGCGCCAGGCGGAAGCCAAGGCCAAGCAAAAGGCCATCCAGGTCAAGGAAGTCAAGTTCCGTCCTGGTACCGATGAAGGCGACTACAAGGTCAAGCTTCGCAACCTTAAGCGCTTCCTTGAAGACGGCGATAAAGCGAAGGTGACCCTGCGCTTCCGTGGGCGTGAAATGGCCCACCAGGAACTCGGTATGCGTGTGCTTGAGCGGGTTCGTGACGATCTCGGCGATATGGCTCAAGTCGAGGCCATGCCCAAGCTCGAGGGCCGCCAAATGGTCATGGTTCTGGCACCGCGCAAGAAAGCGGCCAAGCCGGGCGAGGCGTCTTCCTAAGCCTCCCAGGGCCTGAAAGCTGATCCATCCTCGCCCGCCGCGGTATTTCGCGGCGGGCAGTTTTACAGGTGCGCCATGCACGTATTGTTCATCATTGACCCGCTACCTGCGCTGCAGGCTTACAAGGATTCTTCTGTCGCGATGATGCGTGCGCTGCAGGCGCGCGGCCATCGCCTTAGCGTTGCGTATCAGCCCGATCTCTACATTGATGAGGGCGCGGTAAAAGCGGTGGCTCAGGAAATTGAGCTTGTCGATAACGCGGATCTCCACGGCCAGGCATGGTGGCGCAATCGCTCTGATGCCGCCGAAACAACGTTGGCGGATTTCAGTGCGGTCATCATGCGTAAAGACCCGCCCTTTGATATGGAGTACGTGTACGCCACGCACATGCTCGAATACGCCGAGGCGCAGGGCGCGCGCGTGTTCAACTCGGGTGCAGCCATTCGCAATCACCCTGAAAAGCTCGCCATTACGGAATTCCCTGAGTTCACCGCGCCCACTCTGGTTACGCGTGACATTGCACGCCTCAGGGCATTTCACCAGTTGCACGGTGATGTCGTTGTCAAACCTCTGGACGGCATGGGGGGCTCGGGCGTGTTTCGCATGATTAAAGGCGAGCACAACGTGGGCAGTATTCTGGAAATGCTGACGCTCGACGGCACGCGCTCCATCATGGCGCAGCGCTATATTCCTGAAATCGTTCATGGCGACAAGCGCATCCTGCTTGTGGGTGGTGAGCCGGTTCCCTATTCGCTGGCCCGCATTCCTTTAGCCGGAGAAACCAGGGGAAACCTTGCCGCCGGAGGGCGAGGCGTAGCTCAGCCGCTCACCGAACGTGATCGCGAGATTGCCGAAACTGCGTGCGCCCGCCTAGCCGGTCGCGGCTTGTTGCTGGTGGGGCTGGACGTCATCGGGGATAATCTTACCGAGGTGAACGTTACAAGCCCGACCTGCTTTGTGGAGATCACCGAGCAGAGCGGTTTTGATGTCGGTGACTTTTTTGCCCAGGCTTTGGAGCGGGCAACGGAAACCTGAATGGCTCGCATTGTATTGGTCATGCATGCGCCCCTGGGCCGCGCTTTTGCTGAATGCGCTGCACATGTGCTGGGCCGGGACCCTCAGTTGGCTGTCTTTGATGTCGTGGCCGACGAAAACCCAGATGCCGCCGCCAAGCGTATCGCTCGTACGTTCATCGAGCACACCGACGGCGAGGTTCTTGTGCTGTCCGATATTTTCGGCGCAACGCCTTTCAATATTGCGCGCAAGGCGCTAAATGAGGCGGCGCACCATGGTGTGCGCGGTCATTTGGTCACAGGCACCAATCTTTGCATGGTGCTCAAGGCGCTAACATCTTGCCAAGAAAACCCCGAAAAATTCAGTGAAACTATTCGGCAGGCCGCCGTGCGGGGCATTGTTGATGCCGCCTCGCTTGTTTGAGACAACTTTCCCAAGCTTTTCGCGCCGCCGCCGGACACAACGACAACGAGAAAAATGCCATCCATCGATATTGTCATCAGTAATAAGCTTGGTTTGCACGCACGCGCCGCAGCAAAGCTGACTCAGGTCGCCGGTCGTTTTAAATCTGAAGTCTATATTGCCCGGGGCAACCAACGGGTGAATGCTAAAAGCATCATGGGGGTCATGATGCTGGCAGCCGGTCTCGGTATTACTGTGACCGTGGATGCAGAAGGGCCGGATGAAAACGAAGCCCTGGAGGCGATTCAGTTGCTGTTTGAAAACAAGTTTGGCGAGCCCGAATGAATATGCCCTCAAATGTCAGCCTGCAGGGTGAGCCCAGCTCAGTTCCTCCAGAAAACCCTTTGACAAAGGAGTCCTGCGGCTATCGCTCTATGCTTTGCATGCAAGGGCAGGGCGTGGTGAAAGGGTATGCCATTGGGCGCGCGGCCATTATGGGCGCTGCTGCGCTGGAGGTTAACCACTACCGTATCCAGGACGATGATGTTGAGGCGGAATGTCAACGCTTGCAGCGGGCAATTGAGGTTGCGGCTCAGGAACTGCAGACTTTGATCGATACCCTGCCGGCTGACGCGCCGCTGGAAATGGGGCCACTTCTGGAAGTGCATCGCTTGCTGCTTGAAGACCCCATGTTGAGCCAACAAGCGGGAGAGTTCATCCGCGAGCGTCATTACAACGCCGAATGGGCGCTCACAACGCAGGGGCAGATCCTAGCCGAACAGTTTCTGGCAATGGAAGACGATTATCTGCGCGAGCGCGGCGCCGATATCCGGCAGGTGATTGAGCGTGTGTTGCGGGTGCTCTCGGGTTCCACCAGCCTGCTGACCAATCTTGAAAGCGTTAACGATTCCAATGATCCGCTGATTGTTGTGGCCCGCGATATTTCTCCCGGGGACATGCTGCGGCTCAGGGAAGGGCGGTTTGCCGCGTTTCTGACTGATCTGGGTGGGCCGACCTCGCATACCGCCATCGTGGCCCGCAGCATGAATGTGCCGGCAGTGGTGGCGTTGGGGCATCTGAGATCTCTGGTGCGCGACGGCGACATGCTTGTGGCCGATGGCTCCTCTGGTGTGGTGCTGGTCAATCCTTCACCCAAGGTGCTGGCTGAATATCGGGAACGCCAGGCGGACTATTTGCGTGAGCGTAAGGAGCTGGAATCCTTGCGCGATGCGCCGGCCGTGACGCTTGACGGCTTCAATATCAAGCTGGAAGCGAATATTGAGCTGCCGGAAGAGGCGCAGATGGCGCTGGACGCCGGGGCTGAAGGCATCGGGCTTTTTCGCAGTGAATTCCTGTTTATGGGGCGGCCCGATCTGCCCACTGAGGAAGAGCAATATCTGGCGTATGCGGCAGTGGTAAAGACCATGGCGGGTAAGCCTGTCACCATTCGCACGTTGGACATCGGATCGGACAAAACCCTGGATGGCGACGCGACCGTAGCGACTAATCCGGCATTAGGCTTGCGCGCGATTCGTTACTGCCTGGCCAAGCCGGAGCTGTTTGCGACTCAACTGCGGGCGCTGCTCAGGGCGACCGTGCATGGGCATGTGCGAATTCTCATTCCCATGATTTCCCATATGCACGAGGTGCGGGCTGCATTGCAAGCCATTGAGGCGGCGGGCCGTGAACTCAATGCGCGAGGTGTGCCGTACACGCGTAATTATTCGGTAGGGGCCATGGTGGAGATCCCGGCCATGGCGATCGCTATCGAACCTTTTGTCGAAGCGTTGGATTTCCTGTCCATCGGTACGAATGACCTCATCCAATACACTTTGGCGATTGACCGGGGTGATGCAGATGTCTCATCACTCTATGACCCCATGCATCCTGCGGTGCTGCGCTTGATCGCCCACACCATCAATGCGGGCGAGCGGGCCGGGAAACCTGTCGCTGTGTGTGGGGAGATGGCCGGTGATGCTCGTGTGACACGCATGCTGTTGGGCCTGGGGCTGAAAGAGTTTTCCATGCACCCCCAGCAATTGCTTGATGTCAAAAAAGAAATTCGCCAAGCGCACTCCAATGCGCTGCGGGTCAAAGTGGCGGCTGCATTGAATCGTGCGCAGCGCATTGATTTAAGTGATCTTTCCTGACGGAGAGTGTGCGGCGGTACTTCAAAGCGGCAAGAATACCTTGCCGCTTTTTCTTTTATGACGCACTGTTGTTTTTTTCTCGGAAAATGTAACAGAACTGACGTGAGTCCCTTATTTTGTGTCTGGCCAGCCTTAATCTGGGAACAGGGCAAGGGTTTACCCGAAGCTTATTTGTCTGGGCTGGGGTAGCAAAGAACGCCGCATCGGTGCAAAAAGCATAGAAATATTGATTTACATAATGCGCCCGCTGTGCATGAAAGCGTCGATAGAATCCAAATAAGGCTGGTTTGTAACAACCGCCTGAATTCATTCTTCGCCGTTGCGCAGTGTCGCGCCTTAGGCGATAAAAGTAGAGAGGAAGTTATGGAAATACGACGCACCCCCTTCGCACTTGCCATCACGGCGGCACTATCGCTTGGCATGCTTGCTGCTTGCTCGGATGAATCGGATCAGGCTGCGGATGCGCCGGTAGAACAAGTGACCCCGGCGCCTAGCACTGCTCCTATGGAGAGCACACCTTCAGCGCCGGTCGTACCCGCTCCCAGTACGACTCCTCCTGCTGAGTCTTCTGGTACTACGCCGGAGGCAGCTGACCCCCTGAATCCCGTTCCTGAGGCGTCCCAGTCGTCAACTGAGCCGACCCTATCGGAGAAATTATCTGCGTCAGGTGAGCAATTGAAGGAGTCTGCAGCTGAAACCGCCGATGCAGCAGGAGAGAAGGCGCGTGAGTTGCGTGATGCGACGAGCGAGCGCATGGCCGAGATGGGGCAGGCGATTCGTGACGGTGCAGCACGTGCGGATGCGGCCATTCAGGAATCCATCGGAGAAGGCGGCGGCACCGCCACCAGCAACGTCAGCGAGTCGCCCGGCAGCTAAGACGGTCTGGACTAAATCAGAGGGAAACGGGCGCGATGCGCCCGTTTTTCTATACACTAACGCAATCAGCATAGGAGAAACTCATGATCAACCGAAACGAATGGGTTGAAGACTTTCAGAAGAACCTCTCAGATTTGATTGCGCGCAGTCCCGCTGCGGATATCGAGCGCAATATGAAGGCGTTGATGGCCCAGACGTTCTCACGCCTGGATCTTGTCACCCGCGAAGAGTTCGACATTCAGGCCCAGCTTCTGCAAAAGGCATTACAACGTATCACCGCGCTTGAGTCGCGTCTTGATCAACTGGAAGGGCGGCGGCCTGCCGAAGGTGCAATGCCCGCGGCCGATGCCGGCGCCCCCCGCGATTCCATATAGAACGGTAGCGGGCACTACGTAAATTTCCCAACGGATATTATCCGGCCCGGCGACTTTGGCTGAGTCGGTTGCGAGGCATACTGACAATCCCGTCATTTGGGAGTGTCATGCTATGTCTCTGGCCATACTTGCTAGTCGAGCGCTCTACGGTTTCCAAACTCAGCCCGTGCGGGTGGAAGTCCATGTCGGGCCGGGCTTGCCCGCCTTCTTGCTGGTTGGTTTGCCGGATGCCGGGGTGCGCGAGAGCCGTGAACGCGTGCGTTCGGCCTTACTGTCGTGCGGGTATGAGTTCCCTGCTGGGCGCATTACCGTCAATTTGGCTCCCGCCGATCTTCCCAAGGATTCCGGTCGTTATGATTTGGCCATTGCTTTAGGAATATTGCTGGCTTCGGGGCAGATTGCGTCAGTTGCTCGCAAAAATACCGAAGTTCTGGAAATTACCGACCGTGTTTTTGTCGGTGAGCTTTCCCTGACGGGTAAGTTGCGCACTATAAAGGGGGTGTTGGCCATTGCCATGGCCGTGGCGCGGGAATCCCCAGGCGTGAACTTGGTCATGCCTTCATCCTGTGCGGCGGTGGCCGCACAGGTGCCCGGCCTCGTTGTGCACGCGGCGGACTCTCTGCTCGAAGTGGTTGAAGAGCTCAGTGGTCGTGGCGCCATGCGGCAAGCGCAGCCCGCTCCGCCCGTTTCGACAGTAGCCGTGCAGCCTTGTCTGTCTGATGTGCATGGGCAAGAAGCAGGCCGCCGTGCGCTGGAAATCGCAGCTTGTGGCGGGCATAGCATGTTAATGTGCGGGCCGCCTGGTGTGGGTAAAAGCATGCTGGCCCAGCGCCTGCCCGGCTTATTGCCGCCGCTGTCCCCTTTACAAAGCTTGGAAGTTGCGGCCTTGCAGGGGCTGATCGGGCAAGATGCCGCTCCAGTAGCTTGCCCGCCGTTCAGGGCGCCGCACCACACGGCCTCCGCGCCCGCAATGATTGGTGGCGGCGGCTGGCCGCGTCCCGGTGAAGTCAGTCTGGCGCACCACGGTGTGTTGTTTCTGGATGAAATTCCAGAGTTTCTCCGGACTGTATTGGAATCGCTGCGTGAACCACTTGAAGCGGGAGTGGTCAGCATCGCCAGGGCTCGTCTGAGTTGCACATTTCCGGCGCGCTTTCAGCTTATTGCGGCCATGAACCCTTGCCCTTGCGGCTGGGCCGGGCATCCGCGCAAAACGTGTTTCTGTCCTCCTTCCCGAGTAGAAGCCTACAGGCGGCGCTTGTCGGGCCCGCTGATGGATCGTATTGATTTGCACGTGGGGTTGAGCGCACCACAAGGAGACTGGCTGGCCATGGCGGCGGGAGAGAGTTCTGCGGCGGTGCGCCAGCGGGTGTTGGAATGCCGGCAAAGGCAGCAGCACCGGCAGGGCTGCATCAATGCGCAGCTTGAAGGCGCTATGCTGCGCGAGCATATCAAGCTTGATGACAAAGGTTCGGCGTTGTTGCGCAATGCCGGCGAACGCTGGGCGTGGTCGCCAAGGGTAATGCATCGCCTGTTGCGGATCGCGCGTACGCTTGCCGATATGGCCGGTTCCGACGCTGTCAGTGTGGCTCATGTGGCCGAAGCGCTGCAGTTCAGGCCAGCTTGGGATATCCATTGAAAGCGGTTAGACATACCCGGCTAAATCATCATATAATCAAGAGCTTCGCTTAGCGGCGAAGAATGGTTCTACCTGTATGGAAATAACTATGCAGGCGGTAACTAAAAAGTAAGTAGTAACTAACTAACAAGCAGATGACAGGTTCTGGAAGAGTAATCAGTTTGGTTTGATTGCCACCTGCGTATGCAGCTAATAGAGTTTTATTATGCCCAAGATGAAAACCAAGAAAAGCGCTTCCAAGCGCTTTAAGGTTCGCGGTAGCGGCTCCATCAAGCGGGGTCAGGCGTTCAAGCGCCACATCCTCACCAAGAAAACGACGAAGAACAAGCGTCAACTGCGCGGTACCACCGCAGTTCACGACGCCGACGTCGCGTCTGTCAAGGCAATGATGCCTTTCGCTTGATTAACGGAGATCACATATGCCACGCGTAAAACGCGGCGTCACCGCCAACGCACGCCACAAAAAGGTTCTCAAGGCAGCCAAGGGCTACCGCGGTCGTCGCGGTAACGTCTTCCGGGTTGCCAAACAGGCGGTCATGAAGGCAGGCCAGTACGCCTACCGCGACCGTCGCAATAAGAAGCGCACATTCCGCGCACTCTGGATCACTCGTATCAACGCGGCCTGCCGCGAGCAAGGCGTAACTTACAGCGCTTTCATCGCCGGCACCAAGAAGGCCCAGATCGAGCTCGACCGCAAGGTTCTTGCCGACATGGCTGTCAATGACAAGGCAGGCTTTGCCGCCGTGGTCCAGCAGGCCAAGGCGGCTCTGGCTTCCTAATCAGCCGAGCTATTTTGATCCGCGAAACGGGGCCCTTTGGTGCCCCGTTCGCATTTGGAAAGACACAAAATGACTACCCAGGCCGATGATCTGATCGTTCAAGCGAAACTGGAATTCGCGCAAGCCCATGATGCGGCAGCGCTGGAGAATGCAAAAGCCAAATTTTTGGGCAAGCATGGCGCACTGACTGCCCTGCTCAAGGGCCTGGGCGCCCTAGACCCGGAACGCAAGCGAGAAGAGGGCTCACGCATTAACCAGCTTAAGCAGCAGGTTGAAAGCTTGCTCAGCGACCGTCGTGCAGAATTGCGGCAGGCAGAGCTCGACCGCCGCCTGGCTGCGGAAACCATCGATGTCACCTTGCCTGGGCGTGGTCGCGGATTTGGCGGCATTCACCCCGTTATCCAGGCTTGGCAGCGCGTAGAGGCCATCTTCCGCTCTATTGGTTTCGATGTGGCCGACGGCCCCGAAATCGAAAATGATTGGACCAACTTCACGGCGCTGAATAACCCCGAAAACCATCCGGCGCGTTCCATGCAGGACACCTTCTATGTGGACATGAAGGATGATCAAGGCCTGCCGCTGTTGCTGCGCACGCATACCAGCCCCATGCAGGTGCGCTATGCCCGCATGCATAAGCCGCCTATTAAAGTGATTGCGCCAGGGCGCACCTATCGGGTGGATAGCGATGCCACGCATTCGCCCATGTTCCATCAGGTCGAAGGCCTATGGATTGCAGAAGACATTTCCTTCGCCGATCTTAAAGGCGTGTACACCGACTTCCTGCGGGCCTTTTTTGAAACGGACGATCTCTCCGTGCGTTTCCGGCCGTCGTTCTTTCCCTTTACGGAACCCTCAGCCGAAATCGACATGATGTTCACATCTGGGCCCAACCAAGGCCGTTGGCTGGAAATTTCCGGCTCCGGCCAGGTGCACCCTCAAGTTGTGCGTAATTACGGCCTCGACCCTGAACGCTATATCGGTTTTGCCTTTGGTTCGGGTCTTGAGCGCCTGGCCATGTTGCGCTACGGCGTGAACGATCTGCGCCAGTTTTTTGAAGGTGATCTGCGCTTCCTGCGTCAGTTCAACCGCTAAGGGCTCATCCCCCCTGGCAGCAAAAACAGCACGCGCCGCGTCCCTATTTATCTGACCGCCTGAGTCATCCGAGAACATCATGCTAATTCCAGAATCCTGGCTTCGTACTTACGTTAATCCTGACCTCGATACCGAGGAGCTTTCCCATCGTCTGACGATGGCGGGGCTGGAAGTCGAAGAAACCGAGAGTGTGGCGCCTGCATTTTCCGGCGTCGTGGTGGCCCATATAACCGACGTACAACCGCACCCCAACGCCGACCGCCTGCGTGTTTGCCAAGTGGATGATGGCAGTGGCACACCGCTGCAAATTGTGTGCGGTGCGCCGAACGCGGCTACCGGACTGAAAGTGCCTCTGGCACGTGTGGGCGCTCAGTTGCCGGGTGGCATGAAGATCGGCCCGGTCAAGATGCGCGGCGTCGAGTCCTCGGGCATGTTGTGTTCGGCCCGTGAGCTGGGGCTGTCGCAAGATCATGGCGGCCTGCTGGAGCTGTCTGCCGATGCCCCCATTGGCGAGGACATCCGCCAGCATCTGGATCTGGACGACACAATTTTCACCTTGAAGCTCACGCCTAATCGTGCAGATTGTCTGTCGATTCGCGGTGTGGCCCGTGAAGTGGCTGCGCTGACCGGCGCGCCGCTCAAGCTGCCGGAGTTCGAGCCGGTTCAACCGACCATCGACGACACACTTCCCATCAAGGTTGAAGCGCCTGATCTCTGCGGCCGTTTTGCAGGTCGGGTGATACGGGGCGTAAACGCTCGCGCAGCAACGCCCGAATGGATGAAGAAACAGCTGGAACGCGCCGGGCAGCGCTCAATTTCTGCTTTGGTGGATATTTCCAACTACGTCATGCTGGAGCTGGGGCGCCCCACTCATGTGTTCGACATTCGTCGTATACAAGGCGGGCTGACGGTGCGTTGGGCGCGCGAAGGCGAAAAGCTTGAATTATTGAGCGGGCAGGTTGTGGACCTGCAGCCCGATGTTGGCGTGATCGCTGCCGGTGACACCGTGGAAAGCATGGCGGGCATCATGGGCGGCGAGGCCACTTCGGTGACGCTGGAAACTACAGACATCTATCTTGAGGGCGCTTTCTGGTGGCCGGAAGCCATTATGGGCAAGGCACGGCGCTACAGGTTCAGCTCTGAGGCCAGCCACCGCTTCGAGCGCGGGGTAGACTTCGAGCACGTTACCGAAGACCTCGAATACATGACGCGGTTGATCGTGGATATCTGCGGCGGCCAAGTGGGCCCGATGGACGACCAAGTGATTGCTTTGCCGGAACGTGAGCCCGTGAGCATGCGTCTGGAGCGCTGCCGTAAAGTGCTGGGTCTGCCGCTGGAGCGCGCTCAGGTGGAGGATATCTTCAAGAGCTTGAACCTGGAGTTCACCGTCGAGAACGACGTTTTCGTCGTGACCCCTCCCAGCTATCGTTTTGATATTGTTATTGAAGAAGACTTGATCGAGGAAGTCGCCCGTGTATACGGTTTTGAACGCATCCCCGATCTGCCGCCAAAGGCTCGTGCGCAGATTCGCGTGGATTCCGAAACTTTGCATGGCCCGCATGAGCTGCGGGCGCGCATGGCCGCTCTGGATTACCAGGAAGTCATTAACTTCTCTTTTGTGGAAGAAGAATGGGAGCGCGATTACTGTGGTGAAACCAACCCCATCCGTTTGCTGAACCCCATCGCCAGCCAACTAGCGGTGATGCGCACCAGCCTGATTGGCGGTTTGGTGGCCAATATTGCGCACAATATGCGCCACCGCCAAAGCCGGGTGCGTGTTTTTGAGCTGGGCAGGGTGTTCATGCGTGCGCCCAATGTGCGGGATGGAGATCTCACCGTTGCAGGGGTCGAACAACCCAATCGCCTGGGTGCGGCCGCCTGGGGGCCGGCGTTGGAAGAGCAATGGGGGGCTGCAGCGCGTCCCGTCGATTTCTACGATGTCAAAGCCGATCTGCAGGCCCTGCTTGGCCAGCAGGCTGCTGCGCTCCAATACATTCCCGATGTTCATCCTGCACTGCATCCGGGCCGCAGCGCCCGGCTTGAGTTGAACGGAAAAACCGTGGGCTGGCTGGGCGAATTGCACCCGCGTTGGGTGCAAAAGGCAGAAATCGGCCAGGCGCCGGTTGTGTTTGAAATCGACGTTGATGCGATTTCCACCGGTACCATGCCCGAATTGAAGAAGCTTTCGCGTCAGCCGGTTGTGATCCGCGACCTTGCAGTATGGGTTAACGCTAGCGTTTCGTATCAGGAATTGTTGAAAACGCTTACCCGGGCGATTGCGTCTGATGCTAACCTAAGCGTAGTGCAAGATATTCAATTATTTGACGTCTGGCGCGATAAGTCCGCTGAAAATGACGAAAAGAGTCTTGCTTTCCGTTTCTGGTTGCAAAATCCTCAGGCCACCCTCGATGACGCCACCGTTGACGAGTGCATGGCGGTATTGTTGCGAGCCCTTGAAACACAACATGGCGCACGCCAGCGTGCTTAAGCCAGGTAGAAGGAATGTTGCCCATGACTGTAGAGCGCACACTGACCAAGGCTGAACTGGCTGAACTGCTGTTCGAGCGAGTGGGGCTGAACAAGCGTGAGGCCAAGGACATCGTTGAAGCCTTTTTCGAGGAAATCCGCGAAGCGCTGGCGCGGGGGACGGAAGTCAAGCTGTCCGGTTTCGGAAATTTCCAAGTGCGCGACAAGCCCCCCCGGCCTGGCCGCAACCCCAAAACCGGTGAAGTCATTCCCATTGAGGCGCGCCGCGTGGTAACGTTCCATGCCAGTCAGAAACTTAAAAGCGCAGTCGAGCAGGCCGGCCGTCCGGCCTCGAAAGCCTGACGTCGGCGCGCTTCCTATAAGTGATCCAAAATCCGTCCATGAGTACGAGCGAAACATCTGTCAACCTGCCCCCCATTCCCGCCAAACGCTATTTCACCATTGGTGAAGTCAGCGAGCTGTGCTGCGTCAAGCCGCATGTGCTGCGCTATTGGGAGCAGGAATTCACGCAGCTCAAGCCGCTCAAGCGGCGGGGGAACCGTCGCTACTATCAGCATCATGAAGTGTTGCTGATTCGTCGTATCCGGCATTTGCTGTATGAAGAAGGCTTCACAATCAGTGGAGCGCGTAACCGCTTGGGCGATGCTGCAGATCGCGCAGCTTACGATCCTGAAGCGGCTGTGCGACTAAGCGCCGCAGAACTCCAAGCGCTGCGCGCCGATCTCACCAGCGTGCGTGATGCGCTGGCAGCGGCTGTGGAGCAGGCAGGCGGCCATGGCGAGCCGGAAAACGGCCTTCAACTCACGCCTTGATTCCGTCTGCTGCCTGATACTGATTATTCCGCTTTAACAAATCGGCCCCTTTTCTAAGTGCTAGTAAAGGGGCCGATTTGCGTAGGCGCTGCAATCCTCGATTAGGGGCTGACCATGCCGCTGGCGGGCGAGGTGCTTTGCGCATTATTCGTGGCGGGTGTGCCGGCTGCGCTCTCAGCACCAAATGTAGTGATCTGGCCAATAAAGAGTATGGGGCCATTGGGTTCCCCCTTGGCGGCATCGTCATTGCTTTCCAAGGTGATTTCCAAGAGCTGGTCGTCCGCCAGAGCGCCCAGCAGGCTGGCCGGGACTTGCACGGGTACGTTGGGGTCGATGCGGCCTAATAAGCGGGGCTCGGGAATTTGTTTGCTGCGAGTCCAAAGCAGTGTCTGGCTGCCTGAGGGCACCTCAGTATGCACCAGGGGCTGCATCATTAAGCCGCCGTCAGCGTCTAGAGTCGCCGTCCAGCCTGGTGTACTGCTGCTGTCGGGTGCTTGCAGAATGGCTGCGCGGGTGGGCGCCACCTTGACGATCTGAACCGGTGGTGGCGGAGGCTCACCGGGCAGCATAAAACCCAAAACTGCGGCGCCCGTTGCACAGACGCTAACTAAGCGCCAGAACCATAGCTTGCGTAGCAACTTGCGCTGTTCGCTGTCAGCCGTGTGGGGATCAGCATGCTCGGGCCGAGGCTTTTCTGAAGGGTTGCCGGTCTGCTGAGCGGCAACAGGCATTCTCACGGCGGGCTTGCTAGTCGGTGCGGGCGATGCAGCAGGCTTGGGCGTAGCGGCGATGGAAGCCGGACCCGCGTTGCCCGCCTCGGGAGTATTAGTGGGCGGCGGGCCAGCTTCTGCAATGGGGGCTTTTTGCGCGTCTGTATGCAGGTTGAGCAGGGTTTCGGCCTGGCTACCGACATACAGTGAGGCGGCCCCAGTAGACGATTTTTCAGTATTTTGCGCCACGCGTTCTGGAGGCGTTGGCGTACTTTCTGAAACTGAAACGGCTGCGCCGGGCTCTCGAGAAGGTTGACGCAGTAATTGAGGCGGCGCCGGTGGTTGAGGAGCAGGCGGCGGGCCGATCTTCAAAGTGGCCTGCAGCCGTTCGCGCAGGCTTGCGCTAGGCTGCTCTCTGGGCAGTGCGTCGACCAAGGAGAGTAACTCGGCCTCCCAGGCTAAGGCTTGCGCCAGCGCCTGATCATCCCGACTCAACAGTACATGGACTTGCGCACGCTCATGAGGTTCGAGCAAGCCGCACACATATTCGGCAACATCCAGGTTAAGTGCGCCTCGGAAGGGTTCGAGTGGGGAGTGCCTCATGCGGAGTGCTCCCCCAGCGCCTGACGGACTTTTTGCCTGAGCAGAATGGGATCTTGTCGCATCCACACCGACAAGCGCGGGTAATCGGCGCCATGCAGGTAGGCATGAGCGACGGCTTCGTATGCGAGCGGGTCAGTGTTGTTGGCAAGCGGGGCCAGATGGCCTCTTATCGCCGAAGCGGGGGGCAGGGCGGGGGCCGAAAGGGGCGCCACTGCGCTGTTGCGCATACGGTAACTGTTGGCCACGTGACGCAATACATTGTATATCCATGGCCGGGCAGGGCCCATGACGGCATCGTACTGGTCGGCATTGCGCCACAGCAAAACGAAGATGTCGTGCAACAGGTTCTCGGCGTCGGCTGCGGGTACCAGGCGGCGGCACAACGCCAGCATATGAGGGGCTTCGTAGTCGTATAAGCGATGGAATGCAGATTCATCGCCGCGTGCGCAGGCGTTCAGGGCAGCGGCGTGATCAAACGGGGCAGCTTCCATTACTTCTCCGGTCAACGCCCGGCGTTCGGGCAAAACCCATATTGTATGAGCAGTCGACCAAGAAAATTTTGCGCATATAGGACCAAAATGGTACTATATTCTTTCATGCAAATAAGGAGTGCAGGCAGCAATGCTGCGTGTTAGTAAAATCATTGATTACGGCACCCTGGTTCTGACCCACATGGCGGCAGACCCAGAAAGGGTATTCAGCGCGGCTGATTTGGCTGCCACGCTGGGCCTGGGGCAGCCTGTCGTAAGCAAGGTGCTCAAGACCCTTACACAGCGTGAAATTGTTAAAAGCACACGCGGAGCACGTGGCGGCTATGCGCTTAGCAAAGCCCCCGAAGCCATCAGCATTGCCGACATTATAGACGCCCTTGACGAACAACCTTTTGGCCTGACGGAATGTACAGCCACGCCTGGGTCGTGCAGTGTCGAGGCTGATTGCAATATCCGCAGCAACTGGCAGCGTATAAACGCCATCGTTCGGAAAACGCTTGAGCAGGTTTCCATTGCCGACATGGTCACGCCCGCCGCCACAATTGAATTCATACCTGGCCAACCTTCTTCTTCGAGACTGGCGTCACCCGTTCCGGCGGCCAGCCCTTCGACATGGAGTTTCTCTGAATGAGCAGTAGCGCAACCGATCAACTCGACTCCTTTCTGGATAGGGAGTACACGGCGGGTTTCATTACTGAAATCGAGTCCGTCACCTTTCCCAAAGGCCTGTCCGAAGATACCATACGCCAACTTTCGGCCATCAAGAACGAACCCGATTTTCTTCTGGAATGGCGCTTGGCCGCCTATCGAAAATGGCTGGAAATGACACCGCCCGAGTGGGCTCACGTCGATTTTCCGCCTATTGATTTCCAAGACCTGCGCTATTATTCGGCACCCAAAAGCAAGGCTGACGGCCCCAAAAGCCTGGATGAAGTCGACCCCGAGCTTTTGCGCACCTATGAAAAGCTGGGCGTGCCCTTGCACGAGCGCGCGCGTTTGGCCGGTGTGGCGGTCGATGCCGTGTTTGACTCGGTGTCTGTCGCGACGACCTTCCGCAAACAATTGGAAGAGGTCGGCGTTATTTTTTGCCCCTTTTCGGAAGCCGTTCAGAAGTACCCTGAACTCATTAAAGAATACTTGGGCACCGTCGTGCCGCCCGGAGACAACTTCTACGCCGCGCTGAACTCGGCCGTGTTTTCCGATGGTTCTTTCGTGTATATCCCCAAGGGCGTGCGATGTCCGATGGAGTTGTCCACGTATTTCCGTATCAACGCTGCGGAGACCGGGCAATTTGAACGTACCCTCATCATCGCTGCCGAAGGCTCTTACGTCAGCTACTTGGAAGGCTGTACGGCGCCAATGCGTGACGAAAACCAATTGCACGCGGCCGTGGTCGAAATCGTGGCGCTTGAAGATGCCAAGGTGAAATACTCCACAGTGCAGAACTGGTATCCCGGAGATAAGGACGGGGTGGGTGGTATTTATAACTTTGTCACCAAGCGCGGCGAATGTCGTGGTGATCGTTCCCATATCTCTTGGACTCAGGTTGAAACCGGTTCCGCCATTACCTGGAAATACCCCAGTGTGGTCTTGCGTGGCGACGATTCCACCGGCGAGTTTTATTCGGTCGCCCTCAGTAACCACCGCCAGCAGGCCGATACCGGCACCAAGATGATCCACATCGGGCGTAACACTCGCAGCACCATCATTTCCAAGGGGATCTCGGCGGGGCGCGGCAGTAACGCCTATCGTGGCTTGGTGCGCATGACGCCTAAGGCCGAAAATGCACGTAACTTCACCCAGTGTGATTCTCTCTTGATCGGCAAAAAGTGCGCGGCACATACCTTCCCGGTCATGGAGGTTCAGAACCCCACCGCCAAGGTCGAGCACGAGGCCACCGCTTCGCGTATCGCAGAAGATCAACTGTTTTATGCCATGCAGCGTGGCCTGACGGCGGAAGATGCCGTGTCAATGATTGTCAACGGCTTTTGTAAAGAAGTATTCAAGGAACTTCCCATGGAGTTCGCGGTTGAAGCGCAGAATCTGCTGGGCGTCAGCCTTGAAGGCAGCGTCGGTTAACAAGGAAATATGATTATGTTGAATATCAAAGATTTGCACGCTTCCGTTGAAGGCAAGCGTATTCTGAATGGCCTGTCGCTGCAGGTGAATGCTGGGGAAGTTCACGCCATCATGGGCCCTAACGGTTCGGGCAAAAGCACGCTTTCTCAAGTTCTCGCGGGTCGCGAAGATTACGAGGTAGAAAGCGGCGAAGTTGAATACATGGGCCAGAACCTCCTGGAAATGGCGATTGAAGAGCGCGCCCGTGCCGGTGTTTTCCTAGCGTTCCAATACCCCATTGAGATCCCCGGTGTGTCGAACGCCTATTTCTTGCGGGCATCGGTCAACGCCGTGCGTCGTCACCAGGGGCTGGAAGAGCTCGACGCCATGGATTTCCTCAAGCGCGTCAAGGAAGAAATGAAAACCGTCGGCATGAAGGAAGAATTCCTCTACCGTTCGGTGAATGAAGGTTTTTCCGGTGGTGAGAAGAAGCGCAACGAAGTGCTGCAGATGTCGCTGCTAGAGCCAAAATTGGCGATTCTGGATGAAACCGATTCCGGTCTCGATATCGACGCACTGCGGGTGGTGGCTGACGGCGTTAATCGCATGCGTTCGCCTGATCGCGCTCTCATTGTCATCACCCACTATCAGCGCTTGCTGGATTACATCGTTCCGGATTACGTGCACGTGTTGTCGGGCGGCCGCATTGTGCGCTCGGGTGGTAGCGAGCTCGCCCACGAACTCGAAAAGAAAGGCTATGGCTGGGTCAAGGAACTGGAAGCCGAGCAGGGAGCGCGGGCATGAGTTCAGTGCAGTCTTGGGTGGCTGACTTTTCGGCCCGGCGCCAGCAGCTTTTGGGCGCCGACCATTCATGGTTGGCAGTCATGCGCCAGCGTGCGATCGACCGCTTTGCGGCGGAAGGCTGGCCGACACCGAAACAGGAAGACTGGCGCCACACGTCTCTGGCCCTGCTTGAGCAGGCCAATTTCAGCACACAGGCGGAATCGCAGGATGTCTCCGCGCAGGTGCACGCGCTCAAAGCAGGTGAGCAAGCTCACTGGCTGGTGTTTGTGGACGGGCGCTATCAGCCTTCGCTTAGCGAAGTTGGCGCTTTGCCGGCCGGTGCGCAAGTGGGCACCCTGGCCGATGCGCTGGCCCGTGACGCCGATCTCGTGCAACAGGCCTTTGGTAGCGAAACCGACGGCAATAGCACTGCAGCGCTTAACGTAGCATTGGCTGAAGACGGCGCATTCGTACACCTGAGCCGGGGCGTGGCGCTCGAACAACCCGTGCATGTGGTGTTTGTCGCAAGCGGCGAGGGCGCCGCTGTGTTTCCGCGGAATGTGTACATCGCCGAGGCCGGTTCGCATGGTCGCGTGGTCGAGCATTACGTGGGGCGTGACGGCAACGTCACACTCACCAATACGGTGACGCGTGTGCAAGTTGCGGCGGATGCCAACTTGAGTCATGTACGTTTGCAGCAAGAAGCACCGCAGGCTTTTCATCTGGCAGACGTGCATGTTGAACAGGAAGGCAAGTCGTATTTCGCCTCGCACTCCATTTCGCTTGGTGCGCGTATCGCGCGTCACGATATCGCCACCCGCTTCGATGGCGAGCGGGCTGAAAGCCTGTTGAATGGTGTTTACTTCGCTAACGGCCAGCGCCATGTTGATCACCACACCCTGATTGGCCATGCGCAGCCTAATTGCGTAAGCAACGAGCATTATCGTGGCATTTTGGCTGATCGAGGCCGCGGCGTATTTCGTGGGCGTATTCTGGTAGCCCCAGGCGCTGATGGCACCGACGCCATCCAGCGTAACGACAGCTTGCTGCTATCCAAACTGGCACGTACCGACTCCCGCCCCGAGCTTGAAATTTACGCGGAAGATGTACGTTGCACACATGGCGCAACAGTAGGGCAATTGAGTGAGGACAGCCTGTTCTACCTCATGGCCCGTGGTCTGGACGAAACACATGCCCGCAATGTGCTGATCTACGCCTTTGTATTGGAAGGGCTGGCCCGCATTGAATCCGAGCCTGTACGCAACCGGGCAAGCAAAGCAGTCAGGGCGTTGATGCCAGGCGCCGATATTCTCGAGGAGCTTGCATGAACGCACCCGCGCAAGGGAAGGAAACCTCGGCCGGCATCGCCGCTTATGCCGCCGATTTCCCGATATTGGCGCGACCAGTGAATGGCCGGCGCCTGGTGTATCTCGATAACGGGGCAACGACTCAGAAGCCGCAGGCTGTCATTGATGCCGAAGCGCGTTTTTATAGCGAATCCAATGCCAATATCCATCGGGGCGTGCATTGGTTGTCGCAGCACAGCACAGACCTCTACGATCAAGGCCGCGAAAGGGTACGAGGTTTTCTAAACGCCGCGCAAGTCGAGGAAATCGTCTTTACGCGCGGTACGACTGAAGCCATTAACCTGGTGGCAGCAAGCTGGGGGCGCCCTAACCTCAAGGCGGGTGACGAAATCCTGCTAAGCGGGATGGAGCACCACGCCAACATCGTGCCCTGGCAGATGGTGGCCGAGCAAACCGGCGCCATCATTAAGGTCGTGCCAGTCACGGACAACGGCGAGCTCGACATGGAAGCCTTCAGCCGCCTGTTGAACCAGCGCACCCGCTTTGTGGGTGTTTGTCATGTTTCCAACGCCTTGGGCACCATTAACCCAGTAGCCGACATTATTCGCCAGGCTCACGAAGTGGGTGCGGTGGTGTTGGTGGATGGCGCCCAGGCCGTGGCGCACCAAGCTGTCGATGTGCAGGCGTTGGGCTGCGATTTTTACGTGTTTTCCGGCCATAAGCTGTATGGCCCCACGGGTATCGGCGCCTTGTATGGGCGTAAAGCCTTGCTCGACGCCATGCCGCCCTGGCAGGGTGGCGGTGACATGATTCACACCGTTAGTTTCGAGCGTTCGACTTTCGCTGAGACGCCGCAAAAGTTTGAGGCCGGGACACCCAATATCGCAGGCGTTGTCGCCCTGGATGCCGCCATTGTCTATGTACAGAGCATTGGTTTGGAGCGCATCGCTGCTCATGAAGACAGGCTATTGCAGTACGCGAATGAGGCACTGGCGCAAATACCCGGCCTTCGTTTTATTGGACAGGCACGTGAACGCGCCGGCATTGTGTCTTTCGTGATGGATGATATTCATCCGCATGATTTAGGCACTATTCTCGACATGGAGGGCGTGGCGATCCGCGCCGGCCACCATTGCGCCATGCCGTTGATGACGCGCTTCGGCCTGCCGGGAACGGCGCGGGCCTCGTTTGCGCTTTACAACAGCACTGACGATGTCGACGCATTGGTGGCAGGCCTGCAAAAAGCCCGCCGTTTGTTTGGAATGGAGCAGGACGCATGAGCGGATTCGGCGATTTACGAGAGCTTTACCAAGAAGTGATCTTTGATCACAACCGCAAGCCGCGCAATTTTCATGCGCTCGATCCGTGTACTCACCAAGCCGATGGTCATAACCCATTGTGCGGCGACCAGCTTACGGTTTATGCCCGTGTTGCAGGTGATGTGGTCGAGGATGTCAGCTTTATCGGCCACGGTTGCGCCATTTCAAAAGCATCGGCGTCGCTGATGACCGAAGCGGTCAAAGGCATGAAGATAGACGATGTTGAAAGCCTGTTTCGCGACATGCACGCCATGCTGACCGAATCGCATCCTGACCGCGATCTGGGCAAGCTTGAAGTGCTGTCCGGCGTGCGAGAATTTCCCGCCCGCGTCAAGTGCGCCACCCTGGCCTGGCACACTTTGCATAATGCTATTACCCAGGCCAGTGAAACCGCAAAGACCGAGTAGCGCATCATGATGTATTTGAAGAGCGAAGAAATCGAGGTTCTGCGAGATTGCCCGGCGACCACCATACCTTATGGCTCGCCAGTCACGATCGAGAAGGGCTGTGTTGCCGTGATTACCCAGAACTTGGGTAGTAGCGTCACGGTTATGGTACAGGGCAACCTTTACCGGGTTGAAGGGCAAGATGTAGACGCCCTTGGCCTGGAAGTTCAGGAAGAAGAGCGTCACATTCCCGAAGGGCCGGTCACACAGGAATTTATTGAGAAAACGGCGTGGGAAGTCATGAAGACTTGCTTCGACCCGGAAATTCCTGTGGATATCGTTAATCTCGGCCTGGTCTACGGGTGTGACGTCATTCCCCTGGGAGACGAAACGTTCCGCGTGGAAGTGCGCATGACTCTGACCGCACCGGGTTGTGGCATGGGCACAATTATTGCTGAAGAAGCACGCAGCAAGATTCTGAACATTCATGGCGTGGAAGAAGTCGTGGTCGATCTCGTTTGGGATCCGCCATGGAGCCGGGAAATGATGAGCGAGTCGGCGCGGCTGCAATTAGGCATGCTCTGACCGCATCCGGCGGGCCCGCACGGGCCCGACTGTCCACGCCTTTCAACAGGAGTGGACATGACAACGAAAAAAGGCTCAGCCATTTGGGAAGGCAGTTTCAAAGAGGGCAGTGGCAGCATCTCTACAGAATCTGGAGCGTTGAAAAAAGCGTCTTACGGCGTGTCGGCACGATTCGAAAACGAGCCCGGCAGCAACCCCGAAGAGCTCATTGCCGCGGCCCACGCCTCGTGCTTTTCCATGGCTTTATCCCTCATGCTGGGTGATGCGGGGTTTGAACCTGCCAGTATCGAAACCGAAGCGGCAGTCAAACTAGAAAAGGTGGGCGATGGCTTTGCCATCACCTCCAGCCACCTGTCCGTGTATGCTCGCGTGCCGGGAATCGAGCAGGAAAAATTCGTCGAAGTGGCGAGCCAGGCTAAAGCAGGGTGCCCGGTTTCCAAAGTACTGAATACCAAAATCACGATGGACGCCACGCTTTTGGCCGAATAAGACTATCTGTTTGGCTATATGGGCGGCTTGCCGGATGGAGTTTCTTTCTGCTGAGGGCCCTGAATTACGTGCGCGGCTGGTCATGAATGCGAGAAATGAAGTACAAGTGATGTTTCATTAACTGTCTTGTTTCTCTGAGGTACTGGTTTTGAACGGCGCCGATAGTCTTTGCGATACCCTGCTTGCTCATGATATTGATGTGTGTTTTGCCAACCCTGGCACATCTGAAATGCATTTTGTCGCGGCGCTCGACAAAAAGCCGCAGATGCGCTGTGTGCTGGGAGTGTTCGAGGGCGTCGTAACAGGCGCGGCCGACGGCTATGCACGCATTGCCGATAAGCCCGCAGCCACTTTGCTGCATTTGGGCCCAGGCATGGCCAACGGCTTGGCCAACATGCATAACGCGCGACGCGCCAAAACCCCCATGATTAACGTGGTGGGCGACCATGCCGTCTATCACTTGCCTAACGATGCGCCGCTGACCAGCGATATCGAGAGCTTGGCAAGGCCCATGTCGAATTTTGTGCGGCGCATTCGCAATGCGGCGGATGTTTCGCGTGCTACGGTGGAAGCCATTGAGGCTGCTCAGCAAGGGGAAGGTGGTGTATCCACGCTTATCCTGCCTGCCGACTCCGCCTGGAGCCCGGCGCCGGACATCCTTCATAAAGCGGCTGAGCCAATTCGCACCGAGGTTTCGGAAAGTGCACTGAAGCGCGTGACCGAAGCCTTGCGTAATGGCAGGCGTACGGTCTTGCTAGTAGGGGGGAAAGGGCTGCGGGGTGCCGCGCTCGAACACGCCAGCCGGGTCGCCCAGCATACCGGCGCGCGCTTGCTGGCGCCAGGTTCCAATGCCCGTATTGAACGTGGCCAAGGGCGTGTAAAAATCGAACGCATACCATTTAATGTCGACTTGGCCGTGCAGATGCTGGCCGGCACGGAACAGCTCATACTGGTGGGTGCCGAAGCACCAGTGGCATTCTTCGCCTATCCAGGGAAACCCGGCACGTTCGCGCCGGAAGGCTGCGAAATCCTCAGCCTGACCAGGCCGTCCGACGACCTTTACAAAGCCCTCGAGGCACTGGCTGAGTCGGTTGGCGCCAAAGCAGTCGCTCCTGTCATCGCCCAGCCATCCGATCGTCTGGAAGCGCCATCTGATTCAACCGCCTTCAATGCCGACAGCATCATGCGAGCCATTGCCGCCTTGCTGCCGGAGAACGCCATACTTTGCGATGAATCTGTAAGCTCCGGCCGCATGACGTTCGACCTGATGGCGGGTTCTGAGCGCCACGATTACCTGCAGATTACCGGCGGTGCCATTGGCTCAGGTATTCCCATGGCGACCGGGGCAGCTGTCGCCCGCCCTGACAGCAAAGTTGTTCTGATGCAAGCCGATGGCAGCGGCATGTTCACCATGCAGGCATTGTGGACGCAGGCACGTGAGCAACTCAATGTGGTTAACATCATTTTTGCCAATCGCAGCTACGCCATTCTGCACAACGAACTCAAGCAAGTTGGGGCAGGGCAGGCCGGTCATAATGCTCGCCGCATGCTCGACCTCGACGAGCCGGCCTTCGATTGGGTGCATATGGCCAAGGCGTGCGGGGTGGAAGGGGTGCGTGCCACAGACACAGCCAGTTTTCTTGATGCGCTACGTACCGCGATTCAGCACAAAGGGCCTTTCCTGATCGAAGCAGTTATCTAAGCATTCCGGAGCACAGTAAGTGAATTTCATATTCAAAGGCAATGAGCTCCTGCTGTGTGACAGCAGCATGACGTTTCCGGGGATGCACGAATGCGGGGCCATGGGGCTAGCGGCGGATATGTTGCAACCAGTGTGGCTGACGCCGGAATGCGAGCATTACTGCACGCACGTCGCGCCCGACACCGAAGCGCCTGCAGGCTTTACTTTCCACAAGCTGCGGGCCGTTTTGGGGCACATGGGGGAATATGGGGCGCTGGCCAACCGCGCGTTCCAAGTGTCGGAATGGGTGCGCACACATCGCTATTGCGGCGTGTGCGCCACGCCTATGCGCAAGTCAGAAAAAGAGCTGTGTTTCCATTGCCCAGCATGCGGTTTTTCCGCCTATCCGCGCGTTTCCCCTGCGATGATGGTGCTGATCAAGCGGGGCGATGAAATCCTGCTGGCCCGCCACTCAGAATACGCCACGGCACGCTATACCGCGTTGGCCGGTTTTGTTGAGGCGGGGGAAAACATTGAAGAAGCCATCCACCGTGAAGTGCTGGAAGAGGTCGGTTTGCATGTGAAAGACCTGCGCTACTTCGGCAGCCAATCATGGCCCTTCCCACATTCGCTGATGATCGCCTACACAGCAGAATACGACGGCGGTGAGCTGTGCATTCAGGAAGACGAGTTGGCTGATGCCCAATGGTTTGGCCCCGGAGACTTCCTGCCGCCCATCCCCACCACGGAATCCATCGCGGGGCGTTTGATCAGGGCGAATCTGCCGGGCGGCCCAGGGCCGTATGACTGGGGCGGCTGATTGAATGCCGCAAGCAAAGTCGAGCCACTTCATAAATGTATTATTTTGTAACCAGTCTGGTTTTATAAGGCACAAAGCCCCATAGTGTCTGTGGGGATATACTTCCCTTCTACTTAGGACTTAAATTGAAAACAGAAACAGGTATCGTGAAGTGGTTCAACAATGACAAAGGATTCGGCTTTATCATGCCCGAATCCGGTGGCAAGGACCTCTTTGCACATTACAGCGAAATCCAAGGCTCCGGCCATAAAAGCTTAGAAGAAAACCAGCGGGTTTCGTTCACGACGACGCAAGGGCAAAAAGGCCCGCAAGCGTCGAACATTCAAGTCATTTGATCGTACCGCCCGCCTGAAATGGCGGGTAGTTAGAACGGTCAGATAAGGTCGGGCCCTTTGGAAACAGAGGGCCCGGTTTTTTTTGCCTGTTGCGTTGGCGAAGTGAACGACGCGTGTTAGCGAGATTTGGCTTAGGATAGCGTCATGGCGCGGGTAGATGGACACGACGGTCGCATGGTGCTGCATTGCCGATGAGCGTGTCCAGCGTCTTCACAAGAGCAGCTTCATCCCTTCATGGCTGGCAGTGAAGCCCAGCGCCTCGTAGAACCTAAGCGCATCGTGTCGTTGCTTATCACTCGTAAGTTGTACGAGCCCGCAGCCAGCATCTCTGGCTATGGCAATGGCATGCGCTAACAGAGCCTGCCCGATTTTTTTTCCACGATGCTCATTTCTTACCCGAACGCTCTCAATCTGCGCGCGCAGCATGCCCCCGCGCGACAAGCCGGGAATGAGCGTGAGTTGCAGCATGCCAACCACTTCAGAAGCAAGCACAGCCACGATGATGGTATTCCCCGCTTGAGCCTGAATTTGCTTGAATGCGGCCTCATAGGCACGGAGATGTTGTGCGCCATCGCGGGAGGCCCCGATGGGGTCATCGGATAACAGGGTGGCAAGCTCCGGGAGGTCTGCGGTTTCCGCTTCGCGGAAGGTGAGGTTGGTTGTCATATGAACCCCTTGATAAAAATGTGCGCTCTGCATGAGGGCGTATTCCGGCGATTCGTTCAGTTTTTTTGACCTTGATTCTAGGCGCAGTACAAGGGCAGGGTGTGAATGAACTCTGAATGAACTCGAATCCCACGTACGCGTGTCGGTCGAACCTGGAATAACGTTTGATGGCAGTTTAGTGATCAGGGGTTGTGAAAGCCCGGTGGGATAAGGGTTTGCGAGATCTATCCGCAGGTTATTCACAGGGCTATTCACGGTTCGTGTTGATAAGTGACTGCCGTCTTGTGCAGTGAAAAATCGGTGTGATTAACCGTGTCTAGTGACTGCCCGTCTCCATTTGTGGGGTGGAGCGAGTATTAACCCTAGCCCTAGACGCAAAAAAGCCCGCACGGTGGCGGGCATTTTTGCGCTTTGCGGAGCGACAGCCATATTGCGGAGCGGCTAACTCGTCGGTGTTTCGTTTGAAACCCGCATGAATACTGGTGCCCCCCCGTGAGTCGAACACGGCACCAACGGATTATGAGTTTGCCGCTGACGAGCTATGCCTAGCAAAATCAAGCGTATACGAGCGTAATCAAAATAAGTGTAAAGTACTTGTGCGTCAGTAGTTTAGCGCAATTTGACGCAAGAGGGCAGACTTGATGTGTGTACCGCTGGTGTACCTCTGGCACAGCTGATTTCGGTACAGCGGTGCCCAGTATTCGGTATCAATCTCGTGGAGGCAGTTTGTGCGGCGTGCTACAATGCACATTACTTGTAACACATAAGGGTGATGCCATGAGCGATGCCACTTTTACTTTTCGAGTCGATGAAAGTCTGAAGGTGGAGTTTGCCAATGCCGCCAAAGCCCATGATCGTACCGGCGCCCAGCTGCTGCGCGACTTTATGCGCAGTTATGTGGCGCAGCAGGAGGAAACGCAGCAATACGACGCTTGGTTAGCGAAGAAGGTCGAGCAGTCGCAGGCGTCTGCGGAGGCAGGTAACCTGATTCCCGCGTCTGATGTCGAAGCCCGCTTTGCCGCCCGCCGCGCAGCGACTCGCGCCCGTATGGCTGCCCCTGAATGATGGAGCTACTCTGGACGCCAGAAGCCGTCAGGGATCGCGAAGACATTTACGACTACATTGAGGAAGACAATCCTCATGCTGCCCTGGCGCTTGATGATCTGATAGCAGAAAAAACAGCAGTGCTTCAGGATTTCCCGAGAATGGGCCGGGCCGGGAGGGTGTCGGACACCTTTGAGCTGATCGTTCACAGTAGCTATATGATCGTGTATGACATCGTGGAAACGCAGGCGGTGTTTGTCAACAATGATGTCCGTTTTCTTCATGCCGCGTGATTCAATTCTTGAGGCGCTGCGGCATGTTCCTTCGGCGGGTTTAACCACACCTCGCGAACCGGGTTCCAGTCACGCGTGTGGCG
>NZ_JAZDRJ010000009.1:0-177319 GCF_047501535.1 Achromobacter sp. F4_2707
GGGTGGTGGGGCGGGTAGCAGTGGGCATTTCAGTTTCGGTAGCTTTTTTCCACCATTTCAAAGGTGAAGAGGCGACAGTCCAGTGCGCCGTTAAAGACGGGATAGCGCCGCTTGGGCTTGAGCCGCAGGCGTGAAGGCAGTTCTAGGTCGCTGGTGATGACATTGACGTTCCAACCCGCATAATGGCGTTTGAGGTTTTCGGCCCATTGCGGCCAGAAGGAATGGTCTTCTTCCATGCGCTCGCCGTAAGGCGGGTTGGTGATGATCCAGCCAGGTTCGCAATCGGCTCTGACCTTTCGAGCATCGCCCACGGCGAATTGAATGGTGTCGGGCGACAGCATAGCGCGCTCGCGGTTGCCTTCGGCGGCGGCAATCACCCGTGGGTCAATGTCATAGCCGATCAACGGGGCATCAAGTTGCTTGGCGATGCGGCTGCGGGCGTCTTGTTTAAGGTCGCGCCAATGGCGGGCGTCGTGGTCACGCAACCTTTCAAAGCCGAAGGGGCGCCAGATGCCGGGAGGAATGCCCAAGGCGATCCATGCGGCTTCTATCAGCAACGTACCGCTGCCGCAGAAAGGGTCAAGCAAGGCAGCGGATGGGTCCCATCCGGATAGAGCCAGTAGGCCGGCGGCCAGGTTTTCGCGCAACGGGGCTTCGCCTTTTTGCAGGCGCCAGCCTCGTTTGAACAGCGATTCGCCCGAGGTATCGAGATACAGTGTGGCCGTGTGTTCGTCCAGAAATAAGTGAACCCGGGCGTCGGGCCTGACCGTGTCAATGCTGGGTCGCTCGCCTTCGAGCTCGCGCAGGCGGTCGCAGATGCCGTCTTTAGCACGCAGATTGCAATACTGCAGGCTTTTCATCGGGCTGCGCACGGCTGAGGTATCTACGCGCAGAGTTTGTTCGGCGCCGAACCAGCGTTCCCATTCCGTGCTGCGTGCCAAGGCCAGGATGTCATCTTCAGTTTGCACAGGAGCATGAGCCAGCCGCACCAGAATACGAGTGGCAAGCCGGGAATACAGATTGGCTTTGAGCACGCCCGTCCAGTCGGCTTCGAAATGGCAGCCGGCGCGGCCCTTGCGCAGGCCTTGATAGCCTAGAGCCTCAAGCTCGGCATGCAGGACTTCTTCCAGCCCCAGCGGGCAGGGCGCAAAAACCTGGAAGATTTCCTTATGGCGCGGTCTGGCAATAGGCTGTGGCGCGAGTTCACGAACCGGGTCGTGCGATGGCCGACGAGGCGTGATTCGGTTAGGCTGACGGCTGGCGGGGCGAGGGCCTGTCTGACGGCCTGCGCGGCTTGGCCTGCCTCGTTCAGCCGTTTGCGGTGAGGAGGGTTTAGCAGCCGCAGCACGGGGTGACCCGGCAGGTGCGGTCAGGGGAGCGTCAGCATCTTGTTCGCGGCGCAATTGCGCAACCTGGCGTGCTCGGGCGCCACTGCGCAGGCGCGGTTCCTGAGTTTCTGGCTCAGAACGGGCGGCGGCCGGGGCTTTCTTTTTGAGGGTGAGCGTTTTGCGGGGCTTGGAGTCGGTCATGGCGTGCTTCAGAAAGGTTTAACCACAACCAGGATCAAGACGATGACCAGCAACAGGACAGGCACTTCGTTGAACCAGCGGTAGTAGCGGTGCCCGCGCGTGTTGGTGCGGCGCTCGAAAGTTAGCAGAACGCGCCGGCAAATCAGGTGGTAAATGACAAGCGCCGCGACAAATAGCAGCTTGGCATGCATCCAGCCCGAAGTCAGGCCGATTCCATAGCCCAGCATCAGCCAGAAGCCGAATACCAACGCCAATACGGCCAGAGGCGTCATGAAACGGTACAGCCTGCGGGCCATGCCCAGCAGGCAGTCGTAGGCGCCGGCGTCTTGGGTTTGCGCGAGGTTTACGTAAATACGAGGCAAGTAAAACAGGCCGGCAAACCAGGAAATGACAAACAGCAAGTGGAAGGTTTTCACCCAGAGCATGGTGTACTGCCTTAGCCGCGTAGTTGACCTTCGCCCGTCAGCACCCACTTCATGGTGGTCAGCCCTTCGAGGCCGACCGGGCCGCGGGCGTGCAGGCGATTGGTGGAAATGCCGATCTCTGCACCCAGACCATATTCAAAGCCATCGGCAAAGCAGGTGGGCAGGTTGACATAGACGGAGCTGGAATCGACTTCGCGCTGGAAGCGGGTGGCCGCGCCGAGATCTTCGGTGATGATGGATTCCGTATGCTGGGAGCTGTATCGCTCGATATGTTCCATGGCCTGGTCGATGGTGTCGACAATGCGCACGGCCAGAATGGGCTCCAGGTATTCGGTTTCCCAGTCGGCTTCCGTGGCAGGCAGGGCGGTGGGAAGAATCTCGCGGGTACGCTCGCAGCCACGCAACTCCACGTCTTTTCCTGTCAGAGTGGCGGCAATGGGCGGCAGCAGGGAGTTGGCGACATCGGCGTGCACCAAAAGGGTTTCCATTGTGCCGCAGATGCCGTAGCGGTAAGTCTTGGCATTCACGACGACATCGTGGGCTTTCGCCGGGTCGGCGGCCTTGTCAAGGTAGATGTGGCAATTGCCGTCCAGGTGTTTGATCAGCGGTACTTTGGCTTCACGTGACAGGCGTTCTATCAGGCCTTTGCCGCCGCGCGGCACGATGACGTCGATGTAGTCCGTCATGGTGATCATTTCGCCAACGGCGGCGCGGTCGATTGTATCTACCACCTGCACCGCATGGGCGGGTAGGTTGGCGCGGGCCAGACCTTCCTGAATGATTGCGCCCAGGGCCTGATTCGAGTGAAAGGCTTCGCTGCCGCCGCGCAAAATGGTGGCGTTGCCGGATTTCAGGCAGAGAGCCGCCGCGTCGATGGTCACGTTGGGGCGCGACTCATAAATAATGCCGATGACGCCCAGCGGTACGCGCATCTGTGCCACTCGCATGCCGTTGGGTCGGGTCGTAGTGGGTCCGAGGCTGCCGACCGGGTCGGGCATGGCAGCGATCTGGCGCAACCCTTCAGCCATGCCAGCCAGGGTTTTATCGGTGAGAGCCAGGCGTTCTACCATGGCTTCTGCCAAGCCGTTCTGGCGGGCGGCGTCCAGGTCGAGCGCATTCTGGCGCTTGAGTGTTTCACCGCGTTCTGTGATCAGGTCGGCCATGGCCAGCAAGGCCTGGGCTTTGGCATGGCCCGAGGCATTGCGGATCTGGCGCGCCGCAGCACGGGCGCGGCGGCCAAATTCCTGCATCGCCGTTTGTGTGTCGGTGGATGTGTCGAGTTTCGTCATGTCTTTCTTTCCACGGTAATTCGTAATAACAGCCGGGCCAGTTCTTCCCATGGGTCGTCCAAAAGACCGGGAACTTTCAGGCCCTTGATCAGGCGGTCGATATCATGGGTATGTTGCACTGCTGCGCGCCAAGCACGCGGCGGCACTCGGCTCAGCGTGCGGCGCAGCCCTTGTTCACGAGGCCCGAATACGCGATTGCGGCGCATTTCACCTGCGACATCGCCGCCGCCGGCCTGGATGGCTGCCAGCCGGGACAGCAGGCGGATTTCGTCGCCCACCGCCCAAAGTATCAACGGCAGGGCGGCACCCTCGCCGCGCAGGCCATGCAGAATGGTTAGCGCCCGCTTTGACTGCCCGGCCAGCATAGCGTCGCGCAGATCAAAGACATCATAACGCGCGACATCCAGCACAGCGCGGCGCACATCTTCCCCGGTGATTTTTCCGGGCGGGTGCAGCAGGCCGAGTTTCTGAATTTCCTGAAAAGCGGCCAGCAGATTGCCTTCTACTTTTTCCGCCATCCAGGCCAGCGTGTCAGCGTCAAGTTCCTGACCTTGCCGGGCCATGCGCTGGCCGATCCAGCGAGGCAGTGTGTTGCGGTCAATGGTGGGAACTTCAACCAGTGTGCCTGTTTCAAGCAGGGCGGCAGCCCATTTGGCAGAGCGAGTCGCGCGATCGAGGCGTGGCAGGCTCAGAGCGACCAGTGTGTCGGGAAGCTCGCCGCTTTGCACCTTTCCCGCTAGCGCTTCTAGCGTTTCGCCGCCGGTTCGCCCAGGCTTCCCTGAGGGTAGTGACAGATCTAACAATTTACGGTCGCCAAACAGAGATACGTTCTGGGTGGCGCCCATGACGGCGGACCAATCGCTGCGAGCGTCGAGTATCAGCCGGGTGCGTTCCGAGTAGCCCTGGGCGAGCGCTGCAGTGCGCAGGGCGTCCAGCGCTTCAATGATCAGCAGGGTTTCGTCGCCGCTAATAATGTAGAGCGGCGCAAGCTGAACGGAAGGCTGTTGCAATTGCTGCAGCAGGCCTTCATGGTCGAGGCGGCGTCCCATGGGAGGTTCCTGACTTGTGCTTAGAAGCGCGGGCCGCTGGGGTTGATGTCGGTTTCGCCCCAGAGGGTGGTTCCGCTGGTGTCTGGGTCGTTGGAGACCGGGCTGAGATCCGCAGGGGCGGTATCGACCGGTTGCTGCTCGGCGTTGGCGTAGGCTTCGGCCACGTCGGGTGCGCTCAGCAGGCGTACGACGCGATCCACCACGGATTGCTGCATCTGCTGGAACACCGTAGTGATCTCGCTTTGCTTAGCCTGTACCACGCTGTCGTCGTAAGGCATTTCCCGGGTCACGCGCAAAGTGGTGGGCGGCAAAATGAGATGCCCCTTGGCATCAACCAGTTGGAAGGAGAAATTCAGATTGAGTTCGTATTCCTCGACTCGGCCGTCGGCATCAATGGAAAGTTCGCGCAGATTCTGTTGATTGGACAACTGAATCAGGCGGACTTCGGCTCGTGCCGGGTCCGAGACCACGCGCGTGTTGGGCGAGGCCGCTGTAATGGCGCGGCGCATGGCCGCGCCAAAAGCCGAATTTTCGGAAATGTTGGTGTAAAGCGTGTCAAAGGGCAGTGGTGTGGCCCCTTTCAGCCTGAAACCGCAGGCTGTAAGCAGAATGCAGGCGGCTAGCATGGCAAACAAAGCCAAGTGGCGCGCGCTGCAGCAGGGTTTCAGGCGAAGAAAGGGGGTGTGAGCCATGATGTGTTATCCAACAACGTTGACCAGTTTACCCGGCACCACAATAACGCGCTTGGCCGGGCGGCCTTCCAGGAAACGGGCAACCGCCTCGTGCGCCAGGGCGGCCTGTTCGATATCAGCCTTCTCTGAGCCGTTGGGTACGGTCAGAGCGCCGCGCAGCTTGCCGTTCACTTGCAGAACCAGTTCGATTTCGTCCGCAATCAGGGCGGCTTCATCCACGACCGGCCAAGCGGCGTCAAGCAGGTCGCCCTGGTGCTGTGCATAGCCCAGGTCGCGCCACAAGTTCCAGGTGATGTGGGGAACGACAGGGTACAGTACGCGCAGCAAAATTCCGGTGGCATCGGCCAGAGCGCGGGCCGCGACGTCAGTGTCGGGCAATTTGGCGGCTTCCAGCACATTCAGCATTTTCATGCAGGTGGATACCACCGTGTTGTAGTGGATGCGCTGGTAATCGTAGTCGGCCAATTTGAGTAAGGTATGGATTTCGCGGCGCAGGTCGCGCGAAGCTTCGTCAATGCCTTCCCAGCCTTGTTCCGGTTGAGCCAAGCCCTTGCGGATGGTTTCGCTATGCGACTGGCCAAAGGCCCAGAGACGCCGCAGATAGCGATGCGCACCGTCTACGCCGGAATCCGACCATTCCAGAGTCTGCTCGGGCGGGCTGGCGAACATGATGAACAGCCGCGCAGTGTCGGCGCCCATGGTGTCGATCAGCGATTGTGGGTCGACACCGTTGTTCTTGGACTTCGACATGGTGCCGATGCCGCCGTACTGCACTTCCGAGCCATCGGATTTCAGGCGGGCGCCGATAATGGCGCCTTTGGCGTCGTAGACATTATCGACATCTTCGGGCCAGAAGTATTCCACGCCACCCTGCGGCGATTTGCGCGAGTAAATGTGGTTCAGCACCATGCCCTGACACAGCAGGCGTGTGAAGGGTTCGTCGAAATTCACCAACCCCAGGTCTCGCATGACGCGGGTCCAGAAACGCGCGTACAGCAAGTGCATAACCGCGTGTTCAATGCCGCCGATGTACTGGTCCATAGGCATCCAGTAGTCGTTGCGGCCGTCAACCATGGCTTGGTCATTATCGGGCGAGGTGTAGCGCATGAAATACCAGGACGAATCGACAAATGTGTCCATGGTGTCGGTTTCGCGCCGGGCCGCCTGGCCGCATTTGGGGCAGGAGCAGGACAGGAATTCTTCATCCTTGGCCAGCGGGTTGCCGCTGCCGTCGGGGATGTGATGCTCAGGCAGAATAACGGGCAGGTCCGCTTCTGGTACCGGTACCGGGCCGCAATCGGGGCAATGAATAATGGGGATGGGGGTGCCCCAGTAGCGCTGGCGGGAAATCCCCCAGTCGCGCAAGCGCCAGGTGGTTTGCTTTTCACCCAGGCCCATATCGACCAAGTCGTTTGCCACCGCGTCGATGGCTTCTGCAGTGGTCAGGCCATCGTACTTGCCGGAGTTCACGGCCCGGCCCGACTGCTTGTCGCTATACCATTCTTGCCAAGCGTCGGTGGAATATTCCTTGCCTTCAACACTGACGACGGGTTTGATCTGCAAGCCATACTTGGTTGCGAACTCAAAGTCGCGTTCGTCGTGGCCGGGCACGCCCATGACGGCGCCGTCGCCGTAGCTCATGAGTACGTAGTTCCCCACCCACACTTCGACAGGTTCGCCTGTGAGCGGGTGGGTAACCGTCAAACCGGTACGCATGCCTTCTTTTTCGCGTGTCGCGATTTCGGCTTCAGTGGTGCCGCCCAGCTTGCACTCTTCAATAAAGGCGGCCAGCTCGGGGTTGCCGGCTGCGGCATGCGCTGCCAGAGGGTGTTCCGGCGCAACCGCGCAGAAGGTCACCCCCATAATGGTGTCAGCACGTGTGGTGAAGACATACATGCGGCCGTCTTGAATCAGCTTGCCATCTGCATCGTGGATGTCATGGGTAAAGGCGAAACGCACACCTTCGCTTTTTCCGATCCAGTTTTCCTGCATCAGGCGCACGCGCTCGGGCCAGCCTTCCAAGCCATTTTGCACGTGTTCCAGCAGCTCATCAGCGTAATCGGTGATGCGCAGGTAATAGCCGGGGATTTCGCGTTTTTCCACCAGTGCGCCGGAACGCCAACCGCGGCCGTCTATGACTTGTTCGTTGGCCAGTACGGTTTGATCAACAGGGTCCCAGTTAACGACTTGGGTCTTGCGATAAGCGATGCCTTTTTCCAGCATCTTCAGGAACAGCCATTGGTTCCATTTGTAGTATTTGGGGTCGCACGCACACATTTCGCGCGACCAGTCGATCGCCAGCCCCATGGCCTGCATTTGCTTCTTCATGTAGGCGATGTTGTCGTATGTCCATTTGGCCGGCGGTACGCCCCCTTTCATGGCGGCGTTTTCCGCCGGCATGCCGAAGGCGTCCCAGCCCATGGGCATCAGGACGTTGTAGCCGCGCATGCGCAGCTGGCGCGTCATCATGTCGTTAATCGTGTAGTTGCGCACGTGGCCCATGTGCAGTTTGCCGCTAGGGTAGGGCAGCATGGAGCAGGCATAAAACTTGGGCTTAGGCGTGCCGTCTGCATTGAGGGCGTTTTCAGTGACACGATAGGCGTCGCGTGCGGCCCAGTCAGCCTGGGCGGTGTTTTCGACGTCGGTAGGACGATATTCCAGCATGAGCGTGCGTGTTCAGTAAGGTTGCGCAAACCTGCCATTATAAGGGGCAGGGGGCGGGATTCGCCTTTAGGGCGTTCCAAAAGAAAACCCCGCCACATTGGGCGGGGTTGGGAAACTTACGGCGCGCTGTCGAGGCATGGCCTGGCCGGGGCGGACCGCCGGGCAATGCCGATTGCGGCCTGGCTGATTACCTCAGCTTGGTTTCCTTGTACTCAACGTGCTTGCGAGCGACGGGATCAAACTTTTTGATCAGCATCTTCTCGGGCATGTTGCGCTTGTTCTTGGTGGTGGTATAGAAGTGACCGGTGCCGGCTGTGGATTCCAGCTTGATCTTTTCGCGAATACCTTTTGCCATGATGTGCTCCTAAAAGGTTGCGGCCGGCTCAGGCCAGTTCGCCACGGGCACGCATATCGGCCAGCACAGCATCAATGCCGAGCTTGTCGATGGTGCGCAGCGCTTTTGTGGATACGCGCAGGCGTACCCAGCGGTTTTCGCTTTCTACCCAGAAGCGGCGCGACTGAAGGTTAGGAAGGAAACGACGCTTGGTTTTGTTGTTTGCGTGCGAGACATGGTTGCCCACCATCGGGCCCTTGCCGGTTACTTGGCATACGCGTGCCATGATTCACCCCTTGTTGAAATCTTGAGTAAAGACAGTGATTCTACTACGAATCAGCTGCTTGGAGCAAGGCGGCAAGTGGAAGGTGCAACTAAATTGCCACGCTCGGATGGCGGATGGCTTTCAACTCACGCGTGAAACAGAATGCAACGTTTCAAGCAATTTTATGCAGTTATCATGATTGCGGTGTTCGCCCCTTGATCTTCGAGTTTTGTACGGCTTATTCAGGAGGTAGCTTTGAGTTCGATTTTGTCTGCAGTTGAAAGCAAGTTGGAATCTCTTCCTTTACCTGTACGGCTTACGTTGCCAGACGGGAACACACTGGGAGCCGCCGGCGCTGACGTGCATCTCACTATACGTGAAAACAGCACACTGGCTCACCTGGCTGCGGGGCAAGTCGGCGCTATGGGCGAAGACTACGTAGAAGGCAAATTCGAGGTCGAGGGGTCAATGCGTGACCTCATGAGAGTGGCGGCGGCCATTTTGCCGCAATCTCCGGTCGACGCGGCGCGTGCAGGCATGTTTACCAATCTGATACGCCGCCTGGTTTCAGTGTGGCGGCACAGTATTGAGCGCGATGCCAAGCAAATCCAGTTTCACTACGATTTATCCGACGATTTTTACGCTTTATGGCTGGACCCGCGCCGGGTTTATTCCTGCGCCTATTATCGCGAAGATGATATGACGCTGGCGCAGGCCCAGGAAGCCAAGCTGGATCACATTTGCCGCAAGCTTCGGCTGCGCCCCGGCGAACGTTTTCTAGATATCGGGGCGGGTTGGGGCGGTCTGTTGCTCTGGGCGGCCGAGCACTACGA
Source organism: Achromobacter sp. F4_2707 (assembly GCF_047501535.1). NCBI lineage: Bacteria > Pseudomonadati > Pseudomonadota > Betaproteobacteria > Burkholderiales > Alcaligenaceae > Achromobacter > Achromobacter sp. F4_2707. The sequence goes on from NZ_JAZDRJ010000009.1 coordinate 9,081, forward strand.
TGTTGACGCCACCGGCATTACGCTTTCCCATAACCAACATGCTCATGTGAACCGCCTGATTGAAGAAAAAGGCCTGAGCGGTCGCGTGCGCATGGAGTTGCTGGATTACCGTAAGCTCGATGAAAGCCAGCCTTACGACAAAATTGCTTCGGTCGGCATGTTTGAGCACGTAGGCCGTGCTCATTTGGTCAGTTATTTTTCCAAGCTGCGGCGTTTATTGCGCCCGGGCGGCCTGATCATGAATCACGGCATTACCGCCGGCGGAGTGGACAACCACCAGCTAGGGGCCGGCATGGGCGAATTCATCGGTAAATATATTTTTCCAGGCGGCGAGCTCACGCATATCAGCAATGTCTTGCATTCCATGACTGAAGGAGGTCTGGAAGATTTGGATATTGAAAACCTCAGGCCGCATTACGCCCGCACGCTGTGGGCATGGAGCGACAGCCTGGAGTCGCAACTGGACGCCGCGCGCGCTACCTTGAGCGACGAAAAGGGCGAGCGCTCGATTCGTGCTTACCGCATGTATTTGGCAGGTTGCGCCATGGGGTTTGAACATGGCTGGATCGGCTTGCATCAAGTGCTGGCTCAACACCGGCAGGGCTGGCAGGGCGATGAGCTTTCAATCAGCGGTGAACCGGCAGAGCAAGGTTATCCGTGGCGTCGCGATTACATGTATGTGGGCGACGCCAAGGGTTGACGCGGTGTCGGGCCGGCAGGCAAGCCTTCAGCGCTTGATGCGCAGCAGGCGGAAGATTTCATCCCGGTCAGCGGCCCGGCCTCCTTGCCACAACACTTCGGCAGAATCGGAGAACCCGACACGTCCTTCCTTGAGCGCTCGTTGTGTGGTTTGTTGCAGAACCAGCCTGCATTGCGAGTCGTAGCTGAAGTGGATGTTGTTAAACACTAAAAGAGAGGCGCGTTGCCCGATGCCCAGGCCGAGCGCGCGTACGCACTCTTTGCCCTGGCCATGTTTTTCCAGTTCCAGAGCAAGTTCAGCCGAAACCCCGCGATAACTCCTGGCGTAATCCAGCACCGGCATCCATAGTGTGACCAGCAATAGCCAGGTGGTGATCAGGCCTCCGGCGGAAAGCATGGTGCCGCGCAGTAGGGCGGCAGGGCGGTTGTAGATACGCCAGTGCACCAAGGCCGCCCAGGCCAGGGTACCGATCAGCGCAATGCTGACAGCCGGCCAGGAAATGTGGATGTCATAGCCGTGTATCAGGCGCGTAATGTTATGGTGAATTTGCGCAGGCCACCCGGTTTGTAGCGCGAACCACCCCAGCCAGACGGTGGCGGCGGTCAGCGAGAAGCACATGATGGCAAACCAGTCGATGGTATTGATAACGCCGCGGCGCAAAGTGGGGAATGAGAACGCGGCGAGGATGGCTGCGGGCACGGCCATCAGCGCATACTCGGGTTCAAAGACGTCAGCCAGAAACAGCATGGTGATCAGTGGCCACGCCAGGAACATCAGTGGCACCCAGATATGAGGGGCGGTCACCCAACTGCGCCAGTTCCACAACGCCAATAGGGCGAAAGGCCAGGTAGGCCACAAAAACCACGGAAGATCGCGCAGCAGGCTGAAAACAACGGCAGCTTTAGGCAGCCCGAAAGACTGGCTGTTCCACAACCACCAAGCTTGCGTCCAGTAAGGGGCCTGAGCCTTTACGGCCAGCCACCATGCCAGGCCGATGGCTGCGGCAATAGCGGCGCTTAGCAACAGCCAATGGCGACGAGGCCAAAGGGCGCCGCGTGGATGGAAGGCGAAGAGGGCGGCCAGCATAATGGGCAGCGCGCCGATCCAGCCGCGGGTCAGGAAGGCGGCCCCTAGGGCGATGCCTAATGTGATGGCGCCCGACAGCGGGCGGTCGATGCTGCGCGCCACCGCATAGAAGGCCAGTGCCTGGAAGGCAATAATGGCGGGCACTTCTGATGTTTCATGCATGCGCCAGACAATGCCGACGGTCGCCAGTATGAGTAGCAGCGCGGCATCGGCAATCATGCGCCCGTAATCCTTGACGCTGGGTTCGCCGCCAAAGGGTAGCTTCAGGGGTTGGGGTTCGGGCCGCCTGCCTAAAAGATAACTGCCATACCAGACTGATGTCACCATGACGCCAAACCACAGCAGGTTAGGCAGGCGCGACGCAATAATGACGCTGTCGGGCGCAGGAATGAAAACTTCAAACAGTGGTGCAAACAGCCAGATGGCCAGTGCGCCTACCCAGGTGACGAGCGGCCCGTCCTGAGCGTGGGCCAGCACGCCGATCTGCGGGGCTAGCAGGGCGCCGCCGGAGGGGTCGGCCAGCGCGCTGAGCATGGTGGCCAGCCCCACCACGTCGTCTGTCTTCCAGGGGTCGCGAAAAAACAGGCCCGCCAAGATATAGACGGCGGTAATCAACAGCAGAAACGGCCGGGATAATTTGACGGTAGCCGTCTCGGTCAGGCGGGCTGGTGTGGAACGGGAATCCATCTTTGTGTAGGCGGTAGCGTCTAAAGGCAGAAACGGCGGCGCGTAGCGGACGACCACTGCTAGAGTGGCGGCCAGTCGATCCAATTATAGGCAGGTGTGCCGGTGGGCACGCCTGACGCCGGGGCAAAAAAAAGCAGCCCGTAGGCTGCTTTGCCATAAAACAGCGGTTGCGTGCTGCTTTACGAGGCGTTGCGAGAGCCCACGGTGCGAGCGAAACGGGCACGGAACTTCTCAACGCGACCTGTTTCGACGATGCGGGTTTGCGCGCCGGTATAGAAGGGGTGCGACTCGGAGGTTACGTCACACTTGAACAGAGGGTAAGTCTTACCTTCGTGTTCGATGGTTTCGCGAGTGTTCACCGTGGAGCGGGTGATGAATTTCGAGCCGGTTTGTTGATCCAGGAACACCACTTCGCGGTATTCAGGGTGGATGCCTTCTTTCATATCGATTCCTGTCGTGGGTAATTTGGGTCGCCAGCCACAAGGGGCCTGTGCTTCACTTGAAAACCAAGCCACTATGCTTGCAGCAACGTGTCCGTAGGTAACTCTTGATTCTAGCATTTAACGCCTAGCCTTGAGCAAGGCTTGTGCTGCTTTTAACCCTGTGTGTCGCAGCTTTGCCATATTTTTATGGGCGGCAGGCTAAAAGAGTGTGGTGGTTTCCCTACAAAACGCCCTGTTCGGCCAGAGAAACCACCGTATCGCGCGCCACGATAAGGTGATCCAACAGCCGTACATCCACTAGAGACAAAGCTTTGCGCAGGTGGTGGGTCAGAGCCAGATCCGCCTGGCTGGGTTCGGCCACGCCGGAGGGGTGGTTGTGTGCCAGGATGATGGCGGCGGCGTGGTGGCGCAACGCCGCCTTGACCACTTCGCGAGGGTAGACGGATGACTGGCTGAGCGTACCGCGCGAAATCTCATCGCAGGCGATCAAACGAAAACGGCTGTCCAGATACAGCGCCACACAGTGTTCAATATCCAGATGGCCGAGTAGCGCCAGGCAATACTGCTTGACGCGAGCGGGTTGGCTCAGCGTGTCGCCGACGCGCAGCTCTTCTTCCAGTGCGCGGCGGCTTAGCTCACTGATAGCCAGAATCTCACAGGCTTTGGCTTGCCCCAGGCCGGGCAAAGTGAGCAATGTGGCGGCGTCGGCCGCAAGCAGGCCTCGCAGACCGCCGCAATGTTGAATCAGTCTGTGGCTGAGTTCGACCACCCCGCAACCCTTGATGCCGGTGCGCAGAATGACGGCCAGAAGTTCGGCGGAAGTCAGCACTTGTGGGCCGTGGGCAAGGAGCCGTTCGCGGGGGCGTTCTGAGCTGTTTTTAGGGGGCGGTAGGAGTGTGTTCATAAAGGCTCTAAAATAGGTGAGTTCATCAAACCTCTACGGTGGCAGATTTTGACTTCCTCATCCGATTCAGTGAACGCTTTTGTCCGTCCTGATTCCTACTTAACTCTCCACTATCGCATTGAACTTGCCAGCGGTCCGGCGGCAGGTTCCACCTTTGCCGATACTTTCACCGGTCGCCCCGGCACGTTGCAGTTGGGCATGGGGCAGTGGGCGCCGGGGCTGGAAGCCGCTCTGGTGGGCCGAGCAGAAGGCGAGCGCTTCACTTTTGAGGTGCCCGCCGCGCAGGCGTATGGCGATCGCAATCCCGAGCTCTTGCAGTGGGTGGCACGCAGCATGATTGAGGCTGAAGCAGCCGACCCCGCCGACTTCGCGCCCGGCGAAGTGGTGGAATTCACCGCTCCCAATGGTGGCCGCTACTCAGGTGTGCTTAAAGAGCTCGACGCCGAACGCGCTTTGTTCGATTTCAACCATCCACTCGCGGGTATTGATCTGCGCGTGGAAGTTTCCTTGTTGGGGGTTCTCTAATGAGTACCGGTGTCTCAGCTGAAGCGGGCCGGGCGCAGGTCGTTCTGGCGCAGCCGCGTGGGTTTTGTGCGGGCGTAGACCGCGCCATCGACATCGTTGAGCGGGCGTTGGAGCTATTTGGCGCTCCCATCTACGTGCGTCACGAAATCGTTCACAACCGCTATGTTGTCAGCGATTTGCGGCAAAAAGGCGCCGTTTTCATCGAGGAGCTGGATGAAGCCCCAGAAGGCGCCACCGTTATTTTTTCAGCGCACGGGGTGTCGCGCGCGGTCAAGGAAGAAGCTCAGAAGCGTGGCCTGCGGGTGTTTGACGCGACCTGTCCGCTAGTTACCAAAGTGCACGTTGAAGTCTCTCGCATGCGCGCTGCGGGCCGTGAAATCATCATGATCGGCCACAAGGGCCACCCCGAAGTCGAAGGTACGCTGGGGCAGGCTGATGGCGGCATGTATTTGGTCGAAACACCCGAAGACGTTGCGGCCTTGCAGGTCACCGATCCGACCAATCTGGCGTTTGTCACCCAGACCACGTTGTCGGTCGATGACGCAGCGCAAGTGGCTAAGGCGTTACGCGAGCGCTTCCCTGGCATTGTCGAACCTCGCAAAAGCGATATCTGCTATGCCACACAGAACCGGCAGGACGCTGTGAAAATCATGGCGCCGCAATGCGATCTGGTATTGGTGGTGGGTAGCGCCAACAGTTCCAACTCCAACAGGTTGCGTGAAGTCGCCGAGCGCATGGGCGTTCAGGCTCACTTGGTCGATGGCCCGGAAATGATTGAGCCACAATGGCTGCAAGGGGTGCAGCGCGTGGGTGTGACGGCAGGCGCATCGGCGCCGGAAGTGCTGGTCAGCCAGGTGCTGGATCGCCTTAAAGAGCTCGGCGCAATTTCTGTGCGTACGCTTGAAGGCGCTCAGGAAAATGTGAACTTCCCTCTGCCTCGGGAACTTTCCCGCAAGCTCAAGGACGCCTCCTGATACGCTGTCGTCCGGTACCCGGCCGGGCGACAGCCCCTTTCTCCTACCTACAGCCACGCCGCATCGCATGACCCCTGCTGCCAACCTCACTCTGCTCTATGGCCGGTTGCCACTGGAAGACCGTTTTTCTGCGGCTCGCGAAGATGGTTTTTCTGCAGTGGAAATCCAGTTTCCCTACGACCGCGAGCCCCAGTGGTACGTTCAGCAATTGAGCGACAACGGTTTGCGGCTGGTTCTGATCAATACGCCTAAAGAAAGTGACGCCGCCCCTTGGGGTCGGGCCGCTTTGACGAGTCAGCGCGATAAATTCCGCCGAGACTTCGAACGAGCTGCTGAGTTCTGCGACGCCACGGATTGCCCGGCTGTCCATGTTATGGCGGGCCTGGTAGCGCCCGAACAGGCTGCTGCAGCGCACGATACCTTGCTTAGCAACCTGGAGTGGGCCGCCCAGCAACATCCCGGCCTTACGTTGTTACTGGAAGGGTTGAACAGCCATGATGTACCCGGTTATCTGTACAGCACGCCAGGGGCGGTACGCCAAGTGTTGAGCGATGTCGGCGCAGAAAGTGTCGGTATGCAGTTTGATTTCTATCATGTCTTGCGTGAAGGCCTGGGTGTTCAGGCTGAGCTTGAAGCATCGCTGCCCTGGATACGACATGTGCAGGTGGCGGGCAACCCTGAACGGCAGGAACCCGACCTTGCGCGTGATGCCGGTGTGCTGGCGGGTTTCCAACGTTTGAGTGAAGCCGGTTATCGTGGTTGTGTCGGCTATGAATATCGTCCGGCGGGTCGGGTTCGCGACGGCCTGCGCTGGGCAGATGCCTTGTTTCCCTATTTTTCTTAGATCAACCCACGGCGAGCTGCCGTTGAACCCCAGGAATACGCATGAATAAATCCGCCGTTTTTGCCGGAGCCGTTATCGTTGTGGCAGCCGCTTATGCCGGGTCTGCCTGGTATGTGGGCATGGAGGCCGAGAAAACCATTCGCGCAGCTGTTGAACAAGCCAACGAACGCATGGCTCAGTCATGGGGGCCCGAATCAGGGACGGTTCGCGCAACTCTTGCTATCGAAGATTACCAACGGGGCCTGTTCTCTTCGAATGCGCGCTACTCACTGCTTGTGCAAGACGATGATGAGCGTATTGAACTGGCCATGCAGGACGCTATGCAACATGGGCCGTTCCCCTGGGGGCTGATCAAACAAGGCTCTTTCGAACCGCTACTGGCCTACAGCCAGAGCCAATTGGTGGATACCGAGAGCGTCAAACGCTGGTTTGATGCGGCGCGCGGCACGATGCCGCTACAGGCAGATACGCGTATCGGTTTTGGCGGCCAGGGGAAAACAGTGTGGGAATTGGCCCCGCTTGAGTGGGCGGCTGATGGTGACCAGTTTTCATTTAGCGGCGGGCATATAACAATTAACTTCAGCAACGACCTGCGCGATAGCGACGGCACAGCCCACTTTGATTCGCTAGTGGTGGGCGGCGGGCCGGACGGTGAAAACGTGAGCTTGAAGGGTATGCGCCTGGAGTCCCAGGCCCGCACGGCGGCTGATGAATCCATTCGGGTTGACACGAGCTTGCAGGTGGCAGCCGTGGAAGTGGATACCATTACCAGCGAACGCGTTGTGCTGGAAGAAACGGCTGTGACATGGAACAGCACCCAGCAAGGCGCTGTGCTTGATGCCGCTGCACGCTATGAGATAAAGCGGATACTGGTGGGCGGCCAGAACATTGGCAACGTAGTTGTGGGGGGCAAGGCCGACCGCCTGGACCTTGAGGCATTTTCGGCGCTGGTGTCCGAATATGACGCCATCGCGCATGAGCACGGAGTTGAAGAGGGTGAGGATTTCGACCCCACGGTTGAAGATCAAGAACGCATGCTGGCGCGGCTGGTTCCCGTTCTGGCCACCCGGCCTGAAATCGCGCTGGATCCGCTCGTCTGGCGTAATGAAAAAGGCGAAAGCTCGCTGGCGTTGAGTGTCGCACTGCAACCATTGGCCGAAGAAGGCGCCAACCTGCAGGAAGATGTCATGCTTACCGCCTTGCGTGAGTTGCGTCTTGATATTGCGCTGTCGCGTTCCATGTTGATGCAACTGGTGACCAGTACGGCGGGAAATGATGGGGAAAGCGCGCAACTTGAAATGCTGGCGGCCTTCATGTACGACACGTATGTCGGCCAATTGGAAGAGGCCGGGCTGGTGCGTCGCGACGGCGACCGCGACATGGCGACGTTGGTGTACAGCGATGGCATGGTAGACATCAACGGCCAAGCGATCAGTTTGCCGGAGTTTCTGATGTTTCTAAGCCTGTTCGGCTTGTAGTCAATTTATTCGCACAACTTAGGGAATACTTGGCTGGTACGGCCCGCCCTGTTTGATGTAAAAAGTTGTAGCTGCTCAACGTGGCAGAACTTATTACAACAGGGTGGGGAGAACATGGCTCAGGGCAACTCGAACCGCGGACGTATCAATGCAAGCTGGTGGTCGCGCAGCAGCCTCGCGACCAAACTATTCATCGTTACATCTGTGGCGACTGTGCTGGTGATGGCCACCATCGCGGTCATCATGGGTTGGCAGAACATGCAAGTGGCGCGCCAGACCGTGCATCGGGAAATGGCAACCACCATAGAAGGGGTGGATCGCTCGTTGCAACTGGCCTATACCACGGCCCGCGAGCGTGCCACGCAGTTGATTCCCGTTCTGGAACGCGAGCTTGGCGGCATCCCCGAACTGGATGGCAGCGCCAGCGACTCCGGCGTGCCCTTGCTGATAGTCAACGACACCATTATCAATGGTGACATTGGCCATCTGCTACGCATGAACGAGAATACTGGAGCCGACCCGGCGGTGATCGTCAAAGCGCCCCAGGGTTGGGTACGGGTCGCTACCTTGCTGCGCGACGCAGAAGGAAGCATTCGGCTCGACAGCGTGGTCGAGCCCAACGATCTGCTGGCGCGCACGCTTGACTCGGGCCGACCCTACGGCGGCCTGGTTCAGCGCAACGGCCGCTGGTATGCCATGAGTATTCAGCCGCTTGCCGATGAGGCCGGGCAAGTGTACGGCGGTTTATCGGTGCGGGTCGATGTTCACCAGCAGGTGGTGGACGTCCTGAATCTGGTCACCCAAACCAAGGTGGCGGAATTCGGTTCGCTGGGGCTGATCGACCGCAGTCAACCAGGCCAGGAAAAGCTGGTAGCCGCCGGCGATGGTGCGACGCTGGGTCTGAGCGAATCTGCTGCCGCTGCCTTGCTCAAAAACTATTTCAGCGAGCCGGAAGGCTCGGCTCAGGTGACGCCTGCCGATGGTGAAACCCACTTGGTTGCGTGGAAACAGATCGAAAATTGGGGCTGGGTTCTGTACGGAGTGGGTGAAGAAGACCTCTTCATGGCGGCCAGTATGCGAGCGTTGATGGTGCAAATGGCAATGATGCTGGCAGGCACTTTGCTTATTTCTTTGTTGGTGGGCTCCCTGGCGGCGCGTACGCTGCGGCCCGTCCGCGACATCATGGAGCGCATGGAAAGGTTGGGCAATGGGGATCTCACCGCACAAGTTCCCGCAGTCCCGCCACGCAGCCGCAATGAAATCCACGTGCTGTACGAGTATCTTCGAGGCACGCAATCCAATTTGCAGCGTACCATAGGCACAGTGCGTTCCAGCGTTCAGGAAATCAATCTGGGCGCAGATGAGATCGCAGCCGGTAATACCGACCTTTCCAGCCGCACGGAACAACAGGCAGCATCGCTGCAACAAACAGCGGCCAGCATGGAGCAGCTGGCGGCGGTGGTTCGGCAGAACTCGGACAACGCTACCCAAGCCGATCAACTGGCTGCAGCAGCGTCCAGTGTGGCTGAGCAGGGCGGCAAGGCAGTGGATGATGTCGTGGAAAGTATGGGGCGAATTTCTGCCGGCTCAAACAAAATCAGTGAAATTGTCGGTGTGATTGATGGCATCGCTTTCCAGACCAACATCCTGGCGCTCAATGCTGCTGTCGAAGCGGCGCGTGCTGGAGAGCAGGGCAAGGGGTTTGCAGTCGTGGCTTCCGAAGTGCGGTCACTGGCGCAGCGCAGCGCTCAGGCGGCTCGTGAAATCAAGACGCTTATCGAAGCCTCCATCCAGGAAGTGCAAGAAGGGGAGCAACAGGTCGAGGCTGCAGGGGCAACCATGCGGGAGCTTCTTGCTTCGGTGGGGCGGGTCTCGCAGATCATGCACGACATTTCCAGCGCTTCGGGCGAGCAAACCAGTGGTATTGAGCAAATCAATACCGCCGTCATGCAAATGGACTCCGTCACTCAGCAGAATGCCGCCTTGGTTGAAGAAGCTGCGTCGGCGGCAGAATCGCTGCGCGAACAGGCTCGCCAGCTGTCGGAGGCCGTGGCGGTTTTCAGGTTGCCCGACACCTCGGCTCATCGGGTCATAGATATCACACACGCTGCCGATGGCGATGATGAAGCGCATGCAGCAGAAGCGCTGGCTTCAGATATTGCCCCTAGGGGCGCGGCTTTGCAGCTCGGCTGACCGCCGTGCCAAAGCCCAAACCTAGTGGTTTTTGGTGAGGTAAAGCGGAATAAACCGCGACATGCACAGCCTCAGCGGCCCGACATGTCGCGGTACCACCTCTCTCTGAGAGGGTTTAATAATATTGCGCGACGACCTGTTTAAAGGCTTCTTCCGCTGATTTTCCGGCTCGCATTAGTTGGCTGATTTCCCCCGCATATTGCGAAATATCTTCTGGGAGATCAGCGCGATTGGCGCGGTAATACGCGTATTTTTCTTGCTCGACCGTGTCGACCACAGGGGCGGGCGCTGCAACACGGCGTCGCGTGCTTGAGCTGCTACCGGCGGCGGAAGAGCGCGAGGCGGAGGTTTTGCGGGGGCTGCGTTTGCCTGCTATGGCATCGCGTACGGCGTCAAGCGAATAGACGGGCGACAGGGTTTCAGCGACGTTGCCTGCTTCATTCAGATGCAGCAGAAAGTGCTTGCCATCAAACCCCATTTTGCGTCCGCCCCTGCCAATGACATGGTAGACGGGGTGCTTGCTATGGCCGGGAAGTTCAAACTGAACCTGGTCTCCGTAGGATTCCATGCGTTCCATGACTTCTTTGAGATAATCGGCGGATAACGATTCAAGCGTGCCATTCCAGCGCTTTGTACGGGTAGTGCTCAAGATGGGTGTCCAACGTAAAACTTTGTGGGGGGATAAATTGTACGCCCATCAGTCTGCATGGATAAAGAAAATTTCGATGCTAATCATTCATAAAGGCTGTTTGTGGCCAACCTGACCGGCGCTCGGATGCTATTCTTTACTGTTTGATTGAGATTTTTCCCGAGGAGCGCATTAAACATGCAAGGCTGGAAACGCAGGGTGGTGTACGTCACGCTGTATGAAGGAATCGCCATTGTGCTGACTGGCGCCGTGCTGTTCTTGTTGGGGCATGGGCTCACGCATTCTCTGGTCGCTTCCGTTGGGGCGTCTGTGTTGGCTGTTCTGTGGAATCTGATTTTCAACGCCATGTTCGAGGCGTGGGAACGCCGTCAGACAGTGAAAGGTCGCAGCATCGCGCGGCGCATAGCCCATGCTATTGGTTTTGAAGGCGGCTTGGTGCTTTCCATTGTGCCTTTTTTTGCCTGGTGGCTGGAAGTCAGCCTTTGGCAGGCGTTTGTGATGGATCTGGGCTTTATTGTGTTCTTCCTGGTCTACACCTTTGTCTTCGCCTGGTGCTTTGACAAAGTGTTTGGTCTGCCTGCCTCAGCCATGCCTGCGCCTGTTACGCCGCAGGGCACGCCCGCACCCGTGTGTTCCGTCGGCCCATAGTTAAAGCGGTTGAATGATGTCTAGCTCTCACGAATCACGCCTGACTTCCGAGTTGCGCCGCCTATTATCCACTCGCCGTACGGCTGCCTTGGGCACATTGAGCGCCGATGGCCAGCCGTATGTTTCCATGACGCCGTACGCCATTGACACAAGGCAGGCTTGCTTGGTGATTCTAATTAGTGGGCTGGCGGCTCACACCCGGCATATCCGAGAACATCCCCAGGTGTCATTGTTGATCAGCGATGCGGAAGAGCAAGGGCAGCCTGTGCATGCTTTAGGCCGCCTCACCATAGAGGCGGATGCGCAGTTGGCAGAACCGGGTTCTGATGATGCCGGGGCGCTGGCACAAGCCTATTTGAAGCGCTTCCCCGAAGCGGAACAAATCGGCGCCTTGCCCGACTTCCGCTATGTGACACTGGCGCCGCGGGCGATTCGCCAAATCGCCGGGTTTGGCGCGGCGCGGGATGTCAGCCTGGAAGAATTCCAGCGCTTGTTGCAGCGAGTGGGTGGGTCAGGCGGTTGAACCTAGCACACTGGCCCGGTCAACCACTTGGGTTTCCACGTATTCCAGCATGCGGGTATCGAATAGTTTAAGAAATACACCCAGCGGGTTGCTGTCGGGGTAGGCCCAGCCTGCAAGGTTGGCGGCGATGGCACTGGCTTGCAAGAGTTCGTCTTCAGTCACCCACAATTCGTATTTTTTTAGCAATGCCTGAACGTCGGCAGGGCTGCGCACTGCAGGCAGAGTGAGATCGCGGTTAAGGCGATACACAAACACCCGTGGTGAGCCACTGCGGTTACGCAAAGCCTGGTTCTGAGCCAGTTCGAGGGTGGTGGTCAGCCAGAACGCATGGCGGCCTGTAACGGAGACTTCGTCGGCTTCGGCACGATCAGTACCGTGGTAAACCAGAGTGCCGGCGGGAAAGGTCAATTCGGACATGGTGGATGCCCCTTTTTTATTGAGAAATTATGGAAATAGGGTGCTCCCATTTTCTCTGAAAAAAATGGTTTAGTGAAGGAGGGTAACGCTGAAGGGGATAAAAGGCGCGTGCGCGGATGGCATGGCCACGCGCAGGTGACTGGTGCCGGCAAGAGGAGTCGAACCCCCGACCTTCGCATTACGAATGCGCTGCTCTACCAACTGAGCTATGCCGGCCCATTCTGGGAAGCCAGAATTATACACAGAATTTTATTTTCGAATGGAGTATTCCTGTTCTTGGCCAAGAGCGCGGTTTTTCGCCCCTTCTTGGTTGAGCTTGACGGCGGAGGGGAAGAGATCCCAGGCGGCGATGAACAGGGCGGCCGACAGCGGGCCGATGACAAAACCGTTCAGGCCGAACACGGCCAGCCCCCCCAGCGTGGAGACCAGGATGATCCAGTCAGGCAGCTTGGTGTCTTTGCCTACCAGTATCGGGCGCAGGATGTTGTCGATCAGGCCGATGACAAGCACACCGAACAAGGTAAGCACAATGCCTTGCAGGATTGCACCGCTCGCGAGGAAATAGATGGCGACGGGGGCCCAGATGAGGGCTGCACCGACAGCGGGCAGCAACGACAGCAATGTCATGACCACGCCCCAGAGCAAAGCGCCCTGTATCCCTAAAACCCAGAAGATCAGGCCACCCAGCGTGCCTTGGGTGATGGCGACAACGATATTGCCTTTCACCGTAGCGCGGATCACAGTGGCGAACTTGCGTATCAGGTGCTGCTTGTGTTCCTCGCTCAGTGGTATGACTTGCTTGCTGAGGCGAGCCAGGTCGGCGCCGTCGCGCAACAAGAAGAACAATACGTACAGCATGACGCCCAGCCCGATCAGCAGTTGAGCCGTGTTTTGCCCCAGACTCACCGCCTGGGTGGCAATGAACTTCCCGCCTGCCAGAGCACCTTGAGTCAGTTTTTCCTGAATGCTCATCATGTCGCCAATGCCCAGATAACTCAGCACGGTATGCACCGAAGGGGGCATGGCGTCAACAATCTGGGTGAAGTAGAGCCCTAGGTTGAGCTCACCCGAACTGATACGTTTATAGGAATTGGCAATCTCCTGAATTAGCGCACCGCTGATGATAATCATCGGAATAATGACGATCAGCAAGACGATCAGAAGCGTGACGACTGCGGCCAGGTTACTGCGGCCCTTGAACTTCAGACAGAGCCGCCTTTGAATGGGATGAAAAATCACTGCCAGCGTTGTGGCCCAGAATAGGGCGGCATAGTAGGGCAGCAAAATCCATATGAAACCCACGGTGACAAGCACCAGCATCACAATGAAGCTACGAAAGTACAAGCTCGAATTTCTCATTCGGCATCCGGCAATTAAGATAAAAGGGTTCCGGTGTCGGTCTGGCGCCTTGCGCAGCACGTGGCCGGGAGTGGAAATTCTATGCTGAATCGGGCGCTTGCGCTCGTTGCTTGGGGTCGCCAGGGGCCTGATTTCGGCACAGAAAGGCTCGTCCAGTCGAGAACCCATGCGTTATGATCGTGTTGGCGATGTTTCAAGAATCGATATTTTCTTACCTAAGTATCGATTACACGCTGGTTGCAGCGTACAACAAGAGCAAGGAGTACACGCATGACCACCTCTCCCGCCCAAGAGCCTCAATCCGATAAGCCTGCTGTGGGCCCGGATGGCATTCCAGCCCCTTCAGGTGAAACCAACCTGATCGATACCGATTATGTCGTGGGCCAAGACAATTTCTCCGGGAAACTATTCATCCAGCTGGATATCCACAGCAAAGTTTTTTTAATTTCATCGGGTGCGATTCTGCTGTTTGTGTTGTTGACACTCGCATTCCAAGACGAAGCGCTAGCGGTGTTTACTAGCATGCGTGGCTGGCTTACCAGCAATATGGCTGGCTTCCTGTTGCTGGCGGGGAACGTGTTTGTCGTATTTAGCCTGGCGTTGATTATTTCTCCATTAGGCAAGGTGCGACTCGGGGGCCCAGAAGCCGTACCTGATTACTCCTACACGGGCTGGTTTTCCATGCTGTTCGCAGCCGGCATGGGCATCGGGCTGATGTTTTATGGCGTGGCCGAGCCCATGTCACATTTCACTGCCTCGCAAGGAGGCGTGGTAGTAGGAGAGGACGGCGTGCGTACGGATTGGGCGCCTTTGAGTGGCGCTGCAGGCGATGCGCAAGCCGCGCTGAGCTTGGGCATGGCGGCCACCATCTTCCACTGGGGGCTGCACCCTTGGGCCATTTATGCCATTGTCTCCCTGGCATTGGCGCTATTTTCCTTCAACAAAGGCCTGCCGTTGAGCATGCGTTCGATTTTTTACCCGCTGCTGGGTGAAAGAGTCTGGGGCTGGCCCGGCCATATCGTCGATATTCTTGCTGTGTTTGCCACCATGTTCGGTTTGGTGACTTCCCTCGGTATCGGGGCACAGCAGGCCAGCGGCGGGCTTGAACTGTTATTCGGCATACCCGGTACTGACTTCAGCATGGTGTTGCTGATTATCGCCATCACCGCCGTTGCAATATGGTCTGTGGTGGCTGGCGTGGATAAGGGTGTACAGCAACTTTCCAAACTGAACATGTTCCTGGCCTTTTTGCTGCTGATCTTTGTCATTGTGATTGGGCCAACTCTGGGAATTTTGAAAGGGTTTTTCGGCAATCTATGGTCTTATGCCACCCATTTTCCTGCCTTATCCAACCCGTTTGGCCGCGAAGACCGTAATTTCGTGGAAGGCTGGACGGCGTTTTACTGGGCGTGGTGGATTAGTTGGTCGCCCTTCGTTGGCATGTTTATCGCGCGTATCAGCCGAGGCCGAACCGTACGGGAATTCCTGGTGGCGGTGTTACTCGTGCCGTCATTAGTGTCTGTGCTGTGGATGACTGCCTTCGGTGGTACTGCCATTCATCAGGTGATTGCTGAAAACTTCACCGGTGTACAGGAAGCGGCGTTAGAACTCCAACTTTTTGCCATGCTGGGGCAGTATCCTTTAGCGTCAATTTCATCGTTTGTCGGTGTTGTACTCGTGATTATGTTCTTCATCACGTCGTCCGACTCCGGCTCGTTGGTGATCGATACCATTACGGCAGGCGGGAAGATCAATGCTCCCGTCTCTCAGCGTGTGTTCTGGGCGGTGTTGGAAGGCGTCCTGGCGATTGCGCTCTTGCTGGGCGGTGGGCTGATTGCTTTGCAAGCGATGGCAGTATCCACGGGGCTACCGTTTACTGTGGTCTTGCTGGTGGGGTGTATCGCTATCGTCAAGGGCTTGCTCAGCGAACCGCGCTGATTCCTCGCGATGCGCTTCATGAAGCGGGCGGGTGTGGCAAAGGGGCTGCACCCGCCCGCTTTCTGTTCAAAGCCAGAGCGAGCCGACCGGCTGTTCGGGCGAGAAATGTGTGGCCACCTGTGCCTGCAGCAGTTCTGCGGTGGCTAGGGCGTCTGTTAGTGCGTGGTGGGCGGTGTAAGCGGGCAGGTTGTAGCGGCTGCGGCTGTCGGCCAGGCGGATAGAAAGCGGCTGCTTGCCGAATAAGCGCAGTAGCCAGGCGGGCTTGCGCCTGGGATGCAGCTTGGCTTCGATTTGCATGGTGTCCAGCAGCGGAAACTGCAGGCCTTCGCCCAGGCACTGCCGCACGGCCCTATCGAGAAAAGCACGTTCTATCGGGTGGTAGTGCACCACAGCGATTTTTCCGGCCAGCTTGCCCAGGAAGATTTCCAAGATTTCGTCAAAGCGGGGCGCCTGGAGGATATCGCTGTGGGTGATATGGTGGAAGGTGACAGATTCCGGCACCAGGTCGCCGCGTGGGCGAACCACCTGATGCCAGGCTTGGTCACTACGGATACGTGCCAGTGTCAGGGGGATCAGCCCCAGGCTGACGACAGCATGAGTGCGGGCATCCAAGCCTGTGGTTTCAACATCCAGAGCCATGAATTCGATGTCTTCCAGCGGCGTGTCGGCAGCCGGCCAATCGGCTTGATAAAAGCGTTTCAAGGCGGGGTGCCGTGCCTGGGAGGCCATGTTTTTCATGTAAGCCGCCCAATCGGTTTGTTTGTTCCTGACTTGCTTCATGTGCGCTTCTCGTTGGCGCCCAGAGGGTAACGGTAGCGCAAGAAGTTTTGCGCGTTACTGAGAATCTGGAAGGCGTCCTTCAGGCCATGGCGTTCGGTAGGCGAGACGTTCTCCGGCTCGATATAGTTATTGGGTTCCCGCCCTTCTTGAATATCCAGCGCCTGATGGCGGATGCGGGCCAAGCTGAGAAACTCCAGCGCGTAGCGCAGCTTCTGCAGAGATTCGGGCGGCATCAGGCGGGTCTTGGAAATGTCATCCAGCCGGTCGAACGAACTTTGTGCGGTGGAGCCGCAGGCCAGCGCATGCACCCGTATCAGGTCGGTCAGCGGTGCCGTGCCACGGCCTTTGATGTTGATGATATTGCGTTGGCGGCCGTCTGTTTCCATGACGAAAGTGCGGAAGAACCCCAGGGGCGGTGTGCGACTCAGGGCATTACGGGCCATCATGGCCAGAAAGCGTTTGTTGCCGCTGGCCTTTTCCGCAATCAGTTCCCGCAATTGCTGCACAAAATCAGATTGCCCACCCACGGCCTCAAGGTCAAAAAAAATGTTGCTATTGAGCAGCGTCTGGGCATTGGGCTGTTCAATCCATTCTGTGAAGGTTTTTTTCCAGACTGACAGAGGCTGGCGCCAGCGCGGGTTGGTCGCCATGATGTCGCCTTTGCAATAGGTGTAGCCACAGGCGGCCAGGCCGTCGCTGACAAACTTTGCCAACTTCAGGAAATATTCGTCGTGCTGTTCGGGGTTGAAGCTGTCATCCAAAACCAGTGCGTTGTCCTGATCGGTCACAATCAGCTGTTCTTCTCGCGCCATTGAACCCATCACCATGAAGCAGTAGGGCACAGGTGGCGGCCCGAATTCTTCCTCGGCAAGGTCCAGCAGTTGCAAAATAAAGCTGCGACCGATGCTGGACATGGCGCTGCCAATCATGTGTGCATTCGCCTCGTCCTCAACCATGCGAACAAAGGTAGCGCGTACATCGGGCACCAGGCTTTGCAGTGCGCTGATGGAGCGCCGCTTGAAAATATCGTTGACCAGGTACAGGCTGTTGCGTGATTGGTACTGCAAAACGTCGGCCAGATTAATGAGCCCCAAAGGACGGCGGCGGTTGAGTACCGGCAAGTGATGGATGTTGTGCCGCAACATGCACAGCACGGCTTCGAGCACGGAATCCGTGTGTTGCAAGGTGATGGGGTCGGGCGACATGATTTCGTACAGCGGGGTTTCGGGCGGCAACGCTTCCGATACCACTCGGGTGCGGAAATCCCGGTCGGTAATAATGCCTGTCACCCTAGGGTGGTTGTCTTCGGGTACGGTTCGGGTAATCAGCAGTGCCGAGACACTTTCTTCCGTCATCACGGCCGCGGCCCGGTGAATGCTGTTTTGCTCGTCCAGCATGACAGGCGGGCGGCTGATCAATTTATTCACCTTTACGTTCATCAACTCGTTGATACGCCCCTGGGGTTCGACGACCGCTTTCAGGCGCCCCGACCCTTCGGTATCGACGTAATCGGCGAAGTTGTCGCATGTGGCGCACAAATGCTCGAAAACATCTTCGGGTATAAAGTAGATGAGCGAGTCTTCCAGCGCTCGGGCGGGAAAACGTACCAATTTCTGCCGCCGCAAACTGGCTTGGCCGAAAATATCACCCTCGCTGAGCCGGTTGAATAGCTTTCCTGAGCGGAAGAAGATTTCTACCGCGCCACTGCGTATGTAATGCAGGTCGTGAATCGGTTCGCCGCTTTCCAGAATGGGGCTGCCGGCCTTGTAGTAGCGTACCTGCACTTGGCTGGCGACAGTATCCAGGACTTCGTCTGGAAGCTCGTCGAAAGGGGCGTGACGACTCAGGTGGTCGCGTATCTCTAGCTGTTCAATCTGCATGGTATGAAAAGGCTATGGCGTGCCCGGAAAAATAAGGGTACGGGTTCAATGTAGCTTTGCGCCGGGTAAAACACCAGCAAGGCCGTCGCGCAGCCCAACAACACGAACGAGGTCTGATTGCGGTTGGCGGGTGCGCGACTTGTCTGCTAAAAAAGCGCTGAGCACGCGTCTGTGTACCGGCGCATCAGATTCAAGATATGGTGCCGCAAGTATGCGGGATGGCGGTGGAGAGACTCCGGTTGTTACGATTGGAGTTCTGCACCGTCTGAATGTTCAAGGAGCTCTCATGAAGCGTTTATTGCTTGTTTCTGTAGTTGCACTCGCGGCCTGCCAGGCCGGGGCGCCTCCCACAAGTCGGCCCGAACCCGTGGCTCAAAATGTGCAGAACAGGGATGACCCTTGCGGTGCCAAGGCGTTTGAGCATTTAGTGGGTACACCGGGCGGCCAAGTGAACGATGCCATGTTCCCGGTTGGAACGCGCGTATTGCGCCCCGGCATGGTCATGACCATGGATTACCGTGGCGATCGCCTGAACGTGGTGATTGATGAATCGGGTCAGGTCGACAGAGTCTACTGCGGCTGAATGGCCTGAAATTGTATAGGCAACACAATGATTAATCGGGATTCTCTCTCGGATGGCGCATTCCTGAACAGCTTTAAGGAAGCCCTGGGTGACGAATGGTGGTCGGAAGAACGTATCGAAGCGTCCATGCAGGACATGCTGGCCCGACGCCCGCCCAATCAGCCGGTGTGGGTGTTTGCCTATGGCTCCCTAATCTGGAACCCGGTCTTTCATTTTGTGGAAAGCCAGCCGGGTAGGTTGCCAGGGTGGCGTCGCAGTTTTTGCATCCGCTTGCGTGCCGGGCGCGGCAGCCCTGAGCATCCTGGGCGCATGATGTCACTGGTGGCAGGCGGCCATACTGACGGCTTGGCTCTGCGTCTGGATGAATACACGCTGGAACCTGAGCTGAGAATGGTTTGGCGGCGTGAAATGGTGGGAGGCGCTTACCAGCCGGCCTGGGCGCCTGTCCAACTGGAAGATGGGCGCTGCGTAGAAGCCATTATTTTTACAGCCAACCCAGACAGCCCCATGCACGAAACGGACGACAGCGTGGAAACCGTGGCGCCACTGATTGCCACCGCTCATGGTGTGTTGGGGAGTAACCGCGAATACGTGCGGCTGCTTGATGCCGCTTTAAAGCATTACGACATTCATGACGATTACATCCAGGCTTTGGCGCAGCGGCTGGAACAATTGGCCCCGCAGGCTGACCGTACTCAGGTTGGCAGTAAAACTCGGGTAAATACAGCCGGGGCTTAAAGTCAAAATTCTTGATTTTCTGAGGGCAAAAGCCTATAGTAACTTCAGTGATTTAAGTCACTGGAGGCCATGATGTCCATGAAAATCGGCGAGCTGGCCCGGCGTACCGACACCAGGGTGGAAACCATCCGGTACTACGAGAAAGAAGGTTTACTGCCACAGCCAGCCCGCAGCGCAAGCAACTACCGTCTGTATGGTGACGCTCACGTTGAAAGGCTGCGATTCATCCGGCATTGCCGCACGCTGGACATGGCGCTTGATGAAGTGCGCACTCTGCTGCACTATCGCGATACGCCGATGGATGACTGCGGTGATGTCAACGGCTTGCTCGATGAACATATTCAGGCGGTCGAAGCCCGCATTCAAGAACTCAACCACCTGAAGCAGCATCTGGTGACGTTGCGCGAGAAGTGCACCGAGGTGGCGCCTACCACTGCGTGTGGCATTCTCGGAGCGTTAGCCGACCATTCTTGTCATTCCTGATATATACAATGTATAAACAACAAAGGCGCTCCCGTTTGTAGGAGCGCCCTTGCTTTTATGTCGCCAGAGAAAGATCAGGCAATTTTCTCGATTCGGGCAGGCAAGGCCTGACGAACCGCTGCGCCGGATACCCAATCTACCCAGATATTGTCTTTTTCCGGGCGGGTGGGGTCGGCAAAGCCTAGGTTGTTCAGGTTCACGCCATTGCCATGCTGCGGGTTGTGCGGTGTGGCTTGGCCGTCGATGTATTGTGGCACGGCGCCCAGCTTTTTATGGCCATAGCCATGCTCGATGGCAATCGCGCCTTGCCTGATGCCGCTACGCACCAAGGCCACGCCTTCCACTGAACCGCCCGGCGTGCTGACCCGGATACGATCTCCATTCGTGATGCCCAGGGCCTGTGCATCGTTCTTGTTGACCGAAATCGGGTTGTGCGGGTGAACCTGCCGCAAGCGGCTGGCGGCAATCGACATAGAACTCATCAAATTGGATTTATACGAGCTCATGGTCAGCGGCCAGTCTTTTTCGGGGAAGTGATCGCGCATGGGGCTGCCATCAGCAAAGCGGGTGGGGTGCCAGGTGGGGCAACCCGTCAAACGCTCTCCCGTCATGGAATGGCGCATAGCCGCCACGTTCTCGTTCCAGATATTGATGGGGTGGCTGGGTTTCTTCTTGATGCGATCGCCGTCCCAGGCATCTTCGATACGATCGAAACGCCCGCCGCGGCTCATGACCATGGCGACCCGGCGCACTTCTTCGGGTTTGAGGCGTTCGGTAATGGCAGGCATCCAGCGCGTCAGGCCGGTAATGGCGATGTCATCGTCTGAGGCTTCGCCCACCGGTTTGCCCGCCTGATAAGCGATATTACAGGCGGCCCGCACGTAGAAATCTTCCGCGCTTTCGAGGTCGAGCGGCTCACCGTCGCGAGTGGACATCGCGTTTTTGCCAAAACCCGGCAGGCCAATTTTCTTGGCAATGGCAAACAACAGCGTTTCAAAGCTGATATGGCGTCCCTCTGCGGTGCGTGCGGTAGCGGGCTCTACGGCGGGCCAGCGTACCGTAGAGCTTCTGGCCACGACGTCGGCCCAAGGTGCGCCAATGCCCCAGCTTTCGTATGTCACGGTGTCGGGCACGATGTAATCCGCCAGTGCCGATGTTTCGTTGATGAAGGGGTCAACAGAAATGAACAGGGGCAGCTTGGACGGATCTTTAAGGTTTTCGGCCAGTGTGTTCTCAAACCCGCACATGGCGTAGATGGGGTTACTCATGTGGTTAATCCACGCCTTCAGCGGGTAGGGGTAACCCAACAGCCCGGCCGCCAGCATCTCGCTGCTCAGCCCGCCAACCGCAGGGTACCAAGGCGCACGGGCAGGGTAGGGGTTCTCACCGGCTTCTTTTTTCCGCTTGAATTCGCTGGTGCGCTCGTAGGGGAAGCGATTACGCGACAGGGCAACGCCTCGCGCTTTGACCGCGCCCTTAAATTGGGCGAAGTTGTAGCGCGGCCCAGGGCCGAACGGGCCGAATGGGCCGGCATCCATGACCCAGCCGCCTTTGACGTTCAAGTTACCCACCAGATTGTTAAGCGTAGCAATCGCAAACGTAGTGTAGAAGCCAGCGCCACTCATGGTGCCGCCGTGTGAATTGGCGACTGCCTGCTTGCCATAGCTGGTGAATTCCCGCGCCAGACCTTCGATTTCTTCAACCGGCACACCGCATTCGGCGGAATATTCTTCCAATGTCATGCGCTGGGCTTCTTCGCGCAGCTTGGTGAGGGATGTGCAAACGCTGAGCGGTTGGCCCGCGCCACCGTCTTTGCCAACCGAGTCTACGT
Source organism: Achromobacter sp. F4_2707 (assembly GCF_047501535.1). NCBI lineage: Bacteria > Pseudomonadati > Pseudomonadota > Betaproteobacteria > Burkholderiales > Alcaligenaceae > Achromobacter > Achromobacter sp. F4_2707. The sequence goes on from NZ_JAZDRJ010000009.1 coordinate 30,744, forward strand.
GGCGGGAAACAAATAGCTCTGCCGGCTGGGCACTGGTATGAGGCGCCAGGGTGCCGTCGGCCAGTTGCACAACATAAACGTCTTGGGCCGGCGTTTTCTCGTCCTTGGGTTCGGGCAAGGGCCAGCCCAGGTCCGCGCCGCGCAGGAAGGATCCGTAACGGGGGTGATCGGGGTCGTTGATGAGCAGATGAGTGGCATTGCTCCACCATGCTTCACCCGCAGCTTCCATGGCAGCCGGGCCGGGCTGAGCGAGGAAACGGGCGTCGTAACGCTCGTTTTCCAGAATCCAGCGGATCATGCCCATGACCAGAGCCAGATCGGTACCGGGTTTAATAGGCAGCCAGCGGTTGTTATCGCCCGAAGCATGGCTGGAAGACATGGGAAGCAGCGGGGAAACCACCACATACTTGTAGGTGTTTTCCTTGCGTGAACGGGCGTCTGCCAGTTCGCGGCCCATGCGCTGGAAAGGGTTGCCGGACTGCGCGGGGGCGGTGCCGATAAACAGGCCGAAGCGCGAGTTCGCCCAGTCGGGCTTGCCGTGGGGCATGGTCACTAGGTCGCCCAGCGCCGCCCCCGTTCCTACACGGTAGGATTGCCCGCAGTAAGAACCGTGATTGCTGACGTTGACGGTGCCAAACGCTTGCCGGGCAAACCGGTTGATCAGCGGTGTGCGGCCCTCGTTGGCCGAATCGGTCATCATCAGTTGATTGGACTTCGGGCCGAATTCGGGGTTATCCGGGTCGATCAGGGTATCAACATCTCGGATGGCACGCAGGCCGTCAACATGGCCTTCTCCAAAGAGATCACCGCCTTCGCAGATTTCTTCAATCAGTTGTTCGAAGGAAATGGTTTCCCACTGACCTGAGCCGCGCGGGCCGACCCGCTTCAGCGGTTGCAGCACGCGGTGCGGCGCGGTCTGGTGTTCCAGCATGGCTGAACCACGCGCACAGGACGTGGCGCGGCCTTCCAGGCCGTTATCGCCGCCCAGCATGGCGTAGACTTCGCGCACCGGGGTATCCATGGGCGCATGGTTGGTGGTTGCCAGCGGGTGATACGGGTTGCCGGCAATACGAATAATGCGATTGCTTTCCGTGTCGATGCGCAGCCGCACGCCACATTGCGTCCAACAGCCCAGGCAACTGGACGGGCTGACCACTTGGCCAGGGTGAGTGTCTAACAGGCCGGTGACAGGGTCGATGCGGAATTCCGGCTGTAAAGAATTGCCACGCACCGCGTCGGCCGTGGGTTCGCCGGCGGTGCCAGTGAGCAGGCCCTTGGCGCCGCGGGCGATGGTCTCGCCATAGCCCGCAACAAATGCCGCAGAACCCCCTGCGATCAGCCCGCCGCGCAGCACATTACGGCGTAGGGTATTGGGAGCGGAAGGTTTCTTTTGATCAGTCATGGCAACACTCGTTCGTTGTATGCACGTTCTTTGTACTCAAGCGCCCACAGCACAGCGGTGAGCACCGCTACGCACAGGCCGAAGACACCGATGATGCCCATCAGGCCATCGCCACCCAGGGGGATGGAGTAAACGTAAAGGCCGGCTCCGTACTTGGGTACGCCTTGCACACCCATGAACAGCGCCCAGCGGAAGCCCCAGGCGGCGGCGCAGGCTGCTATGCCAAGCGACACCATCATGAGACGGGAGTCCAGCCACCAGCCCGGACGCAGCCACAAGGCCAGCACGACCCCACCCAAAAGTACTGACAGCCAGATGCTGAGACGCCAGATGGGGTAGTTGATATAAAGCTCCAGGGCTTGCAGGAAGGACGGGGTCTGCATCACATGGCCACTTGCCACCCATACGGCGGCTACCGCAAGCAAGGCCAGGCTTAGAAACAGCCCCAGCTTACCCAGCCAGGCTCGCACGGCAATGTCACGGCCGGCGGGTACCCAGAGTGTGAGCAGCAGGCTGGCTCCTACAGCGGCTAGCCAGGCGGTCAGTGTCAGGTTCACAGGCACCCAGGGGTTGTTCCACAGCGGGCGGGCGCGCACCACTGCAATCTCCGACCCGGTATAGACAATGATGGAGGCGGCGGAAAACAACAGGGGGATGGCCAGAATACGCATCCAGCGCTTCGAACCGAACCACCAGGCCACGCATAGCCCCAGTGACAGCGTGACAAATATCGGCAAAAGAATCGCACCCATGGACATCCAGGACCACGGCGTCAGATGGGCGTAAAAGTGCCAGAAACGGGCCGGCTGGTGCAAGTCGGCCAGCAGCGAAACGGGTGCTGTCGCCGCAGTGACGAACAGCAGCACAATGGCCAGAGGCAGGGCTTTTGCAACGGCACTATCCGGCTTGGACCACACGCCCCAGGCCGCCATAATGGCCGCACCGGTAGCCATGCCCACCAGAAAGAAATACTGCACCGCCCAGGGCAACCAGGCGGCATCGTAATGCGGGGTCAGTAGTTCAATGATCTGCATGATCAGCTCCTTCAGAGATCAGCAACCAGACGCACGCTGGCCTGACCGTCTACCTCGTCAACGAATTCATCGGGTAGACCGATATAGAACACGCGTGGAGAGGTATTCATTCCCGGCTTGAGCACTTTGATGTCATCCTTATGCTCGGCCATTCTGCGGTTGATTTCGCTGTTTTCGTCCAGCAGATCGCCGATCACACGGGCACCGCCCACGCAGCTTTCCACACAGGCGGGCAATAGACCGGCTTCCAGGCGATGCTCGCAGAACGTGCATTTATCGGCAGTCTGCGTTTCTTTGTTGATGAAACGCGCATCGTAGGGGCAGGCTTGCACGCAGTAGCCACAGGCGACACAACGCTCGTTGTCGACCAGCACAATGCCGTCTTCCCGCTGGAAAGTGGCTTGCACCGGACAGACCGGCACACAGGGCGGGTTATCGCAGTGATTACACAGGCGAGGCAGGCTGACCATGGCGGGGGCGCTGCCGTCGTCCTTGTCGATTTCGTATTGCAGGACGGTGGTACGGAACTGGCCAATAGGCGGCTGGTTTTCTACGGAGCAACTGACCGTACAGGCTTGGCAGCCAATACATTTGCGTAGATCAACCAACATGCCGTAGCGTTTTCCGGGAATGCCGGGGCGTCGTGGGGGCTGGTCTCCCATGGCAGCCTGTACAGGCACGATAGGAATGACGGTCGCCGCGGCGCCGACGCCCAGCAGCTCTTTGAGAAAGCCACGTTTGCTTTTGCTGGGAAGCGGCGCGGCTGGGTCGGAAGCAGTAGGGGAACAGGCAGCTTTCATCGGGTTTCAACTCTTGAAAACAGTTACGTATCAAGAATAGGGGTTGGCCGAGATGCTGCCTATTGCTCCTTTTGTAGGGGAGATAGATGAAACTACCTATGTGGCTGTGAGTTTTTCCTAGTGGGTTTAATCCAATGCGCCGGAGTCAGCGGCCAGCATCAGCCGCGTCAGTTCGGCGGCGTTGCTGACCGATGTTTTTTCCATGATGTGCTGGCGGTGTACATGCACGGTTTTTTCGCTAATGCCTAGTTTGTGCGCCACGACTTTATTCGCATCACCCTGGGCGACTAAACGAGCGACTTCGCGCTCGCGGGGCGATAAGCGTTCCAACAGTGCCTGAGCGTGAGATTGCCGCAGGTGTTCTCGTTGTTGCTCTCGGGTGCAGCGCACGGCGCGATCCACCGCATCCAGCAAGGCCTGATCTTTGAAAGGCTTCTCAAGGAAATCGCAGGCGCCGGACTTCATCGCCTGCACAGCCATTTCCACATCGCCGTGTCCCGTCATGAACACAATGGATGCCCGCCAACCCCTGGCCAGCAAATGTTGTTGCAAAGCCAGGCCACTCATGACCGGCATGCGGATATCCAGCAACAGGCAGCCCATGTCCTCAGGTTCTTCTGTGTGTTCGGCGAGGAAGGTCTGAGCATTGTCGTACTCGGCCACCTCCCAGCCTACTGAATCAAGCAGGAACACAACTGAGCGCCGGAATGCCGCATCATCGTCCAACAGGTAGATTTTCAGGTTTTGCATGGTGTTCATGTAAAGGCAGGCTTAAAGAAAAAATCATTCCCAGGCCGTGTTCCGGGCGCTGCCCCCGCAACTGTCCGCCGTGGGCTTCGGCAATGCCTTTGCAGATAGAAAGCCCCAGCCCGAGACCGTCTTCCTTGGTGGTGTAGAAGGGTTCAAACAGATTCGCCAGCGCCTGGGCATCCATACCGGGACCGAAGTCGCGAACATGCAGCCATACCCAGTTGCCGTCTTTATTAAGGGTAACCTGAATGATCTGCAGGCCGTTGGGCGTGGAGCGCATGGCATCCTGGGCGTTCTTGAAAAAGTTCAACAAGATCTGCTGGATCTGTAAGGCATCAACCTCAACCCTTTGCCCCGGTGGAAGCTGGTCATCGACCCGGATTTCCGGCGCATGAGCCTGCATTCCAGTAAACAGCGTGGCAGTGTCATCGACCAAGGTGCGTAACACGTGTTTCTCTCGTGTGCCGGGGCGCTTGCGCACAAAACCTTTGATACGTTTAAGAATCTGGGCCGCCGAGTCTGACAAAGTGATGATGTGCTCGGAGGCTTCGCGAACCGCAGCGTCGGTCAGGCGGCCGTTTTCCAGGCGTCGCAACAGGCTTTGTGCATAATTGTTCACCCCAGCCAGCGGCTGGCTGAGCTCGTGCGCCAGCGTGCTGGAAAGTTCCCCCAATACGGACAAGCGCCCCAGGTGGTCGGCCTGTTCCTGGTGTTCGCGCATGCGTTGCTCGAAAGCCTGGCGATCTCGTAGCGCTTGCTCCAGTGCGGCGGTGCGGGTACGTACGAGATATTCGCTACGTGCGGTGTAAAGCCCCCAGAAAAACAGCCCCAATACAACAAGCATGGCATAAGGCCAATATTGGCGCACCAGCTTGCCCAGTGGCGTACTGCGTAAATAGGCGTAAGGGCCTATTTGCAGTTCCCGGAACGTATCGTGCACGATCTGGTAGTCGGCCGGCACCCCCCAACTGATGCCGTGATGGTCGGGGCTCATCTGCAGTAAGGTAATGGCCATAGCGCGAGCCATGGCGGGCGGGGTGTCGCGCAGCGCCGCCATCGGCCAGTTAGGGTACAGAACCGTAGAAATCGTGCAGCCTAGCGATGGCTCGTAGCGCCCGGAAAGCACTTTGTAACGTTCTTGCCAATTAGGTTGTGCTTCAAGCAGGCAGGCGCGGATCACGCCAGCGTCCGCCTGGCCTGCATCCACTACGTCCAACACCTGTTGCATGGGGAAACCCGTAAAAACTAGTGCTTCCAGATCGCGGCCAGGGTCCATATTCAGGTTGGCCAGTTCGCGCCATACAGTCTGGTAGCCGCCGAAAGCGTTTTCCGCCGTGGCAGCCAAGGTTTCTCCATGCAGATCTTGCAAGGTGCTGAGGTCATGTCGGTTGCGAGGCGCAATGACTGCCGCACCGACGGCGATGTTAGCGGCTGGCATGTCGCTATGCTCAAGGGTGGCGATACGGCTGGCGCCGTAGGCGGCTTCAAGTTCGACATATTGGCCGGGGTTGGTCAATATGAAATCCAGCTCTCCTGCGGCGACAGCCGCCCACAGTGCGTCAAGGTCACCGTAGCGGATCTCATGCCGGTATTGTGGCAGTGCGACTTCCAGATAACTACGCAGGCCCCGCCATTCGCTGGCGGCGTCACCCGCGCCTAAATACGCCAGTACACCCAGCCGCAGCGGCGGGCGAGTCTCAGTCGACGGCTGTTGTTGTTGTTGTTGTTGTTGTTGTTGTTGTTGTTGTTGTTGTTGTTGTTGTTGTTGTTGTTGTTGTTGTTGTTGTTGTTGTTGTTGCGCCCAGGCCGGTGTCATCGCGATGGTCAGCACAATCATCATTCCCATGGCGAGGCGCGCTGCGGCAGCAAAACGCAGCAGCCAACAGACCGACATTCCGGCGGTAGAAGGGGGGCGGAAAAATGAACTCGTCATGGGCAAAGCAGATCTGATGACAAGCAGCCTTCCATTTCAGAAAGGCTGTTATGCTTTTTTGTTGGGTTACAGAGTATAGGCTGGCGCATTATGGTGGGAGTAGGGCTGTTTTCCATGCAAACGATTATTATCGGCGCCGCTTTACTATTTGGGTGGCTGGTTGCCCGCCGCAGCGCTCGTGCATGGTCGGGGGAAAAATACCGGGCTGCGGGTGGTGCGTTGCTGGATGCCGCATTTGTGGGTTTTGTGGTGGCCCGGCTGGCTTATATCGTGCAATGGTGGCCCGAGTATTCTGCCACGCCTAAATCCATGGTTGCCATCAGCGATGGCGGTTTTTTATGGTGGGTAGGTATTCCGGTTTCCCTGGCTTTCGTATGGTGGCGTACTCGCGAGTGTGTGATGTTGCGCCGTTCTGCTCTCACAGGCATGATTGCGGGTGTAGCGCTTTGGGTGGTTGCCAATGGCGTCCTCAGCCTGCTGCTTCGATCCGTGCCCCCCTTGCCCGATTTGCAAGTCACCACCCTGGCTGGTCAGCCGGTTTCGTTAAGTCAGTATGAAGGGCGCCCTGTGGTGCTAAACCTTTGGGCAAGCTGGTGTCCGCCGTGTCGCAGAGAAATGCCCGCTTTCGAGCAAGCCCAGCAAGCCTTCCCCGACATTGCTTTTGTCATGCTTAACCAAGGTGAAAGCGCTGTGACAGCACAGCGTTTTCTTGAAAGTGAGGGCTTGGACCTTACCGATGTCTTGCTGGATCCGACTTCCAAAGCCATGCAGGCCGTAAGGTCCCGGGGTCTGCCCACCACCTTGTTTTTCGATGCGCAAGGGCGTCAAGTTGATTCACATCTGGGCGAAATCACCATGGCAGGCATCAAAGACAAAATATTGCGCCGTTTTTGAGCGTTTTTCACATTCGATACAGTAAAGGATTAACAATGTATCTACTGCGAGTGCTCTTCCCGCTGATTGCCGCCACGCCGCTGGCGTTGCTGCCGGCCCATGCACAGCCCGATGAAACCGAACCCGAAGCCCGGCCGCCTGCTGTGATTCAGGCGCTGGAAGCGCAGGGCGTAAGCAATATTCAAGAATTCGATGCCGGCCAAGGCGTGCGCGGTTTTGCCGGGGTGGCGGGGGAACAACCCGTCGCCATCTACGTGTTGCCGGACGGCCATGCCATCGCCGGTACACGCTTGGACAGCAAGGGCGATATCCTGGACAAGGAAACCGTCGAAAACCTGCTTGCCAAGCCCATGAGCGACCGGGCCTGGTCTACATTGGAAACTGCACCCTGGGTGCTGGATGGGCAGGCTGATGCGCCTCGCATCATTTATACCTTTACCGACCCTAACTGCCCATATTGCCACCTGTTCTGGGAAGCCTCGCGCCCCTGGGTGGAAGCCGGGAAAGTACAACTGCGGCATTTGCTGGTTGGCATGCTTAAAGAAGATAGCCCCGCCAAGGCGGCGGCCATTCTTGGCTCCACAGACACCTCTGCAGCGCTTCAGAGGCATGAGCTTAGTTTCGACAAGGGCGGCATCACGCCCGCCGAGGCGATCACCGACGACATACAGGAAATCCTGGAAGAGAATCAACTTCTGATGATGAGCATGGGCTTCAGAGGGACGCCTGGCATCGTGGTGCTGAACGAAGATGGGGTGATCCAGAAGTACAACGGAATGCCCAAAGACGATGTCTTGGGAGATGTTTTCGGGCCGCGTTGAGTCGAATTGCTTGTGGCGCCTGCCTATGTGCAGGCTTTTTACCAGCTTGAATGGGAGTAGACGAGGCGGTTTGTGCACCCTTGCCATGCGGAAAGGGTGCCCGCATCACACCTTACTGCGGGGTGATGTTGTTTTCTTTGATCACCGCTTCCCAGATTGCGGAGTCGGTCTTAATGCGATCAGCCATGCCTTGGGGCGTGGTGAAGTTGGGGTAGGCGCCTGCACTTTGCATGCGTTCGATCACGACGGGGTCTTGCAAGACCTTGTCCAGCGTGGCGGACAGTTTGTCGCGAATCTCGTCAGGCATGCCTTTAGGGCCGAAAACACCGTACCAAGATACGGCCTTGGTGCTGGTTACGCCCTGTTGATTCAGCGATTTCACATCAGGCAGCGGCGCGAAATTGTCGGTGTTAACCGCAATGGGGCGCAGTTTGCCGGCCTGGATGTGTGGCAGAACAGCGAGTGAGTCCGAGAACATCAGCGGCACTTCGCCGGCCAGTGTGGCGGTGACGGCAGGAGAGCTGCCTTGGTAGGGAATGTGAATGGCGTCAAAACCGAGTTCTTTTTTGATGAGCTCGACAGTCAGGTGAGCGGTACTACCCACGCCTGCTGTGGTGTAGTTGAGATCCATGGTTTTGGCGGCTTCTGCCAGGGATGCCAGATCCGTGACGTTGGGAAGCGCATCAGGGTTCACAACCATGATGAGCGGTGTCGTGTATGCAACACCGATAGGCGTGATGTCCTGGGTAAGGTCATAAGGTGCATTCGGCATCAAGTACGGCGCGATCAAGCTAGGGGCGGCGAGTGTGCCAAATGTGTATCCGTCGGCTTTGTCGCGGGTAACGGAGCGTACGCCAATAGTGCCTGAAGCGCCGGATTTGTTTTCTGTTACGACAGTTTGGCCAAGCTCCCTGGAGAACGCATCGGCGAGGATGCGGGAGGTGACATCAGTAGGCCCGCCAGGGGGAAACGGAATAACCCAGGTAAGGGGTTTGTTCGGAAAGTCAGGTTGTGCCTGAACAGCAGTCGCTGACGCCATGACGAGCGCACTAGTTGTGACCGCGAATAAGGTCTTTCCGAAGCGTTTTAATGTGGACATTGAGAGTTTCCTTGAGACAGTTTCTACAGAGCTGAGCACACCGGTCACTGACAAACAGCAAGGTTTGTCAACTGTCACGATGGCCAGTCAGCAAACAGTATATGACGAGAGTTAACCTGCCCGCGCAATGTTTGACACGTCACGGATTCGGTCCAGAAGGAGGCATGACGCGAATGCCGCAGTTAATACGCCTAAACAGCGGAAAGACAGAGGGCTGCCTCATAAAAAAGTAATGAGGCAGCCGACAAGATAGGGTGGTATTGACGAGGTGAGCCTGAGAGAGCGACTATCTTCGCATGAAAGCCAAGTTGGCCGCCGAATGAGGGCGGCAGGCATGAGCTAATTTGCCCCAAAAGCGCACGGCATCGCAAGTCCATGCCGTGCAAAAAAGGAGCGTTAAAGCGCGGGTAAGACGTCAAAAGGGCGGGTATACACCGCCGCGTTGCGCACCTTTAGTTGCTGCGGCGACGGCGCGACGCCGCCCGAGGCGCTTCAATAAAGACTTGGTCTTCACTGAAACGCACACCATTTCCCACCTGGAATTTACTCAGTTTTACCAACTGCTCAGTAATGACGCCGCTGTAATAATCCGCAGCCGTATTTGGAAGCGCCGTGACTCTGACCGGAATCCAGCGCTCAGTCGAATGACCGATTAACCGGACGATGTCACCCACTTTGATTTTGAGTGCGCCCGGCATTCGGTGTGTGTCGCGATGGCCGACAGTGATTCGAAACTCCATCGGGCTGTGCACGACGTACGCCTCGCGAATGGAAGCGTCGATCTGACGTAAGCGATCTGCATGTTGTGTGGCAACTGCGTCACCAGTTTTGCCGCCTATGATGATGCGATGCGTGGCTGCCTGTTCCGCTGCGGTGTAGCCCAGCAAGTTCGCTAGAACATTAAATTGTTGTTCAGTCATGAATCTGATGGGGTGGTGAGTTGCGGCAACTGTATCACCATTGGTTTGATGTGCCTGTCGGGTATGCCGATTCTGAAACTGAAAGTTGCTGTATTGCGAGTCGAGCGGCAAGTAGCCATGGGCACGGGAGATTGAGCACTCGGGCTCATTCGGTTATGTTCATGGACAACTCAAACCACTAAAGAGGTGGGGCATGACTCGCTGGCGTTGGCTTTTGATGCAATTGGCTCGCAAATTGTGGTTGAGTACTACGGCCTACGCGTTACTAGGCGTTGTCACTGCTGCCTTAGCGATCACTGCGCAAGATGTGTTGCCATGGAATTTGCCTGGGTTTGGCGCAAGCTCGGTGGATAGCCTGCTTAACATCATTGCCTCATCGATGCTGGCGGTCACGATTTTCTCGCTCTCGGCGATGACCGCTGCCTACTCGGCTGCGACCAGCAATGTGACGCCGCGTGCCACCAGCTTGCTGATTGAAGACCGCGTGTCGCACCGGGTGCTGTCAACCTTTGTTGGTTCCTTTGTTTTCGCCATCGTCAGCATTATTTTGTTGCGCACCGAAGCCTATGGCCCCAACGGAAGAACCGTCCTGTTCTGCGTGACCGTGGCGGTGGTCATCCTGATTGTTGTGAGCCTACTGCGTTGGATTGACCACATTACGCAGCTTGGCCGTGTAGGCGAGACCACGCACAGGGTGGAGGAGGCGACACGCAAGGCCATGCAGGCCAGGCTGGTTTCCCCTTATTTGGGCGGTGTTCCACTGCAGCCTGCCGATGCTCACGTTCCGCCTGATGCCACGGTTATTGCTGCAGGCCAGATCGGCTACCTTCAATATATCGACATGTCTGCACTGTCCGAGCTAGCCGAGGCGCAGGACTGCCGCATTTATGTATTGTGCAACCCGGGTGCCTTTGTCTCGGTCGATACGCCGCTCGCTTGGCTGCGCTGCAATGCAACCGGTGACGAGGCCATAAGCGTACAGGAACTCGCACAAAATGCTTTTGTCATTAAGGATGTGCGCACCTTTGATCAGGACCCTCGCTTTGGCCTGGCTGTCATGAGCGAAATTGGCTCGCGTGCGCTATCACCTGCCACCAATGACCCAGGCACGGCGCTCGATGTCATCGGCCGCAACACACGACTCCTCGCATTCTGGGCGGAGGGTCTCGAGGCAGAAGAACCTGCGCATCCCTGCGTTCATGTCGCACCACTTGCAGTAGCGGACTTATTCGAGGACGCCTTCATGCTGATGGCGCGAGACGGGGCAGGCTTGATAGAGGTGCAACTGCGCTTGCAAAAATGCCTTCACGCACTCTCGCGACTCGGTTCAGACGATTTTCGCGCCAGCGCCCGATATCACGCTGAACTCTCGCGAGCGCGCGCGGAAGCCGCACTGACATTTCCAGCAGATCGCGAACGGCTTTCAGAAGCGGCGCGAGGTGGTTCGTTTGACCTGTAAGCTTTTAGGAACTATGGAAATGTTGCGCCGAAACGAGCGTTTTGTTCAACGTACAACAGGGTTGCGCCCTGCGTCACAATAGACGCCCGCGCGGTGGCGGGCCAATCTACTGGATGTTAGACAGTGTCTAATATTTGCGTCTAATTCAAAGAAAAAGCCCCTACAGCGTTTTAACTGTAAGGGCTTGATTTCTTTCGGTATTCTGTGGCTCCCCGAACAGGGCTCGAACCTGTGACCTGCGGATTAACAGTCCGTCGCTCTACCGACTGAGCTATCGGGGAACTGAAGAAAAAAGAATATAGCACGTTTTTTATGTGTTGTGCAAGTTCCTTTTCTTTTTCCGTTTTTGGTGGCGCTAGGGATTTCCTTGGCCGCTGAAAACGAAGATCGATTTATAGCGCGTTTTTTGGTTACATGTCAAGTGGCGCTGTCACGTTGTGTCAACGCTAAATAGAAATGTCCGGTTTTCTGCCAAGTAGAAATGTCCGGTTGGTGGATGGATGTCGCCTTCATGGTTGAACGGCATTGTAATCGTGCCAGCATGTTCTTCTCTTAGCTTCCTGCTTTAATATCGAACGAGTCGTGTTGCTGGTAAGTTGGGTTTTTCATGGTTGCTTCTATTTTTCCCGCTATCTGCGGTGGTTATCCGTCCGCGAAGTTCGTGCGCAAACGGTGGTTTTCACTGCGGGGGCAGGCGTGGCGAGTTTCAAATGCGGTTCGGCAGGGCGGGGGAAATAGGGGCGCAGCAGCTTGGGTTGATATGGGCCTTGCTCTGGAAGATCGTATTCAATGAGCATGGAAACAAAAGAACCGAAGCGCCGGGCAACTTTAAATGCGCAGTATTGGTCGGGTTTTTTTTTGGCAGTGCTGGGTTCGGTGCTGTTTTCGGCCAAAGCCATTGTCACCAAGCTCACCTACCTTCATGGGGTGGATGCGCTGACGGTTATCGGTTTTCGCATGTTGTTTTCGTTGCCTTTCTTTGCGCTGGTGGCTGTGTTCCAGGCACGAAGGGCGCGCGCCGGGCGGATAGCGCGGCTGAGTCGGCGCGATGTATGGCTGATTCTGTTGCTGGGCTTTATCGGGTACTACTTGTCGAGCTATCTCGACTTTTTGGGGCTGCAGTACATCACTGCCGGCCTTGAGCGCTTGATTCTGTTTTTGGCGCCCACGTTTGTGCTGTTGATTTCAGCGCTGTATCTGAAGCGCCGCATTACGGGCGCCCAGTGGCTGGCCATGGGGCTGTCTTATGCAGGGGTGCTGCTGGCCTTTATTCACGATCTTTCCTTTGCGGGCAGTAATGTGCTGCTGGGCGCAGGGTTTGTGCTGGGTTCGGCTTTTACCTACGCTATTTATCTGATCAGTTCGGGGGAGGTTTTGGCGCGGGTGGGTTCAACGCGGTTGGTGGCTTACGCCATGAGCGCGTCGGCCGTATATGTGCTGATTCATTTTCTTTGGCAGCAAGGTTGGCAAGGGCTGGTTCAACCGGTTGAGGTCTATCAGCTTTCCCTCATTCATGCCGTATTTCACACGGTGTTGCCCACCTTTATGGTGATGTGGGCCGTGGCGCGTGTAGGCGCGCCTTTGGCCTCTCAGCTAGGTATGGTGGGGCCGGTTTCTGTATTGTTTCTTGCCTGGTGGATACTCGATGAGCCGATCACAGCGTTGCAACTGGTTGGCACCGCGTTTGTGCTGACCGGCATGCTGGTGCTGGGGCGTTTGCGCCCTGGGAAATAGTAATCAGGAAAGGGTTGCCTTACCGATCCATGCGTTCTTCCAGTTCCTCACGGTGTACGTCGTGAGTCACAAAGCCGATGTCGCGGTCGGGCATGGCAAGGCGGCTAGGATTGGCAAGTGTTTTGCGGATGTCGGCCAAGCCGTGCTTCCAGTGGTCGCGCATGGCCGCCAGGCCGAACTGGTGATCCTTGTAATGCAAATCGTAAGGCTGGTTACGGAAGATCAGGTGGACGATGTTGTAACACTTGGCAGTGCTGATTTCTTCCACCAGCTTGGCATAGTCGGTATGTGAGCGAAGATCTTCCGGCATATCTTTCAGCATACGCCAAAGAAGATGGCGCATTTCCTGCGATTGGCGAAAGTGTTCCGTGACATACCGAGTGCGGCTTGAATAGCGGATATCCTGCATGCGGTCGGACACTTCGGCCATGTTGGTGGGGGCAGCGCCTCGCGCACTCCAAAGGTCGACCTGGAAGACCAGCGTATCGCGCATGGGGCGCCCTTGCAGCACGTGACCCAGTGGAGTGTTGGAGACCAGACCACCGTCCCAATAGTATTCGCCGTCGATCTCCACAGCGGGGAAGGCCGGGGGCAGGGCGCCCGATGCCATGAAATGCTCAGCACGCAGGGTGGTTTCCTGGTTATCGAAATAGGTGAAGTTGCCGGTGCGCACATTAACGGCGCCCACCGATACATGCAGCTCGCAGGCGTTGACACGATCAAAATCGCACAGACGTTCCAGAGTTTCTTTGAGGGCGTCAATACGGTAATAGCTCGTTTGCGCCGGGTGGTTGTGCATAAAGGGGAGCACTGGCGCAGGTTGCCGCGGTTGAAAAAAACCGTTTTGTCCGCTCATGATGGCGGACCAGGCGTTCCAATGGCCAAGAAACTGCTTGGTAGCGTCGTTAATGTCGAATATCGACTGTTCGACAACAGGTGGCAATGCCATGAAGGGGTGATTCGGCTGACAGATGGTTTCCCAGAATTCGCGTAGCCGATCTACCCTATGTTCGGGGGCGTTGCCCGCGATGATGGCGGCGTTCAGTGCACCGATTGAAATACCTGCCAGCCGGCTTAGCGGAATGTCGGCTTCTTGCAGGCCCTCAAAGACGCCGGCCTGATAAGCACCCAGAGCGCCGCCGCCTTGTAGAACGAGAGCAGTGGTTTCGTAGTCGGGAAGTTTGATTTTTTTTGACATGGGGTCTTTAGAAAAACCAGGACGCGGGATGGTGCTTGATGGCGACGCCAACAATGTAAATAAAGATGAGTACTGCGATCACCGCGGCGATGGCGCGGGTGCGTGGCGTGCGGCCACGTTTGATGGCAACGGTGCCCACGCCGATGTAAGCAATCAGCAGAACAATTTTTGTCAGCACCCAGGGTTGTGCGGCAGCGGGCCCCAACAGGATGGACAGCCAGATGGCGGCGGTCAGGAGTACGGTGTCAATGACATGCGGCAAAATTTTGACGACTTTCTTCTGCAGCAGCCCATTTTCCGTGATGGACCAGTAAGCGCGGATGATGAAGAAGGCAATGCTAAGGCCGGCCGCCGTCATGTGCAGGTGCTTGATAACCAGATAATTCATAGCTTGTGTGGTGTCGATGAGAGAAGTGGGTGGGCGGGGACTGATTAAGAGGCTTCTTAGTATAAAGCGGCTCGTCTTTCAGGCAGAAGTCAGCTTGCACCATGCGGGAAGAAGCCTAGATGGGTGTGGCCGAAGGTCGTCACAGGGTTTTTGAGTCCGTTTTCAGCCCAAGTTTTCTGGCGCGTTTATGCAGGTTGCTGGAATCGATTTCCAGCAGGCGGGCGGCTTGGGCCCAGTTATTGTCGGTCGCGCTCAAGGCGCTCTGAATCAGGTTGCGCTCGTATTGTTCTAGGGTGGTGCGCAACGGGCCGAGCTGTAGCGTTGTTCCACCCGGTTGCTCGACGTTGTTCCCTGGCCAATGGGTGGGCGGCTGGTCAGTGGTTGGCTCCAGCGCTGTCCGGGCCATGGTGTCCGGGGGCAGGTCGAGGTCCAGCAGTTCGGCAGGCACCGTCAGGATCTGGTCGCGCGATGCGCCCCGGCTCAGCAGTTTGAGCGCCGCCCGGCTGACGACGTGTTCCAGTTCCCGCACATTGCCGGGCCAGGGGTAGGCCAACAGAGCTTCTTCCGCACCGTACGACAAGCGCAGGCCTCGGATGCCCAGGCGAGCGCGATTGAATTCCAGGAAATGCCCTGCAAGCAGCAAGACATCGCGGCCACGCTCTCTCAGAGGAGGAATGGGGACGGGGTAGACGGAAAGGCGGTGGTAAAGGTCGGCGCGAAAGCTGCCCTCCAGGGTGTTTTCCTTGAGCTGGCGGTTGGTGGCGGCAATGATGCGGACGTCGGTCTTGATAGAAGTGTCGGTTCCCAGGCGCTGGATCTCGCCGTTTTGCAGAGTTCGCAGCAGCTTGGCCTGAACTGACAAGGGCAGTTCGCCCACTTCATCCAGAAACAGGGTGCCGCCTTGCGCGGCTTCGAAGCGCCCGGCGCGATCGTGGGTGGCGCCGGAAAAAGCGCCTTTAACATGACCAAAAAGTTCGCTTTCCGCGAGCGATTCAGGCAGCGCGGCGCAATTGACATGCACCATAGGCTTGTTGCGGCGGCGAGAGTGCCGGTGTACGCGGCGCGCAAACAGTTCTTTACCTACCCCCGTTTCGCCCAAGAGCAGCACAGGCAAATCGGAGTCAGCGACAACATCAAGTTCGTGCAGCAATTCGGTGATGGCTTCGCTTTGGCCGATGATTTCCTTGTCGTCAATGATTTGCACATCGTCCACAGCGCTGGCGCCCAATTGCCGCAGGCTGCGGTTCTCTTTCTCGAGCATGGTGACGCGGATGGCGGCTTCCAACAGCAGGGCGTAGCGCTGTACATCCATCTGCGCCTGCGCGTCAAAGGTGCCTGTCTCCAAGGCATCAAGGGTGAGGGCCCCCCAAAGTTTGCCTTCCACGTACAAGCTCATGCCCAGACAGTCGTGAACCGGCAGGGGAGCACCGCGCCGGTCGTCGAGCAGGCCATCGTAAGGGTCTGGCAATAGGCTGCCCGGCTCAAACCATGTGGGTTCACGGCGGGACAGAATGGTGGCGAAACGGGGGTGTTCGGCCACCTTAAAGCGCCGCCCCAGCGCTTCGTGCGCCAAGCCTGCCGCTGCTACCAGTCGCAAGCTGCCTTCATCAAGTTTAAGCATGCCTACTGCATCCGAGCGAAACCGCTCGCGCATGGTGAGAACAATACGCTGCAGGCGCACGGCATCGGGCAGGTAGGTGACGAGGTCGGCCAGTATTAAGGAGTCCATAGGGTGAATTCTACCAGCAGGGTAAAAGTAACCCTATAGGGGGCGGGTTTTTTATACCCTTTTAAGTGTCTGTTCTTGATGTATGTTCAGTCGGGCACTGCAAAAAACTGGCACGGATGTTGCGTAACTAGGGTCATCACTAACAAACGGAGAGGTTTCCGTCATGAATGCCCAGGTACCGATAGAGCTTGGCGCCTTGGCCACGGAAGAACTGATCGAATACATCGTCAGTCGCTTTCATACTGGCCATCGCGAGCAGCTTCCCGAGCTGATCAGGTTGTCCCGGCGTGTTGAACATGCACATGCCGGGCATGCCCGCTGTCCCCAGGGGCTGGCTGATGAGCTTGAGGCTCATCTTCAGGAAATGGAAAGCCACATGCTTAAGGAAGAGCAGGTGTTGTTCCCAATGCTGTTGCGTGGCATGAACGCACCGGCCGCCGGCCCCATTACGGTCATGATGTTCGAGCACGACCAGCATATTGATGCGGTGGAACGTATTCACCGCCTGACCCACGATCTCATCCTGCCGGACGACGCCTGCAATACTTGGCAACGCCTGTATGAAGGCCTGGCTCATTACGCGCAGGAACTGACACAGCACATCAATTTGGAAAACGATGTGTTGTTTGCAAAAGCTTCGCAAGCAGTTAAAGGAGCGCAAAATGCGTGAATATAAGAAGTTATGGTTGCTACTGATCGCAGTGTTGGTAGTGACATTCGGGGTCCTCGGATGGAGCGGGGTCGAAATCTACAGGCAGGTGCCGCCGATTCCCGCGAAAGTGGTGACTGCCTCAGGTCAGCAGCTCATGACCGAGGAGCAGATTCTGGATGGTCAGACTGCGTGGCAGAGCACGGGCGGCATGCAGATCGGCTCTATCTGGGGCCATGGTGCGTATCAAGCCCCAGACTGGAGTGCGGACTGGCTGCACCGCGAACTGCTCGCCTGGCTGGATCTGGCGGCGCAGGATGTCGCAGGTTTGCCGTATGAGCAGTTGGACTCTCGCGAGCAGGCTTATCTGAGGGATGAGCTTAAGCGCGAATATCGCACCAATACGCTAGACCCTGAAACACTGGTGGTTACGGTCAGCGATCGCCGGGCTCAGGCGATTGAGCAAGTGGCAGCGTATTACGAAGCGCTTTATGGTTCCGACCCCGAACTGCGGGGTTCGCGTGAAAGCTTCGCCATGAAGGAAGACACGCTGCCTAGCGCAGAACGTCGCGCCGACCTCACTAAGTTCTTCTTCTGGACAGCATGGGCGGCCGCCACGGAGCGCCCTGGCAGCGATGTCACCTATACCAACAACTGGCCTCATGAGCCGCTGATCGACAACAAACCGTCCACCAATAACGTGATTTGGTCGGTAATCAGTGTGGTGCTGCTGCTGGCCGGTATTGCCTTCCTGGTGTGGGGCTGGGCCTTTACCCACCGTGAAGTGCCAGAGCCGGAAGCGCCTAAGCAAGACCCCTTGCTGGCGGCTGGCCTCACCCCATCGCAGCGCGCCTTGGGCAAATACCTGTTGATGGTCGTGGGCCTGTTCATCTTCCAGATTCTGCTGGGTGGTTTCACTGCCCACTACACCGTCGAAGGCCAGACCTTCTATGGCATTGATGTGTCGCAATGGTTCCCCTATTCGCTGACGCGAACCTGGCACTTGCAGACGGCGCTGTTCTGGATCGCCGGAGGCTTTTTGGCCGGCGGCCTATTCCTAGTGCCGCTGATCAATGGCGGTAAAGACCCCAAACATCAGAAGCTGGGCGTGGACATCCTGTTCTGGGCGCTGATCATATTGGTGGTGGGTTCCTACATCGGTAACTACCTGGCCATTGCGCAAGTCATGCCTGCCAGCTTGAATTTCTGGTTTGGTCACCAAGGGTATGAGTATCTGGAACTGGGCCGGTTCTGGCAGATTGTGAAGTTCCTGGGCCTGGCTTTCTGGCTGTTGCTCATGCTGCGCGGCATCATGCCTGCTTTCAAGCAGAAGGATGGCGACAAAAACCTGCTTGCGCTGCTGACTTTCTCCATTGTGGCAGTGGGTCTGTTCTACGGCACCGGCCTGTTCTATGGTGAGCGCACGCACATCACCATCATGGAATACTGGCGCTGGTGGGTGGTTCACCTGTGGGTGGAAGGCTTCTTCGAAGTGTTCGCCACGGTGGCCCTGGCCTTCATCTTCTCGTCCATGGGGCTGGTTTCACAGCGTGGCGCTACGGTTGCCAGCCTGGCTTCGGCCTCGCTGTTCATGCTGGGCGGTGTGCCGGGTACCCTGCATCACCTGTACTTCGCAGGTACTACCACTCCAGTCATGGCGATTGGCGCAAGCTTCAGTGCGTTGGAAGTCGTACCCCTGATCGTCTTGGGTTACGAGGCCTTTGAAAACTGGCGCCTCAAGGAGCGTGCACCTTGGATGCAAGCCGTTAAGTGGCCCGTCCTGTGCTTCGTGGCTGTGACTTTCTGGAACATGCTGGGCGCTGGTGTATTTGGCTTCATGGTTAACCCACCGATTGCTCTGTACTACATCCAAGGGCTTAACACGACGCCTGTCCACGCCCACGCAGCATTGTTCGGTGTGTATGGCTTCCTGGCACTGGGCTTCACCTTGCTGGTACTGCGTTACATCGTTCCGGGTTTTGTCTTCAACGAGAAGTTGATGCGCCTGGGCTTCTGGGGCCTGAACGGTGGCTTGGTGCTGATGATTGTTACCAGCTTGCTGCCCATCGGCATCATCCAGGCCTATGCCAGCGTGACGGAAGGCATGTGGTATGCACGCAGCGAAGAGTTCATGCAGCAGCCATTGCTGGAAACACTGCGCTGGATCCGCACTTTCGGTGACATGGTCTTCATCGTCGGTGGGGCGGCTATCGCCTGGCAAGTTGTGATCGGCGTGTTCGGCGGTGGTCGCGGCAGGTCTGTGGCAACCGATACTGCCGTAGCGCCGGCTGAATAAACCTCTGATCACTTGGCTTGTCAGTTCGGCAAGCCAAGTGTTACGGCCCGCAAAGAGGCCCCTGTACTGTCTTCCCCTAGTAGTACTTTTTGCCGCCTGCTTCCCCAGGCGGTTTTTTTTGTTGTGCTTCAGAAAGAACGCTGCCTTCTTTGGGCACGCTGTAAGCAGTTTATGATAATTTGAAGCGCATATCTCTCAGTTCGCTCGCTTTTCAACCAGGCGACGCGAGAAATTTTCACGGAAGTACGATGCTAGCGATTGTGGATGCATACCGGTCGGGCCTGTTGGCGCGACGTCACTGGGCCAAGAATATTGGCGCCGGTTTAATTGTGGGGGTTGTGGCGCTTCCTTTAGCCATGGCTTTTGCAATTGCTTCGGGCGTTAAGCCCGAACAAGGTATTTACACCGCCATCATTGCGGGCATCATCGTGTCGGTGTTTGGCGGCAGCCGCATTCAGATAGCGGGGCCCACCGGTGCTTTCATCGTGATTCTTGCGGGCATTGTTGCTGAGCATGGTGTGGTGGGCCTTCAGGTCGCCACGCTGATGGCAGGGGTCATTCTGCTATTGCTGGGGCTGGCCCGCATGGGGGCGGTGCTCAAGTTCATTCCGGCGCCCGTCATTGCCGGTTTCACCGCAGGTATCGGCGTGGTGATTTGGGTCGGGCAGTGGAAGGATTTTTTTGGTTTGCCCGAAGTACAGGGCGGGCATTTCCACGAAACCTTGTGGGCGCTGGTGCAGGCTTTGCCACAATTCGATATGGCCACGACAGCGCTGGCTGTGCTGGCCCTTGCGCTGGTGATCTACACCCCGCGGCTGCCTGGCGTCATCAGTCGCCTGCCCGGGCCGCTGGTTGCACTGATTATTGTCACACTCATACAGGCCGCCATCGGTTTTGAGTCTGTGGCCACCATAGGCAGCCGTTACGGCGAGATTCCCCGCGGGCTTCCTACCTTAGAAGTTCCAGAGATCACCCTGAGCCGCTTGGTGGAGTTGATCGGCCCGGCCTTCGCCATTGCCATGCTAGGTGCGATTGAATCACTACTTTCCGCTGCGGTGGCCGACCGCATGGCGGGCACTCGCCATCACTCAAATCAAGAGCTCGTGGGCCAGGGCCTGGCTAACATTGTCGCGCCGCTGTTTGGGGGAATCGCGGCCACAGGCGCGATAGCTCGGACTGCCACCAACGTGCGTAATGGCGGCAACAGCCCGATTGCGGGCATTGTGCACGCCTTGTGCCTGATTTTCATATTGCTGTTTCTCGCGCCTTTGGCTGCCAATATCCCGTTGGCGGCGCTGGCGGCGATTTTGTTCGTGGTGGCCTGGAACATGAGCGATGTACGTCAGGTGCTCAGGCTGCTAAAAGGTGCGCCACGCCCGGACGTCATTGTTCTTGTCGTTACCTTTTTGCTGACGGTGTTCGTTGACCTGGTGGTGGCGGTAAACATCGGCGTCGTGCTGGCCATGCTGCATTTTCTGATGAATATGTCGGCAAGTGTTGTGGTACGGCCCCAGGAAAAAATCGAACTGCAGCGGGAGCTGGCGGCGCAAGGGTTGGACGGTATGCCGTCCGATGTCATGGTGTATTCCATTGAAGGGCCTTTCTTCTTCGCTGCCGCGGAAACCTTCGAGCAGGTGCTGACACACAAGCAGAGCGATGCCAAGGTGGTGGTGATCCGCCTGCGTTATGTACCTTTTATCGACGCTACCGGCTTGCAGACGCTGGAAGATGTAGTGCAGCAACTGCAGGCCCAGGGCGTGCGGGTGATTTTTACCGAAATGAATGATAGGGTCGCGCGGAAAATGCGGCGCATCGGCTTGTTGAAGAGGCTGGGCGAAGGAAACGTATTGCGCAATCTGGCCGAGGTTATAACTCGCACGGAGTAGGAGCTCGCTCTGCGGTGAAACTGCTGGGGGGCTCGACCTATACGCGGAGGTTCGCGAGTGCCCGCTCCAGCGCGTTTTCAAAGCGGTTTTGCAGGTCGTACGAACTGCCCAGCCATTCCGCCGCCGAAACCACTTTGTCGGCTTCATAACGGCGTTCGCTACCCAGGGCGGCTTCGAAGGCGTTGGCTGTTTCCGTAACGGCAGCGGTGTCGGTGTCGAGTAATACCAAAGCATGCACCAAGCCCATGTGCCCGTCTTTGCTGCCAGGTATGCGCCGCCAACTTTGTGCGGTCCCCGCGATTTTTACTGGCTTGCCTTGCCGGTCCACTGCAAGGTTGTAGCGTCCATCGCAGAACGAACCTTCAACTGCGGCGGGGAAGGTTTTAATGCCAAGCGCTCGCAAAGCATCGGCCAAGAGCTGGCAGATCCGCTGATACCCAGGCTCCGAATGCTGCATTGGCGGGCCTTGCACCGTGTAGGCCAGGCTCAGATTGAGAATACCGGGGCCTTGGGGAACGATTCCGCCGCCCGTCTGGCGTACGGTGACTGGCCAACCCAGCCCGGCGAAATGCTGCCGTGCATCTTCAAACGCATCGAAACGCCGATAGCTGCGCGGCACAACCAAGCTGCGTTGGGTCTGCCAGATACTGGCCAGCGGCCCGTTATGAATGCACAGTTCCAACAGCGATTCATCATGACGGGCGTCGAGCCCGCTCTCTGCGCTGGAATGCAGCAAGGTGAAGCGGGTGGGTGTAGGCGCGGCGAGCTGCTGCGGGTCAGCTGCGGGCAATACTGAACTGTTCATCTGTCATGAAGAAATAACGCAGGGCGTCTATCAGGCCCAGCACCACAACCAGAGGGGCGAACAGCCAGAAGATCAGCAGATAGATGATTCCCCAGCCGATCTGGCCAAGGTAAAACCGGTGCGCACCCAGCCAGCCCAGGCAGATGGCCAGAACAATGGCGATTTTTCGATGGTTGGCGGGGCTGCGCAGCTCTTTTTCGCGGGAGCGAAAGACCCACCAACTCACGGGAATAGTTAGCACGATGGCCAGCAGCACCTTGGTTGTATGGGCGGACAGATAATAATGAATGCTGGCGTATAAGTCGGAAAAGTTGTGGATGACCCAGCCCGTCAACTTTGACACCCAGACATATACCTGAGACAGCAGCGCGTCGCCAAAAGTCAGGGCCAGCAAAATAGCCAGGAAAATGGCGACCACCAATATGGTTCTTTGTAGCATTCGGAGTCCTTTCAATTGCTTTAATCGGTGCGTGTCAGGCGGTGCTGGCCTGGCGCACTGCTTTTTCCCAGTGGGCCATGAGTTCCTGGGCGCGACTCGGGTCGTATTGCGGTTCGAACGTCCTTTCGACTTTCCATAAAGAGAAAAGTTCGCTCAGGTCGGAGTAAACACCGGCTGTCAGGCCAGCAAGGTAGGCGGCCCCCAGGGCTGTGGTTTCTATCATGGCAGGGCGCAAGACGGGAATACCCAGCAAATTAGCCTGAAACTGCATGAGCAGGTCGTTGACACAAGCGCCGCCATCCACACGCAGTTCGGACAGCGCCTGTCCCCCGGCTTCCTCGGCATCTCGGCTCATGGCCTGCAGCAACGCGGCGCTTTGAAAGGCGATGCTGTCCAGCGCAGCGCGGGCAATGTGCGCAATCGTACTGCCTCGCGTCAGGCCGGTGATAGTGCCGCGAGCATCTGGCTGCCAGTAAGGAGCGCCCAGCCCGGTGAAAGCAGGCACGACCATCACGCCGCCGGAATCCGGTACGCTGCGCGCCAGCGCCTCGATATCGCTGCTGCTGGGAAACGCCTTAAGGCCGTCGCGCAGCCATTGAACTACGGCGCCGGCCACGAATACGCTGCCCTCGAAAGCGTACTCCGGCTGTGTGCCTGTTTGAGCGGCGCGGGTGGTGACAAGGCCGTTGTTGGACGCATTGAATTTTTCGCCAGTGTGCATCAGCATGAAACACCCTGTGCCATAGGTGTTTTTGGCCATGCCGCTGCGAAAGCAGGCTTGGCCAAACAGCGCGCTTTGCTGGTCGCCCGCCACCCCGCAGATAGGAATCTCACCCCCCAGCCAATCGGCTGCCGCCACGCCGAAGTCGGCGCCCGAGGGCAGGACTTCTGGAAGCAGGGAGGGGGGAATGTTCATAACCTGCAGCAGGGAGTCGTCCCAGCGGCTGTCATGGACGTTGAACAGCATGGTGCGCGAAGCGTTGCTGATATCGGTAAGGTGCCGCTGATCGGCGGACAGTTGCCAGATCAGCCAACTATCTACAGTGCCGAAGGCCAGTTCCCCTCGTTCGGCAAGTTCGCGTGCGCCGGCGACGTTATCCAGCAGCCACTGTAATTTGGTGCCTGAAAAATAGGCGTCAATGCGCAAGCCCGTGCGTTGCAGGATATCGGCTTCAAAGCCTTGGTCGCGCAAACGTACGCAAGCAGGTTCGGAACGGCGATCCTGCCAGACGATCGCATTGTAGATAGGCTGGCCGGTGCGCCGGTTCCAAACAACTGTAGTTTCACGTTGATTGGTGATGCCTATGGCACGAATATCCGACGCTTTCAGCCCTGCTTTGGACAACGCTTCACGTGCGGTTTCCAGTTGGGTGTGCCAAATTTCCATGGGGTCATGTTCGACCCAGCCCGACCGCGGAAAGATCTGGGTGATTTCGCGCTGGGCGAGTGCCACGATTTCACCGCGCTCATTGAAAATGATGCTTCGTGAACTTGAGGTGCCCTGGTCGAGTGCAAGCAGATAGGCCATGATTTCGCTGTCAGAAAAGATTATGGCTAGTTTAACGATGATTCCGCCCGGCATCCCACACTGAACCGGCGTAGCGACTTCTCACTGCGCTTGTTCATCGCTCGTCACACGGTGCATACCGTAAACTGATGAGGTTCCATTTCGCAGATAAGGTCTACCATGAATTCCAGCCCGAGCGTCGCGCGCTCTCCAGCACCCCTGGAAACCCAACGAACTGCCTTGTTGCAACGGCTGGGCGCTGTGGGCAAGGTTGATCTCCTCATCATCGGTGGTGGTGCAACCGGCTTGGGCCTGGCGTTGGACGCTTCCTTAAGGGGGTTGTCAGTCGTGCTGCTTGAGGCTCGAGACTTCGCCAAGGGCACGTCCTCACGTGCGACCAAGCTGATTCATGGCGGGGTGCGCTATCTGGCTCAGGGTAATGTGGCTTTGGTGCGTGAAGCCTTGCATGAACGGCGCAAGCTCTTGCATAACGCGTCGCATCTTGTGGCGCCGCTACCGTTTGTCATGCCCAGCTATAAATGCTGGGAAACGCCTTTCTATGGTATGGGGCTTAAGGCATACGATACCCTGGCGGGTGCTGCCGGCCTGGGGCCGACAGAACTTCTCTCGCGGCAGCAGGCTCTCACCTGTCTGCCGGGCGTGCGTGATGCGGGCCTGAAAGGTGGAGTCAAGTACTGGGATGGGCAATTTGATGACGCTCGCCTGGCTCTGGCTTTGGCACGCAGCGCGGCGGCCCAGGGAGCGTTGTTATTGAACTATTGCCCCGTAATTGGTTTGCTGCATGAACAGGGAAGGGTGGCGGGAGTGCGCTACCAGGCCGAGGAGCTGGACTCTCCCGGCGAAATTCAGGCTCGCTGCGTGGTCAATGCCACAGGGGTTTGGGTCGATCAGTTGCGTCATATGGATGATGCAGCCGTGGGGCGGGACTCGCAGGCAATGGTCACGCCCAGCCAAGGCGTTCATCTGGTGGTTGATCACGACTTTCTTCCCGGCCAACATGCTTTGCTTGTGCCACGCACACGCGATGGCCGAGTACTGTTTGCCGTGCCTTGGCTAGGCAAGGTCATTCTTGGCACCACCGACACCGCACGTCCTGCCATCGAAGAAGAACCACGCCCTCTGGCTGAAGAAGTCCGCTTCATATTGGGTGAGGCGGGCAGCTATCTGGCCCGCGCCCCGCGCCCCGCGGATGTTCGCAGTGCGTGGGTGGGGCTGCGTCCACTGGTGCGGCCGTTGCGCGACGGCAGCGACACCAAAAAGATTAATCGGGAACACACCGTGGTGGTCAGCGGCAGTGGCTTGGTGACAGTAACGGGCGGGAAATGGACGACGTACCGCGCCATGGCAGAGGATGTGTTGGCGAAATGTGTGGACGCCGGCCTGCTGGAACGCCAGCCTCCCTCCGAAACGGCGGACTTTCTGCTGGTGGGCGCTCCGACTCGCCAGACGACCCCCATTACTCTGACTGCTACACCCGGGCTGCACAGCTACGGTACGGAAGCATATTGGG
The DNA here is from genome assembly GCF_047501535.1 of Achromobacter sp. F4_2707. Lineage (NCBI taxonomy): Bacteria > Pseudomonadati > Pseudomonadota > Betaproteobacteria > Burkholderiales > Alcaligenaceae > Achromobacter > Achromobacter sp. F4_2707. The sequence goes on from NZ_JAZDRJ010000009.1 coordinate 56,018, forward strand.
TTCAGCAACTGCCAGGAGCGAACCACGAATTGGCTGCGGGGCTCACTGAGGCGATGTTGCGTTTTGCAGTTCGATACGAATACGCCCGTAGCGTAGAAGATGTGTTGGCGCGCCGTTCGCGGTTGCTGTTTCTTGACGCCGCGCAGGCTGCGAACGTCGCGTCGACGGCGGCACGAGTTGTAGAGGAAGAAACAGGCCGCGACCCAGGCTTGCAAGCGTTTTTGTCTTTGGCTGAACAATACCGTCAAGTGCCGGTTTGACTTGCGTCCAGTAGTAAGGCGGCTTGTTTGGCTGTCAGCGATTGGCGAAAAGCGTGCGGGCGGAAGTGAAACGCTTCGAGAAGTACGGGTTGTCCAGTGTATCGATGCGCACATAACCTCCGGACGAGGGTGCATTCACAAAGCGCCCGTTTCCTATGTAGATTCCCACATGCGAGTTGGCGCGCCCAAGCGTATTGAAAAAGACGAGATCACCTTCGCGCAAAGCGCTGCGGCTGATGCGGCGACTAGCATTTGCCTGGTCTCCGGTCGTGCGTGGCACGGCCGTTCCCGCCGCTTGGTTGAATACGTAATTCACCAAACCGCTGCAATCGAACCCCCCGATGGGGTCTGTACCACCATATCGATAGGGGCTGCCTGTTAGCCCAAGTGCCAGCATGACCACTTCCTGACGGTGTTGTGGCGGCACTGCGTACGACGTGGAAGACGATTTAGGCGGCGTACCCGCGCAACCAGACAGCAATATGGCTGTCATAAATACCCCTAACAGTTTGCGCCAATCGGCAAAAAAGCCACAAAAAGTCGTCATAAATCGGTATTTAGCCCGTGTTTGTGTAACAATATCGCCACAATTAGTAATGTGCCATATATTTTGATACCATTCCAGCTGTGTTGCATTCGGTTTTTGCATAAAACAAGGCTCGCGCTGGTGGTAATGGCTTAGCAATGGCTTTGTTTGTCACTATTTGCAATAATCTGCAAGTTACATTTACCATTAAGTAAAGGAAGGACTGTGCCTGCCTCTGACAATAGCGCACTTAGCGATATCCAGGAAGTCAACCTTTCGTATCTCATGCTGGCACAGCGCCTGTTGCGTGACAATTACGCAGCAGGAATGTATCGGCTTGGGTTCGATTCCGATGTCGCCGACATCGTTCTCAGCCTGTCACCGGCCCAACTCGTCAAGCTAGCGAGTTCCAATGCCCTGATCTGCGGTTTCCGACTCAACGATTATCAGCTGTTGTCCACTTTAGGGCAGGATGTTCTGGGCGGCGTACTGCAGCAGGCGCATTCCACCATACTGATGGCGCAACGCTCCCCCGAGCAGCTGGCTTGAGCTTAACTTAATTTATGACGAAGAAAAGCGTTGCCAAGGAAGCGGAAGAAATCCTCTTGGCCACCGACATGATCCAACTTGGCGCCCGCCTGCAAGTCCTGCAAGCGGAGACCAGCCTTAGCTACGATAGGCTGGCGCGTCTGTATCGTGAGGTCAGAGGGTGTTCGCCCCCTAAGGGCATGCTGCCATTTTCCGTCGATTGGTTCATGACATGGCTGCCGAATATTCATTCCAGCGTCTTTTACAGTGTTTATCGTTACCTCGATACACACACGCCCGCTAAAAAATCGCGTGCTTTGGTCGAAGCATACCGCTTGTATATTGAACAGGCGGCTACGGGCTTGGGCGCTCCTCCGGGTGAAGAGCCCGTACTGAGTTTTACTCGGGCATGGATGCTGATCCGCTTCTTCGACAGTAATTTGTTGCAGCTGTCGTATTGCGAGCGGTGTAACGGTGGTTTTATCGCACACGCTCACGACCCTCAGGGTGGCTTTGTTTGCGCCATTTGTCGTCCGCCGCCTCGTGCGGGTAAAACGCGCAAACGACGTGCCGTTGCCGCTCCGAAGTCGGTCGACACTGGTGCAAGCGCAGGTAAGAATACCGGTGAACCGGCGGCTGCGGTTGCGGCCGCCAAGCCTGCACGTCAGGCAACAAAGAAAAAAAGGACAACGGCGTCTGATGAAGAAGGCAAATCGCTCGCTTCTAGTGGCGCCTGAAGTGAAACAACAGGTGTCATAACCTGTTCTATTGTGAATATACGCCGATCTAGGTTAAAAATCGGCCTTTGATATAACAATCTTTGGGCGTCAAAGTAGGCGACCATATGCGCTTCGAATAGGCTTGGCTAGGGCAACCTGTGTTCATTCTCCTTGGATATATCGTCGTTTTCTTCTCCGTTATCGGCGCCTACATTTTTATGGGTGGCGCGCTCGGAGCCTTATATCAGCCCTTTGAGCTGCTCCTGATCGGCGGTGCCGCGTTTGGTGCGTATCTTGCGTCCAGCAGCGGCCAGTCCATCAAGATGATGTTCAGCGCTATTCCAGCGGTGCTGAGGCGCAACCCTTACGGCAAAGAGCTCTATATGCAGCTCATGGCATTGCTGTATGTGTTGCTTAACAAGGCTCGCCGGGACGGCCTGATGTCCGTTGAAAGCGATATCGAAGACCCTCAAACTAGCCCTATCTTTGCTGAATACCCCAGCGTGCTGAACGATCCCGTCCTGGTCGAGTTCATCTCCGACTACATGCGGCTCATCATCAGCGGCAATATGAGTTCCTTCGAGATTGAAACCCTGATGGATCAGGAAATCGAAACTCATCTGCATGAACGCAATATTCCTGCAATGGCTTTGCGCGCTGTCGCTGACGGCTTGCCGGCATTCGGTATCGTTGCCGCGGTGCTGGGGGTGATTAAAGCCCTTGCTGCGGTCGATCAGCCGCCCGCTATTCTGGCCGACCTCATTTCCAAGGCCATGGTCGGTACTTTTCTGGGTATCTGGGCCGCGTATGGCTTTGTTGCGCCGTTGGCGGCCAGCATGGAGCGGCGCTCCATTACCTCAGTCAAAGTGTTGGAATGCATCAAGGTCACGCTGTTGGCCAGCATGAACGGCTATCCTCCCCAGTTGGCGGTGGAGTTTGGCCGCAAGGTGCTTTACTCGCATCTGCGTCCTTCGTTCATGGAACTTGAAGATCACGTGAAGCAAGTGCGCTCGAGCGCCCGTCGCGGTTAAGGTTGCTATGAGCAAGGCTGAACCGCGCATCGTCGTTCGTAGGAAAAAGCTGCATCACCAACAAGCGCATGGTGGCAGCTGGAAAATCGCTTACGCCGACTTCATGACAGCCATGATGGCCTTTTTTCTGGTCATGTGGCTGTTGTCGCTCATTCCAGTGCACGAGCTGACGCTGGTGGCTGAATACTTCCGCAAGCCGCTGGTCGAGGCCATCCGCTCGCAGAACGAAAACAAGCCGTTGGGGACAGACGCGGTCATACCAGGGGGCGCGCCCAGCGTCATTCCCAACTTTCAACTGACGCCGCGTACGCCTCGGGATACCGGCGATATTCAGGATATCGAGCGGCTGGAGAACCTCAAAGACAACCTGGAGCAGCTCATTGAGCACGACCCGGTGTTGTCCGAGTATCGCCCGCAGATGTTGCTCGACATGACGCCCGACGGCCTGCGCGTGCAGATTCTGGATCGCGAGAACCGGCCGATGTTTGATACCGGCAGTGCAAGGGTGCAACGTGAAATGCGCGTGGTGTTGCGACAATTGGGCCCAGTACTCAATGCCATGCCCAACTCCATCAGCATTACAGGTCACACCGATGCGACCCGGTACGCGTCTGGTGAACGAGAGTATTCCAACTGGGAGCTCTCGGCCGATCGCGCGAATGCCGCCCGTCGTGAGCTGGTTGCTGGGGGGATGGACGAAACTAAAGTGCGTCGGGTGTTAGGGCTGTCATCTACAGTCAACCTCGTTGCCGATCCTTATGCCGATGCTAACCGGCGCATCAGCATTCTGGTGCTAAATCGTCGCGCTGAGCGGCGTATGGATGAACAAGACGCTTCTTACGCGACACCGCTTGATCTGAACGAGGTGTTGGGCCGCGAAGGTAGCGAAAACCTGGGTGTTGAGCAGCGTACGCTGCCACCGCCCGAAGGCCCGCCAAATATTTTTGGGTTGCCGCCTGGCATGGGGTTGCCAGGGAGCGTACCTCCGGCAGACGAATCCGTGCTCGACGGGGTGCTTGGTATAACAGGTGCGCCTTTTGAAATACCGCTAGTGCCGCGAGTCGAGGGGTCGCAATTGGTGGAAACGGTGGTGCCCGTACCCCAGAGCTCTGCCAGTCCTTGAAACATTGTGCTCATAAAAAAAGTAACATTGGGTAATAATGCCGTAGTCCGGCACATCGCTGGAGGGGCAGCATCATGACACTGAAAGTGTGTAAAGGGATTCGATCATGAGTGCAGGCGTGGACCTGAGTCAGTTTTTCGATACGTTCTTTGACGAAGCCGACGAGTTGCTCACCGATATGGAGCAACTGCTTCTGAATCTGGACGTCGACAACCCCGATATTGATCAGCTGAATGGAATCTTCCGTGCTGCTCATTCCATTAAAGGAGGAGCGGGTACATTCGGCTGCTTCGGCATGTTGGCCGATACGACGCATTTGCTTGAGAACCTGCTCGACTACATCCGGCGTGATGAAATGGTGCTCCGCAAAGACATGATAGACCTCTTTCTTGAGACTAAAGATGTGTTGATGGATCAAGTCGCTGCTTACAGGAATCAGCAAGAGCCCAGCCAAGAGGCTTATGACCGTATTTGCGCACAGTTGCGCGCCTTGGCGGAAGAGCGTCACGGCGGCGGTCAGGCTGCCGCACCCGAACCTGCTGCTGCAGCTCCTGCTCCGGAGCCAACCGTTGCGGCGCCGGAAGCTCAGGCGCCGGCAGCGGCTCCTGCCGTGGCTGCTACGGGGGACACGCCTTTGAAAGTCAAAGTGTCTCGGCTCAAAGAAGCTGACATGCGTTCCCTGGCCACTGAAATGGCTCTGATGGGCGAAGTGTTGCACGAAGAACGCACGAGCGACTCGGTAACATTCTGGCTCAAGACAGCCACCTCGCAAGAAGACATCGCTGCGGTTTGCTGCTTCATCGTCAATGAAGATCAAGTCGAGTTCAGCCGCGAAGCTGCACCCGTTGCTGCACCGGCTCCCGCAGCAGCTCCTGTGGCGGCTTCTGCTCCCGCGGCCCCCGCCGCTTCCGAAGCACCCGCGCCCGCTGCTGAAAAACCAGCTGAAAAACCCAATCCCAAACCGGCCGCCAAGTCTGCTGCGGCATCCATGCCCACGGGTGCCAACACAGGCAGCAGCACGATTCGCGTAGGGGTAGAAAAAGTCGACCAGATCATTAATCTGGTGGGTGAGCTTGTCATCACGCAAGCTATGCTGGTGCAAACCGCATCCACGCTTGATCCGGTGCTTCATGACCGTCTGCTCAACGGCATCGAGCAACTCGATCGCAACGCCCGCGATCTCCAGGAAGCCGTCATGTCCATCCGCATGGTGCCCATGGACTTCGTCTTCAGTCGTTTCCCCCGGGTGGTGCGCGAGGCCGCTGCCAAGATGGGTAAGAATATCCGTCTGGTCACACAGGGTGCAGCAACCGAACTCGATAAAAGCCTTATCGAACGCATTATCGATCCACTTACCCACCTGGTACGCAACAGTATTGACCACGGTGTTGAGTCGCCTGAGCGTCGGCTGGAAGTCGGCAAGAGCGCGGAAGGCACCATCACCATGGCGGCCCAGCATCATGGCGGCCAGATCGTTATCGAGGTACGCGACGACGGTGCCGGCTTGAATCGCGAGAAAATCCTCAAAAAGGCAATGGCGCAAGGCTTTCCCGTCAACGAAAGTACGCCCGACGAAGAAATCTGGCCGCTTATCTTCGCTCCCGGTTTTTCGACGGCGGAACAAGTCACAGAGATTTCCGGTCGAGGCGTTGGTATGGACGTCGTGCGCCGGAACATTCAAGGCATGGGCGGCCACATCCAGATCTTCTCCAAGCCGGGTGAAGGCTCAACGATCCGCATTGTGCTCCCGCTGACGTTGGCAATCCTTGACGGCATGTCAGTGCGGGTGGGCGATGAAGTCTTCATTCTGCCCCTGAGTAACGTGACGGAGTCCATGCAGCCCACCGCTGACCAGATCCATTCGATCTCCGAGTCTGAACGGGTGCTGCAAGTGCGTGGCGACTACCTGCCGTTGGTCGAGCTGCACGAAGTGTTCGATGTCAAGAATGCTGAAAAAGAAATCACCAAGGCGATTGCGGTTATCCTTCAGGTTCAGGATGTCCGCTTTGCCTTGCTCGTAGATCATCTCGTTGGGCAGCACCAGGTGGTTGTCAAGAATCTCGAAGCCAACTACAAGAAAATACCGGGCGTTTCGGCGGCGACGATTCTCGGGGATGGCAGCGTAGCGCTCATCGTTGACGTCTTTGCACTGATGCAGACTTCACAAAACACCCGTACGGCAACTGTATAGACTCTACTCAGAATTTCGGAGACCCTAATGTCCAATCATGTTGACGCGAAGCAAACGTCCGAAACGACCGGCCAGGAATACCTGGTCTTCACGCTTGCTGAACAAGAATATGGCATCGATATCCTCAAAGTGCAGGAAATCCGTGGTTATGATGCACAGACCGTCACCCGCATTGCTAATGTGCCTTCCTTTGTGAAAGGTGTGACGAATCTACGCGGCGTCATCGTGCCCATCGTTGACATGCGTATCAAGTTCAACCTCGAGAATGTTGTATACGACCACCAGACCGTGGTCGTGATTCTCAATCTTAAATCCCGTGTGGTGGGTGTGGTGGTTGATGGGGTGTCCGATGTCCTGATGCTGCAAAAATCTCAACTCAGCGCAGCACCACAGTTTGGCACTACTTTCGCCACCGAATATCTGACAGGCATCGGTACAGTGGGCGACCGCATGCTGATTTTGGTAGATATAGAAAAGCTCATGACCAGCGAGGAAATGGCTCTGGTGGAAGCCGCAGCCATCGTTTAATACCGCAACGAACCGGTTGGCGTCTTTGCCAGTGCCGGTTCAAAGCCGGCTCACGACCAAACATGCAGGGTAGGGAGTTATGCGAAAGACGTCACTGGCATCCAACATGAAAATCCGCACAAGTATCATCCTGGTGCTGGTTTTTTATCTCATTATGCTGATTGCAGGCGCAGCACTTGGCGTGTTGTCGTTACGCCTGGGCAATGTGTCATTAGAGTCCATTGTTCAAAATCAGCGGGCGGGTGCCTCCCTGTCGACGGCAGTTGAAGGCTATCGCAATGTGCAAAGCTCACTGACACGGGCCGTCACGGCTCGGGCCGCCGGTCGTGACAGCGAAGCCGTCACTTTGTTGGGGGAGAGTCGTCAGCACTTCGATTCTGCCATGGCCGCTTTAAAGTCGTTCCAGGAAAACGCCACGCAAACAGAATTGGGGCGTGACATGGGCGGGTTGGTCAGTCAGCGTTTCAACGCCCTGATGAATCGCGGTGTTCAGCCTTTGTTTGGCATGCTGGCGCAAGGCGACGACAGCGGCTACGAGCTTGCCCGCGACGGCGCGGTACGTAACCTTGAGCGGGAGTTTTTCGACTCATGGAATGCCATGCAAAACGCCCAGCAGCTCACCATCGACAGTGCTTATCAGGGTGAAATCGATCAATACAATCTGGTCGTCAAACTGGTGGCGCTGGGCATGCTGGCGTGTTTTTTCATTGCCTTCGTCACCTATGCCTTCCTGAATCGCATGGTATTGCGCCCGCTTCGAGAGGTCGGCGCTCATGCCGACCGCATTGCTAGCGGCGACCTGACTCAACGCATCCACGTAGACACCAATAACGAAATCGGCGTGTTGCTCGAAGCCATGCGGCGCATGCAAGAGAGCTTGACACACATTGTCGGCACCGTGCGGTTGGGCGTTGACGAGATCAACGTTGGGGCGCGAGAAATCTACATGGGTAACACCGATCTTAGCGAGCGTACCGAACATCAGGCCGTGGCTCTGCAAGAAACGGCGGCCAGCATGGAACAATTGGCCGATACCTTGCAACAAAACAACCAGCACGCCACCGAGGCCGACCGTCTGGTAAAGGGTGCCGCCGATGTCGCCCAAAAAGGTGGCTCAGCGGTTACTGCTGTTGTGGGTACCATGGGGGAAATCTCCGACAGTTCGCACAAGATGGCGGAAATTGTCGGTGTGATCGACGGTATTGCATTCCAGACCAATATTCTGGCATTGAATGCCGCCGTTGAAGCAGCCCGCGCAGGGGAACAGGGCAAGGGTTTTGCGGTGGTGGCGGGCGAAGTGCGCTCGCTGGCGCAACGCAGTGCCCAGGCCGCCCGTGAGATCAAGCAACTGATTGAAGAATCGCTGGAAAAAGTGTCGGCGGGAGCGCAGCAGGCAAGCAATGCCGGTGCGATCATGGAAGACGTTGTTCGGTCGGTTAACACCGTGACCACCATTATGGCGGAGATCGCAACGGCCTCGCACGAGCAGTCCGACGGCATTAATCAGGTGAATGCGGCGGTTGCCGATATGGACGGTGTCACGCAGCAGAACGCAGCGCTCGTTCAAGAAGCGGCTGCCGCTGCCGGCTCCTTGCAGGATCAAGCACGTCGGCTGGCAGATCTTGTGGCGGTATTCAAAGTCAATACATCAGAAATTATTGATGTAACTGAAGATTCCGAGCCCCGCTCGTCCGGGCGGACAGTAGGCCATCAAGAGTATGCGCTACCCGGCTTGCATAATGGAGCAGGGGCGTTATTGCGCTCCTGAGAGAATGGAATCCTTTCAGACCACAAGCTCTATTTTTGCTTTGCCTGAGCAGGCAAAGCTGTCGCCTGGTGATTTCAACCAGGCGGCGAAGTTGTTGAAGGATCGCGCGGGCATCGTGCTTGGTGAACACAAGCAGGAAATGGCCGTGCGCACTTTGGCGCGCCGTGCCCATGCCGTTGGCCACAGCACGGTGCACGAGTACCTTGAAGAACTCGCACGGAATTCCTTTTCTCCCGAATGGGAGATGTTTATTAACGCGTTCACGATCAACCATACGGCTTTCTTTCGCGAGCAGCACCATTTCGAGATTCTGGCGCGTTTTGTTCGCACACGGAAAAAACCCATCTCCATCTGGTGCAGTGCGGCCTCCACCGGAGAAGAGCCGTATACCATCGCTATTACGCTGCGCGAATCCTGTCCGCAGCCGGATGTCGGCGTGTCAGTCTGGGCGACCGACATCGATACCAATGCCATTGAACGCGCACGTGAGGGCGTATATCCCAAGGAACGGGTCAAGCCCGTCTCTGAAGAGTATCTGCGTAAGTATTTTCAGCGTGGCACCGGTCGTCGCGCTGGAATGGTGCGAGTCAAGGACAACCTGCGCAGCATAGTAGAGTTTGGTGTTTTTAATTTGTTGCAGAATGACTGGCCCGCCCCCGGAAGTTTTGATGCCATTTTCTGTCGCAATACCATGATTTACTTCGACAAAGATACGCAGACAAAAATCCTGGAGCGCTTCGCGCCGACGCTGAAGCCGGGGGGGTTGCTATTTGTGGGGCACTCCGAGAACTTTACGTATTTGACCGATGTATTCCGCCTGCAAGGCCAGACGGTCTACGTAAAGAAGTAAGCGTCTCATTCAATACGAAGGTGTGATGTTTCTATGACATTGAAAAAAATCCGTGTTCTTTGTGTTGACGACTCTGCGCTGGTGCGCAGCTTGATGGTGGAAATCATCAATGGGCATCCTGACATGGAAGTTGTCGCTACCGCGCCCGACCCTCTCGTTGCTCGCGACCTCATCAAGCAACACAACCCAGACGTCCTGACACTGGACGTTGAAATGCCGCGCATGGACGGCTTGGATTTTCTTGAGCGCCTGATGCGCTTGCGCCCCATGCCCGTTGTGATGGTGTCTTCATTGACAGAACGAGGTTCGGAAATTACCATGTGCGCCCTCGAGCTGGGCGCCGTCGACTTTGTTACCAAACCGAAGTTGGGCCTGCGTGACGGGCTGCTTGAATACAGTAATCTGATCGCCGACAAAATTCGTGCGGCCGCAGCTTCGCGTCCAAAAAAGCTGGTTCCGCAGACCGAACGTCCGCGAATGCTGAGCACGCGTCCGTTCTCCACTACAGAAAAGCTCATCATGATAGGCGCTTCCACCGGCGGTACAGAAGCCATTCGTCAAGTGCTGGAACCGTTGCCGCCTAACAGCCCGGCCATTATGATTACGCAGCACATGCCGGCCGGGTTTACAAAATCTTTCGTTCAACGGCTCGATAATCTTTGCGCTGTCCAGGTGCACGAAGCTGAACATGGTCAGCGCGTGTTGCCGGGTCACGTTTATCTGGCCCCCGGTGGGGTCGCTCATATGAAGCTGGCGCGCTCTGGCGCCAACTATATTGTCGAGCTTGATCCCAGCGAACCTGTGAACCGGCACCGGCCTTCGGTGGACGTTTTGTTTTACTCGGCTGCCGAGGTCGCGGGGCGCAATGCAGTGGGCGTCCTTCTCACCGGCATGGGAAAGGATGGAGCACAAGGCATGCTGGCCATGAAACAGGCCGGCGCAGTAACTTTTGCCCAAGACGAAGCCAGTTGCGTGGTGTTTGGTATGCCGCGCGAGGCCCTGCACATTGGAGCGGCCGACGAAGCCGTTCCTTTGTCCGAGATCAGTGAACGAATTCTTGCCAGTGCTGGCACCAGTAATCAGCGAGTCTAAAATAGCGCGACTGCGGATAATTATTTACCGGAGAGTATCAAGTGGTACAGAAAACCATGAAAATTCTGATTGTTGATGACTTCCCGACCATGCGTCGGATCATCAAGAATCTACTTAAAGACCTTGGCTTTGAGAACGTTGATGAGGCGGAAGACGGCGCAATGGGTCTTGAGAAATTGCGTAACGGCAATTTCGACTTCGTCGTGTCCGACTGGAACATGCCGAATCTTGATGGCCTGGAGATGCTTAAAGCCATTCGTGCCGACCCCAATCTCAGCAGCCTTCCCGTGCTGATGGTCACGGCGGAAGCCAAAAAGGAAAACATCATCGCCGCCGCCCAGGCAGGCGCCAACGGCTATGTGGTAAAGCCCTTTACCGCAGCCACTCTCGAAGAAAAGCTGAATAAAATCTTCGAAAAACTCGGTTCTTGAAGGAGGGGTTCATGGATACTCTGAACACTCCAGGCGACAACAGCATTGATGACAACCTGATACACCGTATTGCCCAACTCACCCGTATGCTGCGCGACAGCATGCGTGAACTGGGGTTGGATCAGGCCGTCAAAGAAGCTGCACACGCAATTCCTGATGCCCGTGACCGTCTTCACTACGTGGCTCGCATGACCGAGCAAGCGGCCAATCGTGTCTTGAACATTGCCGAAAATCTGCAACCTGTTCAAGAAGCGTTGCAGAACCGTGCGGTTGCACTCGATGAACGTTGGCAGGCCTGGTTCGATCACCCGGTCGAGCTCGAAGAGGCGCGCGAGCTGGTCGATGACACGCGTGCCATGATCAAGGAAATCCCCCAGAACGCCAAGCGCACGCAAGATGCCCTGCTTGACATCATCATGGCTCAGGATTTCCAGGATCTCACTGGTCAGGTCATCATGAAAATGCTGCACGTGGTTACCGCCATCGAGACCGAACTGGTTCAGGTGTTGATTGACAGCGTGCCTCAGGAACGCAGAGAAGAAGCACAGTCACTCTTGAATGGTCCGGCCGTCGATCAAACCAAGCCGGACATCGTCACCAGTCAGGACCAAGTCGACGACCTGCTCGACAGCTTGGGCTTTTAAGGAATTTCCGGAGAAAGTCAACGCGTCGTAGGCGGCTTTGGGGGCGGCCTAGCCGCCCGGGAAGTATCCGGGCAAGTCATTTCCACAAAGCGGGGCGCGCGAATAAGCCGCCCGCTGCATTTCTTTTCTGTAGGCTCATACCCTGGTTTATTCCGGTGTATTCGCCAGGCCTGATCTATCGAGAACTGCGCAGCATTCGGGCGCTTGCTCCAGCCTTCGTAAAGGTCGGTATCGATTAGAATCCAGGCTGGATTTCTTCTATCTCGGCTGAAACTGCATGGCAGAGGAAAGCGACCTCGAAAAAACAGAACCTGCCTCGCCGCGGCGGCTAGAAAAGGCGCGCGAAGAAGGGCAGGTAGTGCGTTCGCGTGAGCTGAACACCTTTTTGGTGTTGTCGGCTGGTGTTGGCACGCTCTGGGTAATGGGGGGCTATCTCTTCCACAATCTGCGCGAAGTCATTCAGCAGTCCATGTGGTTCGACCCCAATGTCGGGCGCGATCTCACTGTTATGGTGACTTCAGCAGTGAGTCTGGCTCTCAAGGCCTTCTTAGGCTTGCTGCCTTTATTCGGCGTGCTGGTCATCGTTGCTATTCTGGCGTCTGTGTTGTTGGGGGGCTTGGTATTGTCGGGTAAGGCCCTTCAACCCAAGTTCGAACGCATGAACCCCCTCAAGGGCATCAAACGGATGTTCTCGGCGCAAACACTCGTAGAGCTATTCAAAACCTTAGCTAAGGCGATCGTGATTGCTACGGTAGGTGTGCTGGTCATCACCCATTACCGTGATCAGATGCTGGCTCTCATGCACGCCACGCCTTCTGAAGCCCTGACTTACGGCATGTCTCTGGTGGCCTTATGTTGTGCCCTGATTGTCGCGGCTTTGCTGTTAGTGGTGCTGATCGACGCGCCCTGGCAGATATACAGCCACTTCAAAAAGCTGCGTATGTCGCGCCAGGACGTCAAACAAGAACACAAGGAAAGCGAAGGCGACCCACACGTCAAGGGCCGCATTCGCCAGCAACAGCGTGCTATGGCACGAGGCCGCATGATGAGTGAAGTGCCGCACGCCGACGTGGTGGTGACAAACCCCACGCATTACGCCGTCGCCTTGCGTTACCGAGAAGGTGGGGGTGGGGCGCCAGTCGTCGTGGCCAAGGGTGTAGGTTTAATTGCCGCGCAAATCCGTCAGGTTGCCAGCGACAATAAAGTGCCACTGCTTAGCGCGCCGCCTCTGGCCCGCGCACTCTATCATCACGTCGAGCTTGAGCGGGAAATTCCCGTTGAGCTCTATTCTGCTGTAGCCGAAGTACTTGCGTGGGTGTACCGCCTGCGCGTCTGGGCGCCAGGTCAGGGGATGGAACCCGAACCGCCCTCCACATTGAATATTCCGTCCGGCCTTGATCCCGAAGCGGGCAAGGTAGCGGCACAGGCAACATGAACGATTTTCTAGCCATATTGAAACAAAACGGTGGCCAGTACACCAAGCTGATGGTGGGCCCAGTGTTCATCCTCATGGTTATGGCCATGATGGTGTTGCCGCTGCCACCATTCTTGCTCGACTTGTTCTTCACCTTCAACATTTGTTTGGCGGTGATGATTCTGCTGGTGGCTTTGTTTACCCGCAAGCCGCTTGATTTCGCAGCATTCCCCACCATTTTGTTATTTTCCACTCTGCTGCGGCTGGCCCTGAACGTGGCCTCCACCCGTGTGGTGTTGATGAATGGGCATATGGGCCCGGATGCAGCAGGAAAGGTCATCGAGGCGTTTGGCCACTTCCTGATTGGCGGCAACTTTGCTGTCGGCCTGATCGTTTTCATTATTTTGGTCATCATCAACTTTGTGGTGATCACCAAAGGGGCAGGGCGTATTGCCGAAGTCGGCGCACGCTTCACGCTGGATGCCATGCCGGGCAAACAGATGGCTATTGACGCCGACCTGAACGCGGGCCTCATCGGCGAGGATGAAGCGCGTAGCCGTCGAAAGGATGTGGCCCAGGAAGCTGAATTTTATGGGGCCATGGACGGCGCCAGTAAGTTCGTGCGGGGCGACGCCGTTGCAGGCTTGCTGATCATGGTGATCAACATCATTGGCGGCCTGATTGTTGGCGTGGGGCAACATAGTCTGTCTTTCGGCGATGCAGCCCAGGTTTACACCGTTCTTACCATTGGCGACGGCCTGGTCGCACAGATTCCCGCCCTGATTATTTCTACGGCAGCCGGGGTAGTGGTTTCGCGGGTAGCCAACGATCAGGACGTCAGCCAACAGATGATGGGGGAGCTGTTCTCCAACCCCAACGTACTGTTCATCACCGCCGGCATCATTGGCATGATGGGGCTGATTCCCAATATGCCCCATGTGGCGTTCTTGTCCCTCGCGATCGTGTTGTCGGCTATAGGCTGGAGCATACTGAAGCGGCAACGGCAGCAACTGGCTGCGGCCGCTGTGGAGCCGGCGCAGAAGCAAGCTGCGGTTGAGGCTGCTGCGGCCGAAGCAACTTGGGATGACGTCGAGTTGGTGGACCCCTTAGGGCTGGAAGTTGGCTATCGGCTGATTTCACTGGTCGACCACACCCAGAATGGTGAACTATTGCACCGAATTCGCAGCCTGCGAAAAAAGTTCGCACAGGATGTCGGCTTCTTGCCGCCGGTTGTCCATATCCGCGACAATCTCGAACTCAAGCCAAACGATTACCGCATCTTGCTGTCTGGTGTCGAAGTGGGTCGGGGCACATCCACGCCAGGGCAGTGGCTGGCCATTGACCCGGGCGGCGTCACCATGAAGCTGCCAGGCACGCCGACAACCGACCCGGCTTTCGGCCTGCCCGCCGTGTGGATCGACGTATCCTTGCGTGAACAAGCTCAAATCGCCGGCTACACGGTGGTGGATGCGGGAACCGTTGTCGCCACCCACCTTAACCACATCATGCACCGTCACGGCTCACAACTTTTGGGGCGTCCGGAAGTCCAGCAATTGCTCGATCACGTCGGGCGCGAGGCGCCCAAGCTGGTCGAAGACCTCGTGCCCAAAACGCTGTCACTGGCGGCGTTTCACAAGCTGTTGCGTGGTTTGCTCGAAGAAGAAGTACCAATTCGCGACATGCGCAGCATTATCGAAACGATTACCGAGCACGCGCCCCGTTTGGCTGCACAGAATGCGGCTGGCACCGGGCCCGACCCTGACGAGTTGCTGGCGCTTACCCGCATTGCGTTGGGCCGCGCTATTTGCCAGCAGTGGTTCCCAGGCGATAGCGAAATGAAAGTCATGAGCCTGGAACCGCAACTGGAACGCGTGCTGACCCAGGCTTTGACCACCAGCGGCGCCATCGAGCCGGGCTTGGCGGAGAACCTGCTGCACGAAGTGGATCGCGCTGTTCAACAGCTGGAAGCCGAAGGCGAAGTTGCCGTTCTGGTGGTGCCGCCCATGTTGCGACCCACGTTGGCGCGTTTTCTCAAGAATCATTTCCCGCAAATTGGTATCCTTTCCAGTATGGAAATACCAGATGATCGGATACTGAAAATGGCAGCCGTGATTGGCGGGAGTAGCGCAGCGTGAAGATTAGGCGGTTCTTCGGGATCACAAATCGAGAAGCCATGCGTCAAGTGCGCTTGGCGCTGGGGCCTGACGCCCTGATTGTGTCGAATAGAAGGGTTGAAGGGGGGGTGGAAATCCTTGCCACAGATGCTTCTGAACTGCCCGACGCCGCGGCTGACAACACCGCACCGTCCACTGCCCCCGCCTCGTCGCCCTTGCAAGCCCCTAGTGGCGACTTGCAGCGGCAGGCTCCGCAGACTAATGCGGCACCCACTCAGGCACCGGCTCAGGCGCCAACGCCCCCGCCGCCCGGCCCTTCGCCCATGTCGCCGTTGGGCGCTTATGCGGCGGCCTTTCAGGCGGCTTATGGTGTGGCGCCCGAACCTGCACCAACACCCTCTATGCCCCCGGCCCCTCAGCCTCCGTCCAACCAACCGGGCATGGATGCTTTCTCAGCAGAACAGGCCCCGGGCGTACCGCTGAACCCGGGTCAGATATCGGGATATTCCGCTCTGGCAGAGTCAGCCACGCGGCGTCCACTGGCCGCTGAACCTCTCGCACAGCAGGCACCATCTGCCCAGCAGCCATGGCCCGAGTTGGCGCAACAGCATCCGGCTACGTCTAGTGGGCCTGCCGCCCCTGAGGCCCAACCGCAGCCTGACATCATGGACGCCATCGGCGACATGCGCGGTGCGCTTGAAAATCGGATCGACGAACTTCTGTGGGGCAACCAATTGCGCCGCGCCCCACAGGCTGCCTCCCTGTTTCAAGAGCTGATGGGTTTTGGGTTCAGCACGGCTTTGTTGCGGGCAATGCTAAAGCGCTTGCCCGAACAACTCTCCAGTCGCGCCGCCCTCCAGTGGGTAAGAGAAGAGTTGATCGGCAATCTACCCGTGTTGTCCAGCGAAGACGATTTATGGAAACCGGGGCTCGTACTGGCCTTGGTGGGGCCGACTGGTGTGGGTAAAACCACGACTATCGCCAAGCTTGCGGCGCGTTGCGTGCGCCGGTTTGGCCCGGACAAACTGGTGCTCATCACCACCGACACCTACCGTATCGGTGCGCACGAACAACTCAAGATCTATGGGCAGATGCTGCGCGCTCCAGTCCATGTAGTGCGCAATGCTATGGAGCTCCAGGAAGTCATGACAGGTGTCCGGCCCGATCAGATCATTCTCATCGACAACGTCGGCATCAGTCAGCGCGACCGCTATATTCATGAACAGGCGGCCATGCTGGCCGCAGCAGGGCGCGATGTCACCCGCTTGCTGGTGCTGAATGCGGCCAGTCATGGGGAAACTCTGGATGAAGTGGCCCGCAGCTATGCCGCAGACGGCGGCACCCCTCTGAAGGGCTGCATCATTACCAAGGTGGATGAAGCCATCCGGCTAGGGGCGGCGCTCGATACCGCTCTGCGCTATCGGCTGCCTATTCATTACGTATCTATTGGCCAGAAAGTGCCCGAGCACCTGGCGTTTTTGTCCGCGACCGAACTGGTCGACCGTGCGCTCACGCATCTGCCTTCCGCTCGCACGCTTTACGCACCGACCGAGGCGGATTTCGCCGCGCTGATGCAACTAACGCGTTCGACCGGGCCGGCTGCCGACACCGCCGCCCAAGAAGACGCTCGCCGTCAGCGCATGCTGGCTCTGCCACGCTTGCTATCTATGACGGCCGGCGGCGCCGCTCACCTGAGCGCTGACGATTTGCGAGCCGGTTGCGAGTACATTGATGAACTGTCCTGCGTCTCCGAAGCGTACGATCTCTGGCGCAGCCTGGTATCCAGTAATAACCAGGGTTCCGCGCCCGATTCCTGGGTGCAGCATATGTTGCGTCTGGTGCAGAACACCTGGAGTGAATCCGGTCAAAAGCACTTGTTGGCTGTGCATGATCAAGTGGCTTTGCGCGCGTCCGGGGCGCCAACTGCACAATTGCGCGCCACTTTGATGCTTGACGAACAAGGCGCTGCTCTGGCTTCAACCTTGCAGCAGCTATCGTTGCCTGAAGGCTGGCTGTCGTCTTGCGGGGCTGCCCAGACGGACGCCCCGCCAGCGCGTCTGGCGTTGCAGCGTCAGTTCGACTGGCAGGCCGACCATGCTGCCGATCTTCCAGTCGTTCATCTTTTCGAAGGGGGCAATCCGGCGCTCTGGCGCGAACTCTCGGGCCGTTCTCAACCTTGGCTGGCTCAGGTTCCCGCCATTACCCGCATCTATATGGAAGACGGCTCCACGACGGTGCAAGCGCTCGCCAAAAACATGCCGCATCAGCCGGTGGCCGACCCAGGCTATCTGTTCACCTTGGCGGAACTGGGTAACGCCCCCGCTTCGGAATGTGCCCTGTGGGCGGCCAGCGCAACGGTGCATATCGCTTCCCGAGGTCACGAGCCGCTGCCCTTGCAGATGGTTTCCGCCCTGTTGGTCGATAGAACAACCGGAAAACGGCTCAAGCAAGTCATTGGTCTACACCCAGGGCTGGATTTTTCTATAGAAAAACTCGCGACTTGGCTGGTAATCAAGGCCGAGTCGCGCGATGCCATGCGGCATGCGGCTTCGGCCTGGGGGCTGCTGGAAAGCCGCGACGGGCAGCCGGAGCCTCGACATAAAGCCCTGGTTGCCGCACAGCTTGGTCTGGCCGCCTGGCAATTACAGAAAAGCCCGTTGGCGCAGCAGGGCCGCGAACTCGCCGCCACCATGTTGGGCCGCAAACGGTTGTTGCCGTCAGCTGCCGCTACGGCCACGCTAAAGCTGTTTGCACTGAAAGAAATGTTGGAAGCCTGATAGCCAGCTACGCCTTGCCGGGTTCACAATTGGGCGTGGTGCAGCACACAATGGCAGGCGCGTAGCCAGCCCCAGCCCGTTTTCAGCCGGCCTTGATATTGCGGCTTGAGCCTTTGCCGCCGCCAAGCGTGCGGCCACTGGCGTCGTAAATATCACCCACGCCGGTAAGGCGGCGCAAAGTATCGAGCGTACGTTGGTTATGCTCAAGAAAAATATCAATCACTTGGCCGTTGGCTTCGTTCAAAGCTCGCGCTTGGGCGGTGAGATCGAGCAAAGTTTCACGTGCGCCAGAAAGCTCAGGGTAGACACCCGCCGCTGCAGCCAGGCCGGCACCGTCGGCTTCAAAACCAAGTTTTTTGAGTAGGGCGTTGCGTTCTTGGGCCAGGTTGCTCAAGGCGTCGGCAGCATTGTTTTTGCGAGCTGTGGTTTCTTGTAGTGATTCTTCAGTTGCGCCGTCTTCAAGCACCTTGGCTTCGTCTTGCAGAATTTGTAGGAAATCGCGCGTCAGACCAGCTTCTTTTTCGAGACAGGCTTGGAGAGCGGCAAGAGAAGCATTCATAACGTGAGCGGCAGGTGCGGGTTGTAGCGTTGGTGGCGCCCGGCATAAAAGCCGGGTGCATTGAATTCAGTTATTTGAGAAGTTCGCGAGCGCTGGCGATCAGGCCGCTGGCAATACGGCTGGTGTCAAACTTGAGCTGGCCCGAGGCGATGGCGTCGCGAAGTTCCTGAACCTTGGCGACGTTGATGTCGCCGTCGCTGTTTTGCAGGGCGGCCAGGTTACGGGCGGCGGGGCTAAGATCAACCGCCGCACCTTTTTCACTGCCAGCAGACGCTGACGCACCGCTCGCCGCGCGGGCGTTGCGGCTGGCAGCGACGCTGCTCGCAAGCTGGCTTTTGAGGGTGTTTGAAGTGATTTTCAAGGTGCTCTCCGGTATAGGTACTGCGATATTACTGCGTTCTTATAAGCCTTAACGGCGAATGTAAAGGCAACTTTAGGGTTTGTTGCATTCGGATTACATTCTTACATCATGACGCGGACAGTCGTGTTGTTGATGACTGTCCCTGTAACAATTTGCCCCGAGCTGGTGCGAACTTGGATCATAGAGCCAGGGCCGCCGCTTTCAAGCGCCACACCTTCGCCCGTGGCGACAAAGCCCAAGCCGCGTGCTTCCGTTTTGACAGGCTGGCCGCGAACAATGGAGTCAGGGTCGCGTAACGCGTCAGCGCGCACCGTGCTGCCCGCCGCAATCCGCTGTTGGGCAATGTAACCCACCGCCAGAGAGGGGTCCACCACCACGCCGCGCGGCAGGCGCAGCAAATCGCCTTCGCGCGAAGCAAGGTCATCGAACGACAGGGTTTCGCCCAAGTTGATGCTGCGAGTGGTGACGTAGTAGTGGCCCATGACTGACACACTGGCCTGTACGTGGAGGGTCCAGCTTTCTGGGGCCAGGCAGCGCACCCCGACATTCATGCGCGAACGCAACTGCGGGTTGGTCAGAAAAGTGTCGAGGTGTTCGCAGGCGGCCTGGCGGCTGATGCGCGGCGGGGTGACGACGACCTCGGGCACACCCGGCAACACCTGTGCCCGGCTAAGCAAAAAGGCTTCGACTTCGGCCACGATAACGTCTGGATCCTGCAGCTGCGTCTGAGAGTGAGCGGCAAAAGGAAGCCAGAGCAACGAAGCGGCCAGCATGAGTGCCGGTAGGTTTAAAAAGCGCATGGATGCATTCTATAAACAGGAAGGGGGCTGCAACAAGGGAATTGGGTGAAAAATGCCAGTCTATTTCCACCTTTGTCAGCCTGTATGTAAAGGTATGATCATGGAGTAAATCGGCTAAAAGGCCGTGTATCACTTGCCGGTTGTTCCGGCAAGGCAAACCAGGGCAAGGCTTATGTTCGACCGGATAGGCGAAAATTTCGATTTCAACCAAACTGTGTTGCAGCTGCGGCAGCAGCGCCAGGAAGTGTTGTCTGCCAACATTGCAAACGCCGATACGCCTCATTACAAGGCGCGCGATTTCGATTTTACCAAGGCGCTCGAAGAAGCAATGGGTGGTGGTGGCAGTTTAAGGTTGCCCGCTACTGAACTCAGCCTTACATCGGCACGGCATATTCCCGGCAGTGCGGCGGCAGGAAAAGGCACGGCCGAACTTCTCTACCGCCAGCCGTTTCAGCCCAGCCTGGATGGCAATACCGTCGATATGGACGTCGAGCGCGTTCAGTTCGCCGACAATACGGCGCGTTACCAGGCCGACCTTTCCATTATTTCCGCACGCCTGCGCTCCTTGCGTTCGGTGTTCGAGCAGTAAGCAGGCCTACACATTATGTCGAATTTCACCATTTTTTCTATTGCGGGTTCCGCGCTCACGGCGCAGTCTCAGCGCATGAACGTTGCCGCCAGCAACTTGGCCAACGCGGAAAGCGTGGCCGGCCCAAATGGTCAGCCTTATGTGGCGCGGCAGGTTGTTTTTCAGATGCAGCCTATCGAAACACAGGGGCGCGCCCAGGCAGTCGGTGGCGTGCGCGTAAGCCAGGTGGTGGAAAGCGCGGCGCCGCACCGCCTTGAATACAACCCCGGCCACCCGCTGGCCAACGAAAACGGTTATGTCGTCAAGCCCAATGTCGATGTGGTGGCGGAAACCGTCAACATGATTTCAGCCTCGCGTTCGTATCAGGCCAACGTCGAAGTCATCAATACGGCTAAAACCCTGATGAACCGCACGCTGACTATCGGCCAGTAACGGCCTTCGCACCTAATTATTGAACGGAACCTATTTATGACCACCGTCCAAAGCGCCACTGCAGCAGCAGCCCACAACCTAGCTGCTAATCAGAACCTTCTGGCCGACACCCAGGAACGCTTCCTGACTCTGCTTGTCACTCAGTTGCAGAACCAGGACCCCATGAACCCCATGGACAACGACCAGATCACCTCCCAAGTGGCACAGTTGTCTACGGTAACGGGTATCAATCAGCTGAATCAAACCTTGCTGGCGCTTTCAGGCCAGCTTGATGTTTCGCAGTCCATGCAAGCCGCCAATCTTATTGGCAAGGAAATCCTGGTTCCGGGAACCGATGTTCGCGTTGGTACAGGCGAGGCAGGCACGCATGTCACCCACTTCGGCATGGAACTGTTGTCGCCGGCGGCGGGCGTGCGGGTCAATATTCTTGATGGTTCCGGCCGAGCAGTTCGTACGATGGAACTTGATGCGCGCCCGGCGGGGGTCTATTCGCTCGACTGGGACGGCACAGACAACACCGGCGCCACCGTGCCCGATGGCCGTTATTCAGTGCAGGTCACCGCATTCGACTTCAACGATGCGCCGGTTGCAGTGGGTTCACTGACCTCTGGCAAGGTCACAAGCGTCGCGTCCACTGCGGGCGGCGTCAAGCTTGATCTTGGCCTGGCAGGTTCCTTCCTGCTCGACGACGTACGCAAAATCATGTAATTGAAACGGCTGCGCCATTCGCCTAACGCTGCGCAGCGTGATGAACTAACACTATACAGAATACGAGGTTGAATCATGGGATTCGGACAAGGACTCAGCGGCCTGCGGGCACAAGCGCAAAAGCTGGATGTCATCGGCAATAACATCGCCAACTCCAGTACGGTCGGTTTCAAGTCTTCCAGCATTTCTTTTTCCGACGTCTACGCCTCTTCGCGCGTTGGTCTGGGCACTTCGGTGGCCGCAGTCAACCAGAATTTTGGTGTGGGTATTGTGTCAAATACCGGCGGTCAGTTCGATATTGCCATTGACGGCGCGGCGGGCTTCTTTCGCATGCAAGACGCCTCCGGTTCGGTTTTCTTTACCCGCAACGGTGAATTCGGCCCCAATAAAGAAGGGTATTTAACCAATAATCAGGGCCAGTTCCTGACCGGCTTCATTAAAGACGCTGAAACCGGCCTGTACGGCCTGAACCCCGAGCCCATCCGTATTCCCACTGGGAATATTGCCGCCCGCGCCACGGGTGCTATTTCGGGGCCGGACGCCGGCGTGATGGCACGTCGCATGAATCTGGATGCTGATGCAATAGTCCCTACGGTAACGCCTTTGGATCCGCTTAATCCCGATAGCTACAACACGTCGGTTCCCATGACCGTTTATGACTCGCTGGGTCGCGAGCATCAACTGACGCAGTACTTTGTCAAAACCGGGGATAACGCGTGGGATGTTCATTATCAGCTGAATTCTGATACGTCGGCCATAGTGACGCGCTCCATCACGTTCACCACGGGGGGGGAAATTGCCACTGGAGCATCGGGCCTTTCGATTGCGTTTGACCCGGCACAACGGACAGATCCGTTAGATCCTGCCTCCCCATTGGCCTTCCCCACGCTGGCAGGTGCTGATGCGTTAAGCATTCCCCTGAACTACTCCATCGCCACGCAGTTCGGCGGCGGACATAACCTTGAGTTCCAGCAAGACGGTTACGGCACGGGTGAATACACCAGCATGTCCATCTCTCAGGATGGCACCATTGTGGCTAACTACACCAACGGCGAAATGGCGGAAGTCGGCTATATCGTTTTGGCGAACTTCGCCAATTTGCAAGGCTTGCAGCCGGTGGGCGGTAATGCCTGGGCACAAACGGCCGCATCCGGCGAAGCAATTTTGGGCAGGCCCGGTCAGAACGGTATGTCGATGGTGAAGGGGCAGGCGCTGGAAGAATCCAACGTGGATATGGGTACCGAGCTGGTAAATATGATTATCAGCCAGCGTGCCTATCAGGCCAACGCCCAGACCATCACCACGCAGAGCGAGATTCTGCAAACGCTCATCAACATCCGATAGGCGCTTAAATGGATCGCGTCGTTTATACCGCAGCGTCGGGTGCTTCGCGGGTGCTGGAGCACCAGGGTATTGTCAGCAACAATATGGCGAATGTCAGCACGGCCGGCTTTCGCGAAGAGCTGGCCATGTACCGCGCCGTGCCGCTGCAAGGCCACAATAGTCTGCCTACCCGCGTCAGTACGGCTACGGCCAGCAGCGCCAGCAATTACCAGCAGGGCGGTTTGGCCGAAACCGGCCATGTGCTTGATCTGGCTATTCGTGGCGAGGGTTGGTTCGCCGTGCAAACCCCGGATGGCGAAGCCTATACGCGGGCAGGCGAATTCGCCGTCAACGCGGAAAGCGTGCTGGTGACGCAATCCGGCCTGCCGGTACTCTCGGAAGACAACGCACCGATCGAAATACCCGAGCGCGGCACCATGACGTTTTCCGATGACGGCCAAATCACGGTCATCGGGGCGGGCGACAACCCTAACGATATCCAGAATATCGGCATCGTAAAGATGGTGAATCCGCCGGTGGAAAACTTGGTGCGTGGTGAGGACGGTCTGTTCCGCTTGGCCGACGGCACAGCAGCGCCTGCAGACGAGCAGGTGCGAATGGTGTCGGGTTTTGTCGAGCGCAGCAATGTGAATCCCGCCGAAGCCATGGTCACCATGATTGCCAATGCCCGCCTTTTTGAAATGCAGATGAAAGTCATCCAGGAAGCCAAGACCAACGCCGAACGCGCCAATGGCATTCTGTCTGCCCAATAATTGAATATTGCTAGAACCGGCCCCTTGAGGGGCTATATAGGAAACCGGAAATGATACGCTCCCTCTGGATAGGCAAAACCGGCCTGGAAACTCAACAGACCAATCTGGACGTCATCTCGAACAACCTGGCCAACGTCAGCACAGCCGGGTTCAAGCGCACGCGCGCTGTATTCGAAGACCTGATGTACCAGACCATCCGCCAGCCGGGGGCTCAGGTTGGGGCCGCCAACCAATTGCCGTCCGGCTTGCAGGTCGGCACGGGCGTTCGCACCGTGGCGACCGAACGCATCCATAGCCAGGGCAACGTCAACAACACCGGCAACCCGCTCGACGTTGCGATTCTTGGCAAAGGTTTTTTTGAGGTCGAGCTGCCAGACGGCACGCTGGCTTACACACGAGACGGCAGTTTGCAGGTTGACCAAGACGGCCAAATCGTAACGGCGGGTGGTTATGTGATTCAGCCTCCGCTTAACGTGCCCGATAATGCGTTGTCTGTAACCATTGAGCGCGATGGCACGGTGTCAGTAACGCAAGCCGGGGCAGCCGGGACGAACGTGGAAATTGGCCAAATCCAGCTCGCCACGTTTATTAACCCCACCGGTTTGTTCAGCATGGGCGAAAACCTCTATCTTGAGTCCGACGCCTCCGGCCCGGTGAATTACGCCCAGCCCGGCCTGGATGGTGCCGGCACGCTTCGCGCCGAATACATTGAAACGTCTAACGTGAATGTGGCCGAGGAGCTGGTGAACATGATTGTGACCCAGCGCGCTTATGAAATGAACAGCAAATCCATCGAAACCTCCGATGCGATGCTGAACCGCCTGACTCAGCTCTGATGCCGTCTGTATTGCGCCGTATTGCCGTTGTATGGGTCGCAGCCGTCCTGGGCGGCTGCGCCATGATTCCGCCCGAGCCCATTGTGACCGGGCCTCTGACAGCGGAACCCCCAGACGCCTATTCCATGCCGCTGGCTGTACCCAATGGTTCCATCTATCAGCCTACAGCCTACGGAAATTACCCGTTATTTGAAGACCGCCGCCCACGTAATGTTGGCGACATCGTCACCATTGTGATTCAGGAGCGCACCAACGCCCAGAAAAGCGTTGGCACTTCCACCGAAAGAAGCAGTGGCGCTACGCTTGGCTGGGGGGCTGTGCCCAGTATTCTGCCGGGGAATGTGAGCCCCAATCAGGATTTCAACATTGCGGGCACCAACGATATGGAAGGCGCCGGCTCAACCCGCGCCAACAATCTGTTTACCGGCACCCTGACCACCACCGTAATTGGCGTGCTGCCCAATGGCAATTTGCAGATTGCGGGTGATAAGCAGATTGCCATCAATCGTGGTAGTGAATACCTGCGGTTTTCCGGCGTAGTAGACCCGCGTTTGATCACAGGTAATGGTACGGTTTCGTCCACCCAGGTGGCGGATGCAAAGATTGAGTTCCGCAGTAAGGGCGTCATGGATGAAGTTCAGACCATGGGTTGGTTGCAACGCTTCTTCCTGAATATTTCCCCGTTCTGACATGAGCAAAACTTTTATTCGTCGCTGGCAGACCTGGTTGCGTAATGGCGCAGCAGCGCTGTTGTGCCTGGGGCTGGCTGCTCCCGTTGCCGCTGAGCGCATTAAAGATCTGGCCACCATACAAGGTGTGCGCTCCAACCCGCTGATCGGTTATGGCTTGGTAGTGGGCTTGGACGGCACGGGCGACCAAGTCCGCCAAACGCCTTTCACCCAGCAAAGCCTGACCAATATGCTTTCGCAGTTGGGTGTGACCGTGCCGCAAGGTACCAACATGCAGGTACGCAACGTGGCCGCTGTCATGGTCACTGCCACGCTGCCTGCTTTTGCCCAACCGGGGCAAACGGTGGATGTGGTGGTGTCGGCCATGGGTAACGCCAAGAGCTTGCGTGGAGGCACCTTGCTAATGACGCCCCTGAAGGGCGCAAACGGCCAAGTGTACGCCATTGCCCAAGGCAATATTCTGGTGGGTGGCGCCGGTGCCGAAGCCGGAGGTTCCAGCGTGCAGGTCAACCAGCTGAATGGCGGCATTATCTCCAATGGCGCTGTGGTTGAGCGCTCCGTGCCTACGACGTTTGCACGCGACGGCATTATCCGCCTGGAACTCAACCATACGGATTTCGGCGCCACGCAAAGCGTGGTCGCAGCATTGAACCGGCGGTTTGGCCCCGGCACAGCGATGTCTAGCGACGCCCGTGTCGTACAGCTGCGCGCGCCACTCGAGCCCGCCGCTCAGTCCGCCTTTTTGTCGCAGGTTGAAAACGTCGATGTGCGTTTGCCGCCCGCACGGGCCAAGGTCGTCATTAATGCACGCACAGGCACGGTGGTCATGAATCGCACGGTAACGATAGACGAAGCCGCCATTGCCTATGGCAACTTGTCGGTCGTGATCAGCCGGGGCATGGACGTCGATCAGCCCGATACGCCTTTCGGCGGCGGCCAAACGGTTGTGACGCCTACCACGGATATTGAAATGCGGTCCGACCAAGGGTCATTGCAGCATATCAGTACGAGTGCGAATTTATCTGATGTCGTGCGCGCGCTGAATGCGCTGGGCGCAACACCGCAAGATTTGCTGGCGATTTTGCAAAACCTGAAGAGTGCCGGGGCATTGCGCGCCGACCTTGAAATCGTCTAAGGGATTGTATGTCTTTTGTGCAATTCACTCCGCGCCCAGGCAGCTCTGAACAAGTCTCGATTTTCGACTTTGATTCGCTGCAGCGCCTTAAGCGCAGCGTTACCAGTATGGGCAGCGGGCAACAGCCCGACCCATCGCAGTTGAAAAATGGTGTGACTGACGCTGAGCGCGAAGTCGCCCAACAGTTTGAGGCAATTTTCATCCAGCAAGTGCTTAAGCAAGCAAGGCAATCGCCGTTATCCACGCTAATGCAGTCTGAAAGCACGCAGTTCACCCAGAGCCTGGCAGACCAGCAGGCGTCGTTGGAATTAGCGCGCTCGTCAGGAGTGGGGCTGGCACAGAATATCCTGGATATGATCCGCAATCAGCGTGGCACCCTTGACCCGCTGGCGGCGGCGCCATTGCCAGAACAGGTGTCGAGCTCACGTTTGGCGCATCTGACTTCGACCGTTGGTGAAACCCGCCGTACTGTTGCCGGTTCGATTGATGACCTCATAAACATGATAGGTCAGGCCAAGCGCGCCCCTGAAAGGGTGTATGCCGCGATTGAAGGTGCACCCGCGCATATCCGTAAATTTGTTTCACGCATGTCTACGGCAGCTCAGGTGGCTGCTGAGCAAAGCGGGGTACCCGCAAAGCTCATTCTCAGCCAGGCTGCATTGGAATCCGGCTGGGGCCAGCGCGAAATTATGCGCCCCGACGGCCGCACCAGCCACAATATCTTTGGCATTAAAGCCGGCCCCAGTTGGAAGGGCGATGTGGTGCACGTTACGACCACCGAATATCACAATGGCGTCCCGCGCAAGGTGAAAGAGCCCTTCCGTGCTTACGGCTCTTACCAGGAAGCCTTTACGGATTACGCCAAGTTGGTCGGTACGAGCAAGCGCTATGCGGATGTCGCACAAGCGCCAACGGCGGAAGTAGCGGCGCGACGCATACAGAAGGCCGGTTACGCCACCGACCCGGCGTATGCCGATAAGCTGATTTCTATCATGGGCTATTTCGACACAGGCCGTAAGCTGCGCGCTTAATCGCCAGGGGTAAACTCCCCGGCCTGTCTGCCGTTAATAGAGTTATGTCATGGTATGCGGGCGGCCTGCGTCGCTCGTCACAATAGCGGAACACACATGAATTTAGCGAAAATGGGCCTGGGCGCGATGAACAACGCGCAATACAAGTTGTCAACGGCCGCGCATAACGTAAATAATGCGGCAGTTGAAGGCTATAACCGCCAAACCGTGCTATCTCAAACAGCAGGGTCGCAGCCCATGGGGGGCGGCTATGTGGGGCGCGGTGTAGAAACCGTTACCGTGAACCGCTCTTACGATAACTTTTTGTTCACTCAGTTGGTTGGAGCGCTGGGCCAAGGCGCTGCTCGCACCTCCTATGGCAATGAGATCGAGCGTCTCGATACGCTGTTTGCCGACACCAGTGTGGGCATTTCTCCCGCCATTGAACGCTTCTTTGCCAGTGTGAACGCAGTGGCCTCCGAGCCCGCCGATTCCGCCGCTCGCGAAGAAATGCTTGGGCAAGCCAATAACCTTGCTACCCAAGTGCGTGAAACCAACGCGTATTTGGATCAGCAACGCGACAACATCAATACACAGATCACCACCGTCGTTGAGCAGGTCAACAGCTACGTAGAACGTATTAGCGAGGCTAACCAGCAGATCGTCAAGGCGCGGGCCAGTGCCAATCGTCACGAACCCAACGATTTGCTCGACCAGCGCGACCAACTGGTGCGTGAGCTTAACGAGCTCGTCGGTGTGAAAGTCTTCGATCAAGGCGATGGTCGTGTCAGCTTGGCTGTGGGCAACGGTCAAGTTGTTCTGGGCGGCAATACGGTTTACCCACTGCAAGCCATGCGCTCCGGCGACGACCCGCAACGCATTGTGGTGGGCCTGACGGTGCGAGACAGCACCGGCGCACCGGTCGGTATTGAAATGGACGAAAGCTACATCCGTGGCGGCAAATTGGGTGGCTTGGTCGAATACCGCCAAGAAGTGCTGGACGACGTGCAGAACAACCTGGGGCGCATGGCTCTGGGTTTGTCCGAGGCGTTTAACGCCGTTCATACTCAAGGCCTGGATTCCCAAGGCAACCCGGGTCAGAATTTTTTCTCTATTGGTGCTTTGAAAACCATTCCCTCTGTGGCAGACGAGGCTAACGCCGCTAACGTCACGGCCGCTGTTGTGAATGTCAACGACCTGACGGCCGCTGATTACCGCGTGTCAGTGAATGGGGATGGACACTACGAAATCACCAATCTGGTCACCAAACAAACCTACCCGCCTGCGGTGGACGCAAGCGGTGGCGCGGCGGTAACCCGCGTGATTGAAGGCGTTGAATTTACCTTCAGTCAGCCGGGGGTGGCGGGAGATTCCTGGTTGGTCCAACCGAGCCGCAATGCGGCTGCGGGTTTGAACGTTGTCATTACAGACCCTGCGCAGATTGCCGCAGCGGCGGTAGGTACGGGGGTATCCAATGGCGACATCGGTCTCAAACTTGCCCAGTTGCAACACGATAAAACCTTGGGCGGCGGCACCATGAGTGTGACCGAGTCGTTCTCGCAAATCGTGAACCGCATTGGCGTGTCCAGCCAGAAGAATAAAACCGCACTGCAGGCGCAGCAGAATCTGATCAATCAGACTTACGCCGCTCAGCAGCAGGTTTCAGGGGTGAACCTCAACGAGGAATACATCAATATTGAACAAGCCCTAGAACAATACCGTGCGGCGTCTCGAATGATTGACGTCAGCAGCACCATGTTCGACACCTTGCTCAATATGCGCTGATCGGTTTAATACCGCGCGCTTAACGGAAACATCAACATGCGTATCAGTTCCAACCTTTTCTTCCAGACCGGCCTGAACTCCATCAACGCCCAGCAGGCGGATCTTGTCCACCTGTACAAGCAAGTGGGCAGCGGCAAGCGCATGGTCACACCGTCTGATGACCCGCTGGCGGCCGCGCAGGCCATTAACGTCAGCCAGACCCTGGCCATGGGCGAACGCTATGCGGCTAACCGCCAGGTTGCTTCACGCAACCTGGGTACGGAAGACAATGTCTTGCGCACTGTGACCTTGCAGCTGCAAGATGTCAAGACGCGCTTGGTCGAGGCAGGTAACGGCACCATGTCCGATGTCGACCGCTCCATGCTGTCAGAGGTCCTCCAGGCTGCAAGGGATTCTCTGCTCAACCTGGCAAACAGCACAGACGGCAACGGCCAGTATTTGTTTTCAGGCTCTAAAGGCAACACGCCCGCTTTTAATGATGCCGGACAATATATGGGCGATAGCAGCCAGCGCCTGATTCAGGTCGATCAAACTCGCCAACTGGCGGGAGCCGACCTGGGTATTGATATCTTCAGCCGCGCCGCCCCGGGTACAACGGGTTTCGTGACGATTCCTGGTGCTGGAAACAGCGGCACCGGTGTGTTTGGCAAAACGGTAGTGACCGATGCGTCTGGCGGTACCGCCATTGGGAAGAAGGTTGATATCACGTTCGAAGTTGACGGTTCTGGTGGGCTGCAGTACCAGGTGTACCTTGATGGCGTACGAGATACGAGTGGCCCTTACCCGTACACCGACGACACCAATACCCTTCTGGGCGGTGCTTATGGGGTATCGGTGGATTTCAGCGGTGTACCTAACACTAACCCTGGCGATACCTTTACCCTGATTCCCCAGAACACCAACTACAGCGTGTCGAAAGACAGCACCATGTCGATTGCGAATGTTTCAAAGCTCAACACGTCGGACCCGTTCACTATTGGCTATGATGTTAATGGTGACTATACGGTTGAGCCTTCCCCTCTGGTCATTACTCAACCTGGTTCGGCGGAGAAACCTGTACTGGTAATTGGAGACGGTTCTGGCAATGTCATTGGCGAGGTCGCACTTTACGGCAAGCCCACACCAGGTTCCGAAGCCACCATTTCGCCCGGCAGTGGCTCCACCAGCCGCGATGAGTTCAACGTGTTTGCCACACTCGACGAGATCATTGCCGCGCTGGCGACGCCAACCACCGACCCGGTCAGCGCAGCCAAGTTCCAGAACTCCCTGAACTCTGCTTTGCAGCGCATTGACGTGACCTACGACAATATCCAATCGGTGTCGGCGTCTGTGGGCACGCGTATGGTCGAAGTCGAGGCGCTCAATGCCAGTGGCAGCAGCCGCGTGATGGAGTACCGTAACCAGCTCTCGCAGCTTGAAGATCTGGATTACTACACGGCCATTACGCAATTGCAGCTGCGTACTACCGCGCTGGAAGCGGCTGCGACAGCCTTCCAGAAAATTCAGAACACCAGCTTGTTCAATATGAACAGGTAATGGCTGAAGAACAGGGGCGGCTAAGAATAGTCGCCCCTGTATCTTGGTCCCCCTTTTCCTGCCTCAACTTCTCTTTTTTCCCGTCTCGGCAGACCACCGAGATTCCGGCCGGCTCGTAGCCTAAAGCACTGCCTACACGCCTCACATCAAGCCCACCCCATCACAGTTTTTCTCGATGATCTAAGGGTTTATACGTGGTTTAACCGCGTATATGTTCCCGATTGATTCGGTATACTACTATTTACATTTATGCAATTTACACATGCTTTAGTAAGTATGTGTGTCCGAGCCGCATTTGGTTTTTCCTATGAGTCATTTAATACCCGCCACGCACATCCGCTGGCCCCATGCCGTTTTGGTGGGTGCAGCCATCGTATTAGCGGGGTGCAGTACAACCGGCAACAGGTTCGATACCACCGGTTTAGGTGCTTTAGTGCCAGGAGAAACCACCTTTGCGGAAGCCTCGGAGCTACTGCATGGCGCGCCCGTCAATATCTACCGTCAACTCGATGGTTCAGCCACGGCACGTTGGGCGCACACGTCTACGGTGCTCACCGACGCAATCTATTTCAATCAGGAACTATGGCTGGCGTTCGATCCTCACGGTCGATATCTGCGTGTAGTCAAAAGCAACAATGTTCCTGCCGCTCATTTTGAGAAAAAAACGGTCCCTACTCCTGCAGAGCAGGGGCCAGATGTCGTGCCGTTGGGGGAGCGCGAACCCGCAGCACCCAATACCGTTCCGGCCTCCGTTTCTGAATCCGGCGCCATGCATTCTGCTTCCGCCACGGCCTTCCCTGTGCAGCCACCAGGCACTGTACGGCCTTTTTTTAAACCCACAGTCAGCTACAGGCTGAATCAGTAGGGTTGTTTTTTCCGTTAGCCTCATCATCAGAGATCAGTATGTCAGACCATGCCATTCATCCGACCGACCCGGATATGCTCACGCAGCCTGTCAAAGCTCTCAAGAGTAAAAAGGGTAAAGTTAAAAAAACCAGGCAAAAATTCCGCATGGCCGATATCAAAGTAGGCACCATGCTGATGGGGGTCCTGGGGCTGTTCATGGTGTTGCTGATCGCCGTTGGCGGTCTGGGCGGCTATTTCTTGTGGCAGAACATGGACACCATCCGTCAGTTGGAGAAGCAGGATCAGCGCTCACAGCTTGTTGCCCGTATCGGATCTGACATGATGGCAGCTCGTATCGGGCTGTTATCGGCCGCGCGCTTTGAGCAGGAAGCGCAAGATACGGGTGATATGTCCCGCCGCGAGCGGAGCCGGGAAGCCATGGCGGAGGTGAAAGAAAAGTTGGAGTCGGTGAGCAATACCTTTGTCGCCTTCCGGGAAACCATGGGTGACATGGGTGAAGAGCGCCGCGAGGCGACCCGTATTGTGGGCGCCTACCGGCCCTACATTGATGATGCCGTAGACCCGATGGTGCAGGCGCTGCAAAGCTCCGACTACATTACCTTCTATTTCGTCAATAACGAATTTGGAGCAGCTCGCGCAGACGGCTTTCAGCGCGCGGTGGACAATTTCAACACCAAGCAGGCCGAAATTCGTGACGCTTTTTTCGTCGAAGCCGAACAAGCTTTAATGCGGGCGCTGACCGCCATGGCGATTGCTGTTGTACTGGGCTTCCTGCTGATGATTGTCATTCGCATCATGTTCGGCCGCACGGTGGTACGTCAGTTGGTACAAGCCGGCCAGCACTTTGACCGCATCGCCAGCGGCGACCTCACCCAGCGCGTCCAGGTGACTTCCCGCAACGAAATTGGTGTGCTGTACGCGGCACTGCGCCGTATGCAGGACAGCCTGACCCGCACGGTAAGCGAAGTGCGCCAGGGTGTGGATGAAATCAACATGGGTTCACGCGAAATCTATGAGGGCAACACCGACCTAAGCAGCCGTACCGAACAGCAGGCTGCTGCTCTGCAGGAAACTGCCGCAAGCATGGAGCAACTGGCCAGCACCGTGCGTCAGAACAACGAGAACGCCATCGAGGCTGATCGCTTGGCCAAGGGCGCCTCTTCTGTCGCGATTCGCGGCGGCGAAGCCGTCACGGCCGTGGTAAGCACCATGGGCGAGATTTCGCAAAGCTCGCGTCAGATGGTAGACATCGTTAACGTTATCGATGGCATCGCGTTTCAAACCAACATCCTGGCATTGAACGCTGCGGTGGAAGCCGCACGTGCCGGTGAGCAGGGCAAGGGCTTTGCCGTGGTGGCGGGTGAGGTGCGATCCTTGGCCCAGCGCAGCGCCCAGGCGGCTAAGGAAATTAAAGAACTGATTGATGAATCCCAGGCCAAGGTTGATGCCGGAGCGCGTCAGGCGCGTCAGGCGGGTGACGTCATGCAGGAGGTTGTGGGTTCTGTGGAAGGTGTTACCACCATTATGGGCGAGATTTCCTCTGCGTCGCACGAACAATCCGAAGGCATTGAGCAGGTCAACCGTGCTGTGACGGAAATGGACGGCGTCACTCAGCAGAATGCCGCTCTGGTCGAACAAGCAGCCGCTGCTGCGGGTTCCTTGCAGGAACAGGCCAGCCGTCTGGCTGAAGCAGTGGCTGTGTTCAAGATCAATTCTTCGGAAATCATTGACAGCCCTGAAAGCGAACCTCTGCAAGTGCAAGCGTCCTACGGTAGCCAGTCTTTACAAGCGCTCTGAATAACGCCGTGAGCAAGTGCTCAAAGCCCCGGTCAGGCTAATGCTTGACCGGGGCTTAGTTTTGTGCGCCCAGGATGGGCGCACTCCTGGACGTGCAAGTCCTCCCGTAAGTTGATCACAGCGAACGAAGTGAAGCACAACTGCCTGAGGGTGACCGAACGTGGGAAGGAAGCGTGGAGCATAAGCTGCGAGCCGATGGCCAAGAACCGGATAGAAGGCACTGCCGAGCAGAGCGAGCGGGCAAAACACCGTGAAGCTCTCGTGATCAAGGCGCGGTGGTGTAGATCCGGCGGTCGAGCAGTGAAACTGTAAGGGGAAACCCTTGTCGCCCGACTTTACTGGCCGGCCAGGGCTTGGATCAACTGCCCCATTGTGTCGTAGCCTTCTTGGAACAGTCTTTCCAGGAAGGGGCTGATCTGGGGGAGTACCACGGTGAGAATGGTCAGACCCACTGTCAGGCTGATAGGGAAGCCAACAGCAAACACGGACAATTGCTGGGCAGTGCGGTTCAGAATGCCCAACGACAGGTTGATGGTCAGCAATACGACCATCACGGGCAGGGCGAGCAGCAGGCCGGAAACCACGATTTGCCTGCTCCATTCCATTAGTACCCCCCAGCCGTTGACATCAAGTTCGGTAATGGTAATGGGCAGCACTTCAAATGTACGAACCAGGCCGCCTATCATTAGCAGATGGCCGTTCATGGTCAGAAAGGTCAGCAGGGCGACGGTGTTCAGAATTCGTGCCAGTACCGCTGTGTTGCTGCCCGTGGCGGGGTCAAAGAACGAGGCGAAAGCCAGACCCATTTGCAAGCCGACAAATTCGCCGGCGGTCTGGACGGCGGCGAAAATGATACGCATGGTGAGCCCGAGCGCAAGGCCAATCAGAATCTGCTGGCCAAGAATCCATAATGCACTCCACGAGGCAGTGGAAAGCGACGGCATGGGCCCAAGAGTTGGCGCCACAATTAAGGTCAGCATGACCGACAGGCCCACCTTTACCCGGGCGGGAATGGCGGATTCGCTCAGCAGCGGGGCAGAGCCCACCATGGCGGCAATGCGGGCAAACGGCCAGATAAAGAGATTGATCCAGGCGTAAAGCTGGTCGATGGTGACGGAAATCACGCGGGCTTACTGAACCAGTTGTGGAATCATCCCTATCAGTGACTGAATATAGTCCACCATAGTGGTGATCAGCCACGGCCCTAAAAGTGCCAGCGCAGCCCCGCCGGCCAGCAGTTTGGGTACGAAGGCCAGTGTCATTTCGTTGATCTGGGTGGCCGCCTGAAAAATACTGATGACCAGGCCGACGATGAGAACGGAAAGCAGCAGGGGGGCGGCCATCTTCAACGCTACCAGCATGGCCTGGTAGATCAGGGACATGACAGTCATGGAGGTCATGGAGGTCTCCTAAAGATAGAAGCTGCGAGCCAGTGAGCCCAGCAGCAGGTGCCACCCATCAGCCAACACGAACAACATCAATTTGAAGGGCAGGGAAATCGTGACGGGAGGCACCATCATCATACCCAAGGACATCAGTACGCTGGCAACAACCAAGTCGATGATGAGAAAGGGAATGAAAATGGTAAAGCCGATCTGGAAAGCAGTTTTGAGTTCGCTGGTTACGAAAGCGGGGATGAGCACCCGTAAAGGTACCTCGTCGGGCGAGGCGAGGGCGGGGAGTTCTGCCATATTGGCAAACATCAGCAAGTCAGCTTCGCGGGTTTGCTCAAGCATAAACGTACGCATGGGCCCGCTGCCCAGTTCCAAGGCTTGTTGGAAGTTGATGCTGCCGTCGCTCAAGGGCCGGTAGGCGATGTCATAGACCTGATCGAACACCGGCGACATGGCATAAAAAGTCAGGAATAGGGCCAGCCCAATAAGTACGGAGTTGGGCGGCGATGTATTGGTGCCCATGGCGGTGCGCAGCAGGCTCAGCACGATGATGATGCGCGTGAAGCCCGTCATCATCAACAGCATGGCGGGCAAGAAAGACAGCGTGGTCATCAGGACCAGCGTCTCGACATTGAAAGACCATGTCTGGCCGCCGTCTGGGCCGGGCGTGGAGGTCAGGGCGGGAAAAGTCGCTTGCGCCGTTGCAAGCCCGGGCAGGACAAGAAGCAGCGCCAGTAGAAAACCGGGGAAAAGCAGGCGATTCATGTTGGGGTCAGCGCCGTTTCAGCGCGCGGGCGAGGGCGGCGGTAAAGCCAGGCGAGGGGCTGGAAGGGCCTGTGGTCGGGTCGGTCTCTGTTGCGCCGGGCGGCAGTGTATGCAGCAAGTTGATCTGCTGGCTGGTTACGCCCAGCACCAGGCGGGCGTCCTCGACCTCGACGATAGCGACCCAGGCGCGATTGCCCAGGCTGTGCGAGGCAAGCAGCCGCAGCGTTTGGTTACCTCCGCCGCTACGCCCCAGCCCGCTGCGACGTACTGCCCATGCGCCTGCCAGTATCACCATAAGGATGAATACTAGTGTGACGATGACGCGCAGTACGTCGGCTTCGCTCATGGTTTAACGCCGGTTGCGCAGGCGGTTGATGCGATCTGCGGGCGTGATGATGTCGGTGACCCGGATGCCGTATTTTTCGTCCACGACCACGACTTCGCCCTGAGCGATGAGATAGCCGTTAACGAAGATATCCATGGGTTCGCCCGCCAAGCCGTCAAGCTCGACTACAGAGCCCTGGCCCAGTTGCAGGATGTTGCGGATGGTCAGCCGGGTGCGGCCCAGTTCCACCGAAAGCTGGACGGGAATGTCCATAATCATTTCGATGTCGCTGTCGGTATCAGCCGGAGTATCCACCAGCGGTTTGAAGAGGTCCTTGGCTGCGGATGTGGCAGTCGCTTCGACCGTAGCTTCTTCCTTTGCAGGTGATTCTGCACTGGTGGCCGCCTGTTGAGCCGTTTCGGCTGCGGTTTGTTCAGCCAGGGCTGCAGCCCAATCGTCTGCAGCCTCGGCCAGGCCTTCAGCCTGGTTCGACTGATGCGTGCCCGCGGCCTGTTCGGCCATCGCCGCTGCCCAGTCGATTTCGTCGTCGGAAGCGTCGTCCTTGGATGGGTCTTGGGTGGGATCAGTCATTTTTTTCTTTACGTACAGTCGTATAGGGTTGAGACAAGGTCAGCATCTTCTGCACCCGTATCGCCATTTTTCCATTGTAGGTGCCGTAATTGCCTTCAAGCACGGGCACACCGCCTACGTGGGCGGTGACAGTTTCAGGAATGTCGATAGGCAGAAGGTCATTGACTTGCAGGCGCATGAGTTCGCCCACGGTCATGTTGATTTGCGCAAACTCAGCGGCCAGTTGCACTTCGGCTGCCCGCACTTCGCGTGATAGTTGCTGGGTCCAGCGTTGGTCGATTTCATTGGCGCCGCCTTCTTGGAGAGGGCGAGTCAAAAGATCGCGCAGCGGCTCAATCATGGAATAGGGCAGGCAAATGTTCAACTGCCCGCCGGCTGCACCCAGTTCAATCTGGAAGGTGGAGACCACCACGATTTCGTTGCCGCTGCTGATGCTGGCGAATTTGGTGTGCATTTCCGAACGAATATATTCCGTTTCGATCGGATAGACGTTTTCCCAAGCCGAACAATAGCTTTCCAGGGTGATTTCCAGCAGACGGCCGATAATGCGCTGTTCTGTAGTGGTGAAATCACGCCCTTCGACGCGCGTGTTGTAGCGGCCGTGCCCGCCGAACATGCTGTCGATTACCAGAAACACAAGATTGGGATCGAAGGTGAATAGCGACGCGCCCCGCAAAGGCTTGAGGGCCACCATATTGAGGTTGCTGGGCACCGGCAGGTTACGTTCGAAATCCGTGTACTTCATGATACGCAGGTTGCCGACCGTGATATCGGCATTGCGTCGCATAAAGCTAAGCATGGCCCCGCGCAGGCGCCGCGCGAAACGCTCGTTGATGAGTTCGAGCGTCTGCATGCGGTGACGCACGACACGGTCAGGCGAGCTGAGGTCGTAGGCCCGGACACCCGAGGCGTCGGCCTCTTTCTGTTCAGGGGTTTCGCTTTCGCCTGTGACACCAGCCAGCAGGGCGTCGACTTCGTCTTGCGAAAGAAGGCTTTGGTAGGACATTACTGCACCACAAAGGCCGTAAACAGGACGGCGGAAATTTCCGGGCCGCGTGGCTGCGGTAGATAAGGGCGTTGCAGCAACTGGGTGAGATCTTGTACCAGCTTTTCTCGACCTTCGGGCGTCTGGATGTAACTGGGGTTCTGCACCGAGAGCAGGCGCAGTACGCGATCACGAACTTCAGGCATGTATTCAGTCACCATGGTGCGCGAGTGCTCGTCGACCAGGCGCAGAGTGATGGCCAAGTAGAGAATGCGTGTCGTGCGTTCGTCGTGCAGGGTGACAGTAAACGGCTCCAAAGACGCGAAAATGGGGGCGGGTAAAGGCGCGATGGGAGCTCGCGTTTCGACTGATCCGTCTGCCATGACGGGCCCGAGAACGCCGGATTTCTGCAGGAAGAAATAAGTGCCCGCCACACTGGCGCCCGTGATCAGAACGACGAGCAGCAGCCCGAGAATCAGTTTTCCCAGCTTGTTAGAGCCCGAGCCGGAGGATTTTTTTATTGCGGTTGCCATCGTAAATGCTGAGTTTGTTACGCGAAAGGAAGCCGATTAATTTCAAGTGTGACATTGTGCATCAAGTCAGACTTGAATAGTGGGAAAACGATCAACTGATAGCTTGTTAAGCCCAGAGGACACTGCATGTTGCTAAACAAAGGTATCAACCAGGGCGTTCGGGTTGGAGGGCCGGGCCGGAGTATCGCCAGTGCCGGCAATACCTCCCGCAGCCTCAGCGCTGCCAGAAGCCTGGGCATGTTGGTGGCCTGCCGGGGTCTGGTCTTGGGAGGCCTGGCCGGACGCGTGTTGATCGTTGACGTTTGCCTGCCCCAGAGAAATACCTGCTTGTTCAAGCATGTGCTGCAATTGCGGCAGCGCATTTTCTACGGTCTGCCGCACCAATGCGTGAGGCGAACTGAAAACGGCATGCGCCACGTTATCGTTAAGGTTGATGGTGATGCGCAGCGGGCCGAGTTCTGGCGGGTCGAGACGCAATTCTGCGACTTTACCCAGGTTGTTGGGGGCTTGCGCAATACTGATGAATTGGCGGCCAAGTTCGGCGGGCCATTGCGGGCTGCCAAGCGGGGCACGGATTCCTGCTCCCGGCATGGTTACGGTGGGAGCCTGGCCCGGCTGCATGCCGACAGGCATCATCAAACCGACGGGTACGGACGCAGGTGACAGGGGGGCGGCGCCCGGCACGGTGGTACTGGCGACGATAGGCAATGCCGTGCCGGACGTATCGCGCGCCGCAGCAACCATGGCAGTGAACTCTTGTAGTGATAGCGCAGCAGCGCCCGCATTGACGGTATCGGTAGCGGGGGGCTGAACGTGGGCAGCGACAAGGTTTGCCGCCGACGGCGTGGTCGCTATGGCTGCTTTAGACGGTGCGGCACTTGCGCCATTAAAAATTTGGGCTACCGCGGCCTGAACCGGCGTGGCGGGCAGGGCGGTTGCTGCGGGTTGAGTGCCGGCGGCAACGCGGGGCAGCGCATCGGTGGCGTCGGGCAGGATGTTGGTTTCGGCCTCAAAGCCTGCCAGGGGGATACTGCCGGGGGCAAGCGCAACCTTTTCGGGGGCCGCGAGGCCAGGCATCTGGGCTTGAGGTGCCGAGTGTTCGCTGCTGCCTTGCAGTAGAGGGGCAACGGCGGGATTCTGCATTGCTTGAAGCGCATGGGCACCCGAAAGCCCCGCTTCGGCTGCAGCCTGGGCCAACTGCCCGCTTTCCTGGGTGGCGTTGGGCTGGTCGGCTACCTGCAGGGATGCGTGGCCGCCGGAATTGGAGCCGGAGACCGGGGTGTCGGCAGCTTCGAGTGCACCTGCTTGGGCGCTGCCGCTTGTGGGCTGCTGCGGAGACGCCGAAGTGTTTTCATGCCTTACGGTAGCAGTCGCATTGAAGGAAGCGGAATTGCCGGCATGGCTGGTTTGGTTGCGAGCCTCGGGGCGTTCTGGTGCCTGATTCGAGCGCTGCGGTGTGTGGGCCGTGCGACTGACATTGTTTTGCGAAGGGCGCTGAGACGCGGCAATGGGGCTGCGTTTTTCGCCTAGCAGCCGTGAAAAATCCAGACCATGAGCGGAATCGACCGACTGGCGCAGCTTGGCGGGCTCTGCGCTACCGGTGGGACTGGAAAGAATGCTGATGAGCGTGGGCGTATTCATTCAGGGCCTGTCAATGTTTGCCGTTATCGCGGCGATAAAGATTGGCGGCAATTTCGTCGTTGGCGAGCTGTTCCCGCCTAGCGTTGCGCAAAACCTGTTGCTGCCGCTGGCGTGTCTGCAGGGCCTCGTAGGCACCGAGCCGCTGCTTTTCAGCCTGCCATTGCCGGCGACCGGCTGTCAGTTGCGACTCGGAATGCGCGACTATATTATTTTGCTGCACAATCGCCTCATCCAATGTGTTGAGGAAACGGCGAAAATTCAGGTAGTTCGAGGCGGTTACACCGACTTCGGTGCTTTGCAGCAAGCGCTGGGCGTAATCGAGTCGGTAATTATGCAGCATATCAAGTTGCTGCTGTGCTTTGTCGCGTTCGCTGGCGGCTTTCTGCAGAACTTTAGCGGCTTCGTCTACCGCCTCGCTGGTGACGTCGATAAGCAGGTCAAAAGAAGGCTTTTTCGGCATATCAGCAGGCTACCTCATCTTGGCAAATCGTGCAGGCCCTGGCCTGCAAGGTTGCGTTTTCGGGAAGACTGAAATAGGTTTTCCAGGTGTTCGACGGCTTCTTCATAGCCGACACGCTCATGCATGCCCTGCTGGAGGAAAGCTTCCAGCTGAGGGTGGCGGGCAATAGCTTCGTCGATTTGCGGGTCGTTACCCGCCGTGTAAGCCCCTATGGCGATGAGGTCGCGGTTGCGTTGGTAACGCGACATCATTTGTTTGAAGCGATGTACCAGCGCGATATGTTCCGTTGTAACTATCGACGACATCACACGAGAAATCGAGGCCTCGATATCAATGGCAGGGTAATGGCCGGATTCCGCCAGGGTGCGCGACAGCACAATATGTCCGTCGAGAATCGCCCGCGCGGCATCGGCAATCGGGTCTTGCTGGTCGTCGCCTTCGGTAAGTACGGTGTAGAAGGCAGTAATTGAGCCTGCCGGCTTGTCGCCCATCGGCGCGCCGTTGCCGGCTCGTTCAACCAGGGCGGGCAGCTTGGCAAAGACAGAGGGCGGGTACCCTTTGGTTGCCGGCGGCTCGCCGATTGCCAGCGCGATTTCGCGCTGAGCCATGGCGTAGCGGGTCAGGGAGTC
Organism: Achromobacter sp. F4_2707; assembly: GCF_047501535.1. Classification (NCBI taxonomy): domain Bacteria; kingdom Pseudomonadati; phylum Pseudomonadota; class Betaproteobacteria; order Burkholderiales; family Alcaligenaceae; genus Achromobacter; species Achromobacter sp. F4_2707. Next base: position 96,537 of record NZ_JAZDRJ010000009.1, read on the forward strand.
CATGATAAGCAGCACATGCTTGCCTTGTTCGCGAAAGTGCTCGGCCAGGCGTGTGGCATAGACGGAAGCCTGTAAGCGCAGCAGCGGTGAGACATCGGCGGGGGCGGCCACTACGACAGCACGCCGCAGGCCTTCCGGCCCGAGGTTGTGCTCAATGAATTCCTTGACTTCACGGCCCCGTTCGCCGATCAGGCCGACCACAATGACATCAGCAGAGGTGTAGCGAGCCATCATGCCCAGCAGCACACTCTTACCAACGCCTGACCCGGCGAACAGCCCCATGCGCTGGCCCCGGCCCACCGTCAGCAGGGCGTTGATGGCACGCACGCCGACATCAAGTACGGTATCGACCGGCGCGCGGGCCAAGGGGTTGATGTGCTGTGCGGCCAGCGATGCGGGTTGGATGTTTTCAAATAGCCCTAGGTCGTCCAGCGGGCGCCCGGCGCCATCAAGAACGCGACCCAGCAGGCCGTCTCCCACGGGCAAATGTTGCGACAGAACTGGTGGAGGACCGGGGTTTTCGCTACGGTGGCGCGGCAGAGTCAGGCGGCTTTGTACGGAGGGCTCAATCGGCACAACGCGGGCGCCCGGTGGCAAACCGGTGATGTCTGTCTGCGGCATCAAGTAAAGCGTGTTGTCGTGAAAGCCCACGACTTCAGCATTGGCCCAATGACGCCCACCCGGCGACATTTCTATTTTGCAGGCGGCTCCAACAGCCAGCCGCAGCCCTGTGGCTTCCAGCACTAAGCCGGTGGCGCGTGTGATACGGCCGCTGACATGCCATGATTCGACCGCTGCGACGCGCTGCTCTGCCGATTCAAGCAGGGCAGCCCAGCGCTCACCGGCGGTAATGAGGAGTTGCGGGCGATCCGACATGGCGTAAAACCTCAGCCTTGCGCGCCCAGCGTGGAGACAACCCGCTGCCAGCGTGTTTGCAAGGTGGCATCAATATTGCCCAAGGCCGTTTCGGCAATGCATCCGCCCCGATCTATGCTCATGTCGGGCTGCAATCGCCAACGAGTAACCGTGCCATTTTGTTGGAGGTATTCGTTAACCAGCTCAAGATCGGCGGGATTGACACGCAGTTTCAGCATGCCTTGGTGGCTGCCGTCGACCTGGAGTACTTCGCGCACAACATTAAGAATCTGTTCGGGTTCCGCCTTTAGCGTGCTTCGCAGCACTTGCCGGGCAACGCTGACAGCCAGGTTAATGAGCGCCTGGCCCGTTTCTGCTTCGAGATTTTCGATAGCTTGGGCGCACGCGAGCGCAAGTTGCTGAATTCTCTCAGCTTCAGAACGGGCGAGCTCTATGCCTTCTGCCCGACCTTCTGCATAGCCTGCTTCCTTGCCTTCGGCTTGGCCTTGAGCCAGCCCTTCTGCATAGCCTGCTTCGTGTCCCTGTGCATGCCCGGCGGCAAACCCTTCGGCATGGCCGCGTGCCTTAGCCGCTTCGCGCAGTTTCTCGATTTCAGCCAAGACTTCCGCAGGGTCGGGCAAGACGTCGCTAGGGGTACTAGCGTGTTCGGGCTCAATAGGCTCTTCGGCCGGGGCAGGAGAGTCGTTATCAAGGGACTCCATTTCCCAGCGGCGCCAGTGACCGCCCGAGTCGTAGAGAGCGCCTTGTTGGTCAGACATACTCGTCGTTGCCCCCGCGTGAGAGCGTCAGTTGACCAGCCTCGGCCAGTTTGCGGGCGGCGCCCAGAATGTTCTTTTGCTCTTCTTCCACGCGCGACATGCGGATCGGGCCTTGGGCTTCGAGGTCGTCGCGCAGCATATCGGCAGCACGATTGGACATATTCTTGAAAAACTTTTCGCGCAGCTCTTCGGGCGCGCTCTTGAGCGCGATTGTGAGCTGATTGGTGTCGATTTCCTTGAGGATGAGCTGAATGGCGGTGTCTTCGACATCGACCAAGTTCTCGAAGACGAACATTTCATCGACGATACGCTGGGCGAGATCGCTGTCGAGCTCGCGCAGATTGGCCACCACCGATTCTTCTTCGGCCGAGGACATATAGTTGAGGATTTCCGCCGCAGCGCGCACGCCGCCCATTTTGCTGCGCTTGGCCCCCTGGCCGGACAGCACGTTGTTGAGGACTTCGGTAAGTTCCTGCAAAGCTTGTGGCTGGACACCACCGAATGTGGCGATGCGCAGCATGACATCGTTGCGCAGGCGCTCAGGCAGCAAGGCCAACACATCGGAAGCGCGGTCGCGCTCAAGGTGAACCAGGATGGTAGCGATAATCTGCGGGTGCTCGTCAACGATGAGTTCGGCCACGTTCTGGGCGTCCAGCCAGTTGAGGGCGTCGATGCCGCTGGCGCCGTCTGTGCCTTCAAGAATGTCTTCGATGAGACCGGCAGCGCGATCAGAGCCCAAGGCTTTGGTGAGGACCGAACGGATGTAGTCGTCGGAACCCAGGGTGATGGCCATGAACTGATCGGCTTCGGTGCGGAATTCTTCCAGAACCTTATCGACATCGCCGCGGGTGATTTGCTTGAGGCCCGCCATGGCCATGCCGATCTGCTGGACTTCGCGGGCGCTCAGGTATTTGAACACCTCGGCGGCGGCATCCTCGCCCAGAGACATGACGAGAATAGCGCAGCGGTTAAGCGCTTCAGACTGCGCGGGGCTAGTTGACATTTTTCTTCTCCATCCAGGAGCGCAGCACCATGGCTACGGCGCGAGGATCCTTGGTGGCCAGCGTACGGGCTGTGGCCAGGTTTTCCTGGTAGCGGGTCATTTCGCTGGCACGACGCTCGGCGGCTTCCAGGGCAGCGCGGTTCTCTTCGAGCTCCTGCGCTTCCTCTTCGAGCCTTTCCTTGGCTTCTGCCATGTTATCCAGGATGGGACGGCCCAAGCCGCGCCACAGCAATATGGCTGCTGCAATGATGAGAATGTATTTCAGCAACTGTAGAGCGTAATCGATGTAGGCCGGGTTCTCCCAGAAAGGCGGGGCGGCGGGGCCATCGTCGCTGAACAGGCTGTTGACCACGCTGACAGAGTCACCCCGTTCAGCGGTAAAGCCCATGGCCTGTTTGACCAGCGCATCGATCTTCTCGAGTTCTTCTGCGGGCAGGGGTTGAGGCTCGCCATCGACATCACGATAGTTCACAACAACTGCTACAGACAGGCGGCGCAACTGGCCGATTGGGTCTTTAACGTGGCTGATCGTGCGATCAACTTCGTAATTGATGGTGGCATCGTTGCGCGCATTCCCTTGCGGCCCAAGCTGGGCACCACTCAACAGCGTTGCGGCAGGGCTGGCGATGCCCGCAGCGGGCTCGGCGACGCCGGGCGCGGGAATGGCATTTTCGAGTAGCGCGCCGTCAATGGGTTCGCCATCGGGACCAAGCGGCTGCTCCGCGAGATCAGCTTGGTTGATGGGGGCGACGGGTGTGGGCGGCGGTTGATTGGTCAGCGCGCCCGGCACGCCTTCAGCCGGTTGGGCGCCGCCTTGCAATGCGGTGCTGGTCTGTTGGCTGCGTACGGCGGCCTGCCCAGGCAATTGGTTGGGGCGATAGACCTCAGAGGTTTGTTCACGCTGCGAGAAATCGACATCCGCACTGACTTGTGCGCGGACATTTCCGCTACCCACCATGGGGTTGAGCAGAGTCAGAATGCGTTGCACCGTGCGCGTTTCGATTTCGCTGACGAGGTCGCGACGGGTGGCATCACCACTGCCAGACCCTGCGGGGGCGGTAAGCAGACGACCGTTTTGGTCGACCACCGAGACGTTGTCGGCAGCCAGGTTAGGGACGCTGGATGAAACCAGCCAGGCAATGGCGGCCACTTGGGTTTCGCTCAGCATGCGACCCGGATACAAGGTGAGCAGGACGGACGCGGATGGCGGCTGCCGGTCGCGCACAAACAGGGTTTCGCGCGGCAAGGCCAAGTGTACCCGGGCATGTTGAACGGCGTTCAGTGCCTGAATAGAGCTGGCGAGTTCGCCTTCGAGGGCCCGCTGGAAGTTGACTTGTTCGGTGAACTGGCTGGCGCCGAAGCGGGTTTGGTCGATGAGCTCAAAGCCGGCTTCACCGCTGCGCGGCAGGCCTTGTTGAGCCAGTTGCAGTCGGGTTTCGTGGACGCGGTCAGCAGGCACCAGAATGGCAGTGCCGTTTTCCGTGAGTTGATAAGGCACGTTCATCTGCGCCAGGGCGCTGATGATGGCTCCGCCATCGCGATCTTGCAGGTTAGAAAACAGCACCTTGTAATCGGGGCCGCGAAACCACAGGGCGACGATGGCCAGCAGAATAATTGCGGCAGCAAGCGCTCCGAGTTGGACGGAGCGGGAAATGGTGCCTAATTTCTGGAGAGCCGGAAAACGTGCCGTCAGTTCAGCCATACGACTCATTTATGGCCTCGGAAACGGGTAGCGCGGCGCTGGATGGCCCGCTTGTGGCAGTTGATCGGCAAAGTGTACATGCTGCAAAACAGAATGGGGAGAGGCTGTATTATGGCCTGGATGCATTAACGACCATTGACGGAAAAACACGCGTTTTGGGTGCCTTTTATAACGTATGAAACGTTTTGCAAAATGGCGAGGTCGGAACTGCGCCGCACTATACACGACTCTGGGCAGGGTAGACCAATTTTGTAACAAAACATTTAACGCGACTGATTTTACAGTGTTGCGAAGGTTGCGGCGTGCCGCGATTATATGAAAAGCGGGGGAAAATGCCGGTAGATGACAAGCTTGTTGCCCCGTCTTGTCCGGTATATTGGTCACAGTTTGTCTTGATTCGGTAATTCCACCGTTATTTCAGTTGATCTCATGACCATACAGAATCTTGCCGCAATAGAAAACGTGTTGTCTCAGATGCGGAAAGTGGCGCAAGCCGCAGCCAATCTGCCGGCACGCAGCGATATGGTGGCAGAGCAGCAGGGCGGCTTCGCAGCCGAACTACAACGTTCGCTCTCGCGGGTTTCTGAAATGCAGAATACCGCCAACGCTCAAACTCAGGCTTTCCAGGCGGGTTCCCCTGATATCTCTCTGAACGATGTCATGGTCGACATGCAGAAAGCAAGCATCGCTTTCCAGGCCACTTTGCAGGTGCGCAACCGGCTGATCCAAGCCTATCAGGAAATTTCCAGCATGCCTGTATAAGGCGAGAGCAGAAGGTTAGTCGCCCGACGGGGCGGCCGGCTCAGCCGCTGTCTCAACGGGCTGTTCAACGGTTTTTTCTTCCAGGCTGTAGATCCAGGCCAGCAGTTCTGCGATCGCTACATATAGCTGCGGTGGAATTTGCGAATCCAGATCCACCTGCATCAACAGGCCCACCAATTCCGGCGACTCATGCACGTAGAGGTTATTTTCCTGCGCGGTGCGAATAATGATGTCGGCAATGTTCCCATAGCCTTTGGCAACCACGCGGGGCGCGTCATCCTTTGTGTCGTAACGGATAGCGACAGCAGATGAGCGTGCGGCAGAGGTGTTGGGCGATACGGCGGAGGTGTCGTCGGTATCGCTCATGATTGCCTACCGTCTTGTTCGCTTTCGCGCGAGATAGTGAGTTGGCTGAGTTGCAGCCCGTGCAGGCCCAGCCTTTCACGCAGCACACTGGTGTGGTCGGCCATCAGGCCGGCAGCGTCGGGTGCGGCCAAATGCATGGCCAGTTGGGTGTTTGCTAACGATAGCCGGGCCACGACTTCCCCCAAACCAGGTAGGTTGAGTTTAAGGCGGGTGGACCATTGGTCCATTTCTTCACTGCCTTCCCGAGGCTCGCGCCGCTGCACTTCCCATTCGAGATCGCCACCCGGCCAAGCCTCGCCTTGCCAAGCGAAGGCCTGATTGGCCAGGCTTTCGAGTTGTTGGCGTACCAGTGCATGGGTGGAAGGGTCCATGCCTAGCAGGGCGCCGCTTAGTTGTGCGACGGCCTGGCTGGCTTGTGCTGCACTCTGAGCTTGAGAGGTTGGGTTTGTGGACTGTGCCTGATTGGTGGCAGTTTCAGCGCCGCCCCTGGATTGGGCAGTGCTGCTTTGCTGAGTCGCTGCTTCCCGTCCTGCCTGGGCTTGGGGTTCTTGCTGTATTTGCGCTAAGGGGCGTTGGCCAAAGGCGAATTCACGCAGGTGAGACTCGTAGAACAGGCCGCTGGTTTGCATGACTTGTGACAATGCGTGCGCGAGCTGGCCGGCCATGCCGCTGGAGGCCGGGGGCGGGCTGCCTGACATAAGGGCTTGAATAAGCGAGCCGGGCCCGGTTGCACTTGCGGGGCCGGCTGAGCCGGAAATAGAAGGCGAGGTGGCTGTGGCAGCGGCCCGCGCCATGTTGGCAGCTGCTTGTGCGGCAGCTTGTCCGCCACCCGCAGCGCGTTGCGCCAGAGCTGCGACAGCCCGAGGGTCAAGGTTTCCCTCCGCGGGGTTGATGGGAGTGGTGCCCGCAGAGGCGCCTGGAGCGACGGCCTGGCCTTGCACCGTTGCGGCACCTTGACCCGGTGCATGGCTGAGTAATGGCGCCCGGCCCGTGACGGCCGGCTGTGTATTGGGAAATAGCTGAAACAGCGCCAGAATGGTTTTTGCTGCTTGCCCCAGGGTGGTAGGCGCGGAAGAGGTGTAGGCCGTCATGGGCGCATTACGCGCCGCCAGTAACCGGGCTATATCAGGATCGTTGCGCGCCAGTGCGGCGAGGCTGCTTTGACGCCCTTGCGTTTGCCGGGAAGCATCTTGTTCTTTTGGGGGCGGGTTCTTGACCGCTTCATTTTTGTCCGGCTGGCCGGGCTGGGTAACGGCATCCGGCCTTGCGCCTGTAGCGATATTGGCTTGTTGGGCGACGTTAACACCCATTGTGCCTTCGACCCGTTGCACCATTAAGGTGCCAAGCGGCGATGGACCGCTAACACTCATGTCTCAGCTCAGGCCAGTGTGCCTGAGTAGGTGCGCAGCACGCGGTGCTGGCGTTTTACGTTGCCCAGCAGGCCGGAGAGGCGCTCCAGTTCAGGCATGGCCAGGCGACGGATGTTGGCATCGTCGTCGAGAATCTGCGTCAGCAGCTTCTTGCGCGCAGCACGCTCTTCAAGCGAGTGCAGATCAAGATTGCGCAAGGCTTCAACGGCTTCGTGATATTGCTCACCCAGCGCAAATACTGCATCCCACCGACTGGCACGTGCTTCGGTCAGCATACGGCTGGAGAGTTGAGCGATGACCTGATAGTGGCTCAGGATGTCGGGTTGAGCGTTCATGAGCGAACCTGTACGGAGGGCTGCTCTGGCTGTGTGTCGCAGGCTTCACGCCAGGCGGAGCTGATTTCTTTAAGTACGTTTTCTGCGAGCGTGAGTTTTTCCTCATCAGCATTCAGGTTGGCCAGCATCAGGTTGTGCAGCACCACTTCGTATGTGGCAACCATGTTGGTGGCGAGTTCGCCGCCCGCTTCCCGGTCGACAGAAGCCTTTAGCCCGGAATCGACAATGTCGATGGCTTTGGAGATGGCCATGCCCCGCTCAGCAATATTGCCTTGCTGCATATGCAGCCGCGCTTTTGCAATAGCCGAAAGGGCACCATCAAACAGCAGTGTGATGAGACGTTCAGGGCTTGCGCTGAGAACCTGTGTTTCAAGGCCTACGCTGGCATACGCGTTTGCAGAATGACGGCGAAGTCCGCGGGGTGGGGCATAAGTCATATCAGGGCTACTTCTTGTTACTGCTGCTCAGATTGTTCAGCATGGAGAGCTGGGTGGTCAGGTAGGAACTGACACCGTTCATTTGTGCCATGAAGCTGTCGAGCTGCACAAACTGACGGCGATAGGTTTCCATCTTTTCGTTGATGCGATCCTGGGTGGCGTCGTACTGGTTCTCCAGCAGCTTCAGGGTGCGCTCGATCCCGTCTTGCGAGGTTTTGATCAGGCCATCGCTCTTGGTAAAGACTTCGGCGGCTGCTGTGACGCGTTTGCTCAACCCTGTTTCACCAGCGAACAGCTGCTCGACGTTAGCCCGGTTTTCCGTCAGGGCCGCGTTGAGTTTCTTTTCGTCCACCACCAGATTGCCTGTGGTGTGATCCGTAGTAATGCCGATGGAGGACAGCGTGAGGCCATTGGCTGCCAGGCCGTTGAGGGCGTCGCGCATTTGGGATTGTGCGCGGCGTGCAAGGCTGTCGCCACTGAGTGCGGCGCCCTTTTGGGCGTCGACATCGTAGGAGGTGAGCGATTTGATGGTGCTTTGCAGCGCGTTATAAGCGCTGACAAAGTTATTGACCGCCGTGGTGGCGACGGAATCGTTGCGCGACAGTTGCAGAGAGTCGGGCTGAGCGCCTTCAGCAGCTTCCTTGTTCAGGGTAAGGGTAACGCCTTGAATGGCACCCTTCAGTTCGTTGCTCTGGGAGGTGACCTTGATGCCGTTGATGGTGGCTTCAGCGTTCCGGCCTTCAATCGTGGCCTTCATGCCGTCTTCATTGACGCTGCCGGCCTCGTAATCAAGGATGTCTTGCAGGCGAGAAATATCGCCCGTACCCGTATCGCCGTCGGGGCGTACAACGCTGATGCCGGTGATGGTGTTGGCAGCCCCTGTTTCATTGGAGGAAATAATGAGGCGGAAGCCTTCGCCGTCGTTCATCAGGGTGGCGCTGAAGTTGAGATCGGCGTCATCGGTGATGGCTTTGGCAATATCTTGCAGCGAGGCATTGGCAGCGACCGACAAGGAATGGCTGGTGGCGCCGTCGCCAGTGCCCACGGTGAAGTTGAGATTGACGGTGCCGGTAGCGCCCTCGGCAACCGGCTTATTACCGGCTTCGACGGAGGCCTGACCGCTGGCCATGACCTGTGCTGTGGCCAGCCGGTTAACGGTAATGCTGTGCTTGCCCGCGATGGCGCCGGAGCCGGCCTCGACGGTAGCGGTGAAAGTGTCACCGGTCACGTTGGCTTTTACGGCATGGAAGGTTTCGCCCTTGCCCAGCGCAGACGCCGCCGTGGAGACGGCATCAATGGCGGACTTGAGTGTCCCGTAGGCGGAAAAACGCGCGGATTCTTTATCGGCTCGTGTTTGCAAGGCCGCCAGGGGGGCGTTTTCTGCTTTTCGCAAGTCTTCCAGCAGTTCGTTGAGCGGGAGACCCGACCCGACGCCGATGGATGAAATGGGTGTGGACATAGCTTACTCCGTATCCGCCTATTATGGGCGAAACCTAGTTGATTCATTCTGAGCGACAAGCCGTTGATGGCTGGATACTTCGCTCGTTTACTGGTGTCAGGGCTCAGGCCTTGACGTCGATAAATTTCCCTTGGAACTGCGCAACTATTTTGGCGATATGCAGGACTTCTTCGCTGGGGATTTGCCGCAGGACATCGCCGGTTTCGTTATCGATAACAGATACCACGAGTTTTTGGGTATCTTCGTCGATTTCAAAACGCATGCCGGTATCCCATGCGCGCATTGCAGCGTTGATTTCTTCAAAACTGCCTTCTGCGCTGTTGTGGGACTCCTGTTGTTGACTTGTGGCGTTGCCGTCGTTTCGGGCGCTTTCTGTACGGGTGACCTGTACGGCCGGTTCGGGGCGCTGCGTAGACGCGGCGTCAGCCACACTTGACAGCGGCATGGCCATATTGCTTGAGATAGAATCAACCATTGTTTTGACTCCTGATACGGGCTGCTATTGTTATAGGCGGGCGCATAGATCCTTCTAGAAGCGTATACGGCAGTTATTTGAATATCTTTAGCCCTGTGCTGATATTTGTATGGTTCTGATACGCTGAACAAGTAAAGAAATGATACCTAGATTCGCCGTTGATTTGTTGTGCTCCGCGTCACAATGTTTGTTGCAGGATTCTGCCCGCTAGCTACGCATGCTTTTAAACGAAGATGAACTAATCGCTGAACACGCCCCGCTTGTCCGTCGGCTGGCGTTGCAACTGGCCTCGCGACTGCCCGCGAATGTGGAGCTCGACGACCTCATGCAGGCCGGGATGATGGGGCTGCTGGATGCCGTGCGTCGTTACCAGGCCCAGGAAGACGCCAAGTTCGAAACGTACGCCACCACACGCATACGGGGTGCCATGCTGGACGAATTACGCGGTCAGGATTGGCTTTCGCGGGGCGCACGCAGCAAGGCGCGAGATATCGAAGCCGCTGTGCAACGGGTGCAGCAACGCGAACTACGTGAAGCGTCAGAACAAGAAATCGCAGCAGAGCTCGGCGTTTCGCTACCCGAATATCATGCCATGCTGGACGAGGCCAGCGGAGTGCAACTGGTGCACTATGAAGATCTGGCATCTGATGAGGGGCGGGAAACCCTTGAGCGGCTGGCAGCCGATGAAGAAGACATTGCCCAACACCAGGACAACCCCTTAAGCCTGTTGATGTCGCATAACTTGCACCAGGCTGTGGTGCAGGCTATTGAGGGTTTGCCTGAACGAGAGAAGCTGTTGTTGTCGTTGCAGTTCGAGCACGACCTTAACCAGAAAGAAATCGCAGCTGTCATGGGTGTGACGGAAGGTCGCATCTCACAATTACGCTCCCAGGCCGTCGCCCGGATACGCGCCAAGCTTAAGGCTGCTTAAACCCGCTGCCCCGTGTGTCGCTCTCGTGCGACAATCGTTCCATTCCCCGAATGAACTGCTCCGTTAACCCATGGCGATACAGCGCTACCTGCCTTTTTTGAACTGGCCGCGTTTAACGCTTAAGCGTTTTGAGCGTGAGTTTTTGGCCGGGTTGACGGTAGGGCTTATGGCTTTGCCACAAAGCGTGGCTTACGCGGGGCTGGCGGGTATGCCGCTGGTGACAGGCATTTACGCAACCTTACTTCCCACGTTGGTGGCCAGTTTGTTCAGCGCAACACCTCGGCTGGCCGTCGGGCCGACCGCCTTGACATGTTTGCTGGTGTTCGGGGCCTTGTCCGGCATGGCGGAACCCGGCAGCACACAGTGGGTTGTGCTGGCGGGTTGGCTCGCACTGCTTAGTGGTGTGTTCCAGATGAGCCTGGGTTTTTTGCGTCAGGGCTGGCTGATGGATCTGGTCAGTGCGCCGGTGCTTATGGCTTTCACGCAGGCCGCAGCACTGCTTATTATTACTTCCCAGCTTCCGGCCTTGCTGACATTGGGGTGGGGGAGCGAGGCAACTCCCGTTTGGCATCTGCCTTCGGCTGTGTTGGGTACGGCCGCGCTGGTATTCGTTCTGGTCTGCAAAAAACTAAGGCCTTCACTTCCCGCCGTGTTTTTATTATTGCTAGTTGCTGCTGGTGCAGCATGGCTGTGGGGGTGGGATGAAAAAGGAGTGGAGGTTGTCGGGCCGCTGCCAGGCGGCTTTCCGTCACTGGGGCTGCCAGGGCGTTTGAGCTTGGAGCAATTGCTCGAATTGGTCTTTCCAGCCATGGTGATTGCCTTAGTGAGCTTTATGGAAACCGCCGCCAGTGCTCGTTTGGATAGCATTCAATCGGGTGAGCGCTGGAACCGTGATCAAGACCTGATCGGGCAGGGCGCTGCCAAGTTAAGCGCGGCACTATGTGGGGCGTTTCCCACCAGCACTTCGTTTTCTCGTTCGGCATTAAATCTCTTTGCGGGCGCTCAGTCCGGCTGGTCGAACGTGTTTTGCGCCTTGGTATTGGCTGTGATGCTGTTGGTGGGCCTACCGGTGCTGGCCTGGGTGCCAAAGGCGGTACTGGCAGCGATAGTGGTGGGTTCGGTGCTGGGCATGTTCCAATTTCAACCCTGGAAGCGGCTGTGGCAGACTTCACGGCGTGATTTGTTGGTGGCCCTGACAACACTGGTTGTGACGTATGCGGCAGCACCTTCTATGTATTGGGGCATCTGTGCTGGTCTGGTTCTATCGCTGCTCATTTTTGTGCGCAGGCGGCTCCGGCCGCGTATCGTTGAGCTGGGTCGCCACCCTGATCTCAGCCTGCGTGATCGGCACTTCTGGAAACTCCCCCCTCTGAGCGAAAACTGTCTGGCGGTGCGGCCTGACTGCTCACTCGATTACCTGATCGCTCCCGCGGTTGAGCGCCGGATACTGGCTCTGTGCGAAGGCCGGGGCGATTTGCGCAGTGTGTTTATCTTCATGCAGGGCGTGAACCTGATAGATGCCACGGGGCTGGAGGTAGTCGCCCGGCTGTTCGAACGGCTACGCAAGCAAGGTCTAAAGATTCATATTGTTGGGGCCAAACTGGAAGTTGAGCAAAGCATGAAGCGCGTGTTTACGCGTTGGGAAGAGGTGCGTTTTCATCGAACAGAACAAGAGGCATTGCAGGCGATGGAGACAATGCCTGGCGACGAGAAAGAACAAGCAAGAGAAAGTTCCTGAAATAAGGCCTGTACGATTGAAGTTGTCGCGTTCGTCCGTTATAACGTAGCTTACTAATAGCTTAAAAAATTGGAGACAGTATGACGAAAACCTTGTCGTTGGCAGGGTTGCACCACGCGAATCTGGCTGCTGTGACGCGTTCAGGGCTTATGGCCGCAGTGGCGTCGGCGCAGGGTTTTTCGTTAGATGTCCCCTATATTCCTACTCCTCCTGAAGTCGTTGGTCGCATGCTGATATCCGAAGTCGCTTCATCGGGCGCTGCCGAGGTGCTGAACTGGAAAGGTTCGCGTCAGTGAGCGGGGGTTCTGCAGTGCCAGCTTCAGTTGCTGCTACGCCGGGTACGAGTGCTACACCGCTTAACAAAGGGTTGTCGGTGTGGGATGCCGTCGCCATCCTGGTTGGGGTGGTGGTGGGTATCGGGATATTCGGCTTTCCGCCTCTTGTCGCCATGAATGCGCCCTCCGCTGCGGCCTATATGGGGCTGTGGGTGGCGGGGGGCTTAGTTATGTTGGTTGGCGCCCTGTGCTACGCCGAACTCGGCAGCGCCTACCCCGACGCGGGGGGCGAATACGCATTTTTGGGCCGAGCATGGGGCGCTGATGTCGCTTTGCTGTTCGCCTGGGCGCGGTGCTCCATTATTCAAACGGGAGCCATCGCTGCAGTGGCTTTCATCTTTGGCGATTATGCTCAGGTGCTGATTCCTTTGGGCAATCATGGCCCGGCAATATACGCCGCGCTCGTGGTGGTTGCGCTCACAGTGCTTAACGTGTTGGGCAGCATGGAGTCGCGGCGCGTGCAGTGGGTGCTTACAGTTGGGTCGGTTTTGGCGCTGGTCGCGATGGCGATAGGCGGTCTGTTGCTGGGCGACGGTAGCCTGGCCTCAGCAGGCGCCACGTCTGCTTCTGTGTCTGCCACCGGTGCTAGCGTCGTTTCCTTCACAGAGCTGGCCGGCATGCTGGGTATGGGCATGGTGTTTGTGCTGCTGACTTATGGTGGTTGGAACGAAGCCGCCTATTTGTCAGGGGAGATTCGCGATGTGGGCCGGAACATGCTCAGGGTTCTGCTCTATGGCACGGCCATCATCGTGGCACTGTATGTGTTGGTGAACCTGGCTTATTTGCAGGTGTTCGGCCTGGAAGGGCTGCGTAACACTCATGCGGTGGGCGCTGATATGTCGCGTTTGCTGGCGGGGCCATGGGCGGCAGTGCTGCTTAGCGTGCTGGTGTGTTGCACCGCATTAGGTACGGTTAATGCCTGCATTTTCACGGGGGGCCGGGTGTATGTGTCGCTAGGCCGCGATGTCCCCGCACTAAAAAAACTGGGGGCCTGGAGCCAGCAGCGCGAAACGCCTGTTCGCGCTCTGTGGGTGCAAGGGGGCATTACCCTGGGGCTTGTGTTGTTTGGCGCACTTGCGGAAAACGGCCTGCAAGCTATGGTGGCCTATACCTCGCCAGTGTTCTGGCTGTTCATGTTTCTGACAGCACTGGCGTTGATTCGTTTGCGCCATAAGGACCCCAGCCACCCGCGCCCCTTCCGGGTGCCGCTGTATCCCATTATGCCGCTGGTGCTGGCCCTAATGTGTCTGGGCCTGTTTTGGTCCAGTGTGTCCTATGCCGGTTCGGGCTCGTTGTTAGGGCTTCTGGTTCTGCTATTAGGCCTGCCCTTGTGCTGGTTGCGGCGCCGTCAACGTTTTTTGGCGTGATATTCGCGCTTCTCTTCATACATGGCCATGTCGGCGCGGCGCAGCATGTCGTCCAGCCATTCAGCGGATGCACAGGTGGCCATGCCCATAGACAGGCTTACAGCCTGTTGAGTGGCGTAGTACTGGTTGTTAATGACCACAAGCTTTTTGATGTCTTCCATTTGCTGTAGGCCATCCTGTTCTGTGGCGCCCGGCATCAGAATAATGAATTCGTCGCCCCCGGTGCGCGAGGCGTGCGCAGGTTTTTCAACGGCCTGCGCGATGATTTCACCGCAGCGGCGCAGCAGGCTGTCGCCGGCCGCATGGCCTTCTTCATCGTTGGTCCGCTTCAGGTTGTTGAGGTCCAGGACAATCGCTGTGATGGGGTATATGCCTTTGCGGCGTATGCGCTCTACTTCTTCAGTAAAGAAGGTGCGGTTTTTCAGGCCGGTCAGGACATCGTGCTGTCCGAGGTATTCAAGGTAATGTTCGGCTTTCTTGCGGGCAGTGATGTCGGTAAAGGCAAGCATGACCTGATCCCAACGCGCTTCGTGCCCAGGTACGACCCACAGCTGCAAATGCGTGTGTACCGCATGGCCGTCAAGTGCGTAGCCGGTCATTTCCCTTTGCTGGTGCAAAGTGCCTTCCCATAAATCAACCAGGTGTTCCCGCAGCTGATAGTGCATGTCTTGGCGGAAAATGTCGCGCAGACGGGCCTGCAGTGTGGCTTTGTCCGGTGCACGGAATAGCTTGAGGGTTTGCTGGTTGACGTCAAGAACTAGCAACTCATTGAGGCAGCGGTGGATGAACTCGGGGTGGACTTCAATGAAAGTGCGAAAGTCCACAATGCCACGTTGCCGCACTTCCGTGAGTAGCTTATGAATAGACGAGTAGTCGGCCACCCATAATGACACGGGGGCATTCTCGAACAGACGACGTGCGTAGGCTTCGCTGGCGGCCACTTGGCGCCGGGCCGACTCCTGCTTTGTGATGTCCTCTATGACAACCAATACACGATCCCAACTTTCTTCGTGATCAGGCAGCACCACACCCTTAAGCAATAAGTCGAGCCGGCGGTTGTCCAGCGTGTAATTGACTGTCTGGCTCTGAAAGCGGCCCGCTCCCGACCACAACTGTTCCAGTTCATCAATATGTGCGGTATGCATATCGTCGCGAAAAACGCGCTCGAGCTGATTGGAGAGCTCTTGAAAGCTTTGCGCCCCATAAAGGCTAAGGGTGCGGGCGTTGACGCGTAGCAGGCGAATACGACTTGAACATTGGCTAATACGTTCTGGGTCGGCCAGCAGGTGACTGCGAATATCCCTGACCCCTTCAGCTCGCCATTGGTCGAAGAGTATCTTCAGTTCACTGTAGTCTTCCAGCCACATCGAGGTGGGGGAGATATCAAAAAGATCGAGGCCTGCCTCGGTGATGGGGATATTTGCAACAAGGATATTCATAGTGTGATCGAAATAAACAAGCCCTCAATCTTACGGTAAGACAGGGCTTTCTGGCAGATACGCGGATATTCTTGACACGGGTTGAGTATCAAACGGCTGGAGATTGAGCGTTGATTGCATGTGTGTTGGTCTTGTGAGCACACAGAATACGCGGCGAAAATGACAAGGGGCGGTCATAGACCGCCCCGCGAACTCATGGACTGCTTTACTTAGTACAGAACCTCAGGCAACCACAAACCGATGCCCGGGAACAGGTACATCAACACAATGGCGAGAATCTGAATTCCCATGAATGGCAACATGCCCAGGAAGATCTGATTCAACGTCACATGAGGTGGCGATACCCCCTTCAGGTAAAACGCCGACATGGCTACCGGTGGCGACAGGAAGGCAGTTTGCAGGTTCAGTGCGACCAAGAGGCCGAAGAACAGTGGGTCAATGCCGAAGTGGTTAACCAAGGGCAGGAAGATGGGCATGAAGATCACGATGATCTCAGTCCATTCCAGAGGCCAGCCCAGGAGGAAAATCACCACCTGCGACATGATCAGGAACTGCACTGGCGTGAGATCCATGCTCAACACCCAGGCGTTGATGATTTCTTGCCCGCCTAGCAGAGCAAAGGCCGCCGAGAAAATGGCAGACCCTACGAACAGCCAGCACACCATGGCGCTGGTCTTGGCTGCCAGATACACGGATTCTTTCATCATGCCCATATTCAGCCGGCCATAGGCGAACGCCAGTAGTATGCCGCCGAAGGCGCCCATGGCCGCAGCTTCTGATGGTGTGGCAAAGCCAAACACAATACTGCCCAGCACTGCTGCAATGAGAATGGCGAGCGGGAAGAACGACCCAATCAGCATCTTGAAGATTTCCAGCCGTGCAAAGGTAAACATGACGTAGAAAATCAGCATGATGACTGTGCCGATGGCCAGAACAATCCAGAACCAAGTTGGTGCAGGTTCACGAGGGGGACTGGCTGCCTCGCTGGATTCTTCTACCGCCTCGGCTTGCGCATTGGCGTCGGTGGTGTCGTCAGCCGCGTCGAAGCCCAGCCCCATGGGTTGCAGGCTTTCAGCGCCTTCAGGCTCGGCCAAGCCGCCGCCATACAGGTCGCTGTCGTCGTCAAAACTGCCAAAGCCGCCCATTTCCTGTAAGCCGTAATCCACCGTAACGACGGGGGCGGTCACAACTTTATATGTCAGGCTCATGGCCGCTACGAAAATGACGGCAGGCAAAACGACCAATGCCAGGTTGCGCAGCAGGACAGCCATGGGGATGTCGGCGTTGTTTTTACCCTTGATAGCCTTAAGCAGGGCGGGCAGCGCCTTGTTGCTGATAGTGTCTTTGAGTGTTTCTGCAAACGGTGGCAAATCAACCCGGCGTTCTTCTTCGGATAGCGGGGGCGCCGATTTGGGAAAAATTTTTGCCATCAGAATGACATACAACACATACAGGCTGGCCAGCATCAGGCCAGGGAAAAATGCGCCTGCATAGAGCTTAACAACTGATACACCGGCTACGGCACCATATACGATGAGTAGCACCGAAGGCGGAATCATGATGCCCAGGCAGCCGCCGGCAGTGATGGCGCCTGCTGTCAGGCGGACGCTGTATCCGGCTTTCATCATAGCCGGCATAGCCAGCAGCCCCATGAGAGTGACGACAGCACCCACAATGCCGGTTGCCGTCGCAAATACCGCGCACGTAACAATGGTGGCTACGCCCAGGGAGCCGGGGATGCGAGCAAGCACTAAGTGCATGCTTTTGAACAGTTTTTCGATCAGGTTGGCGCGTTCAACCAAATACCCCATGAAGATGAACAGCGGTACGGCGATCAGTACGTCGTTGGTCATCACAGAATAGGCGCGCAGCACCATGAGATCGAGTGTTTGTTCAATGGCCGTCTGCATGGGCAGCTGGCTGTAGGCCAGATACGTGAACACGACACCCATACCCATCAAGGTGAAGGCAGTGGGGAAGCCCAGCATAATCGTGACCACGATGAGGGCCAGCATCAGCAGCCCAAGGTGACCGTTGGTGATGTTCTCCGGAGACGGCATCAGAATGGCGATGCCCACCACGATGGCTATCAGGATGGACAAGCCGAACCATACTTCTTTTCTCATTGTCAGTTCCTTTGCTATCGCTGTGTCGACGTGGAAGTATTGGCCTCGGGCGACGTGCCTCCCACATTAACCATGCCCTTCAGTTTGTCTAGATCGACCTCTTCAACGTCTTGGTCGCGTCGTGGCCAAGCGCCCTGCTTAAGGCAGGCGATGCAATACACGACTTCAACAAACCCCTGAAATAGCAAAGTGAGCCCAGCGATTGGAATGACAGCCTTGAAAGGATAGAGAGGAGGACCGCCGGAAGCGAGGCTTGAGGTTTCCCTGATGGCCCAGGATTCTTCGAAATAGTAGAAGCCGGCCCAGCACAGGGCGATGACTCCTGGAAAATAGAAAAGAAAGTACAGGGCGAGATCAAGCCCGGCCTGCAGGCGGGGTGGAAAAAAACCATAGAGCACATCGCCGCGCACGTGGCCGTTCTTGGAAAGCGTGTATGCGCCTGCCATCATGAACAAGGTGCCATACATCATGTTCATGGCGTCGAACGCCCACGCGTGCGGTGCCGCGAACACGTATCGGGATATGACTTCGTAGGTAATGAACAACGTGAGCGCCAGGACAAGCCAACCGAAAAACTGGCCTATCCGGGTATTCACGCGGTCAATGATGAACAACACTTTCTGCATGGAGAACCTACCTGTGGCCGTCGAGCGGCGCTACCATCCGACCCGCACGGATGTTCCCGGGTACGGGAACGCTCTGTGGGTGTGGCGAGAATCTTCCATATGTCCGCCTGAGTACTGCTGGGCAGAACGCCAGAGGAGCATATGGTGCCAAAAAAACACCATCAGCTTTTGTGAGCGATGGTGTTTAAGAGCCCTACATGGAAAGATCAGCTCTTTGTCTGGCGACGGCCGAAATAGTGGTTGTAAGCCATGCGACGGTTGTTGTTGGTGTCCATGTCCCATGCCAGAGCACGTTGTGCGAAAGCGCGTTGAGATTCTTCGATCTCTTTGAACATTGGGTTGGTTTTGGCTTTTTCTTCCACGATTCGATCCCAGACTTGCAGTTGCTGCTGCAGGATGGTGTCGGGCGTTTTGTAGAACTTCACACCGTCTTCCTGTTGCAGCTTGATGTAGTCTTCGGAATAGCGGTGGATGGCTTTCCAGGACATATCGGCCGAGGCGGCTTCGCATGCATTGGTGACAATGGCACGCAGTTTTTCAGGCAGAGCCTCGTATTTGGGCTTGTTGAAAATAACTTCAAAAGTTTCCGACGACTGGTGGAAGCTTTGCAGCATACATACCTTGGAAACGTCGGGGAAGCCCAGCAGACGGTCGGACGTGGCGTTGTTGAATTCAGCACCATCGAGCAGGCCGCGATCGAGAGCGGGAACGATTTCACCGCCAGGCAGGGCGTTGACGGCCGCACCCATTTCGGTGAACAGGTCGATTGCCAAGCCGTTGGTGCGGAACTTCAGGCCTTTGAGGTCTTCAGTGCGCGTGACGGGCTTTTTGAACCAACCAAACGGTTGGGTGGGCATGGGCCCGTAAAGGATAGAGACTACGTTGACACCGATAGACTCGTAGAGTTTATCGAGAAGCTCTTTTCCGCCCGCATACTTGTACCAGGACAGCAGCATGTTGGCGTCCATGCCAAAGGCGGGGCCGGAAGAGAACAGCGCCAGCGCATTCTGCTTGCCGTAGTTGTAGCCTAGAACGCCATGGCCGCCGTCAAGCGTACCTTTGGCAACGGCATCTAGTAGTGAGAATGCAGGCACCACGGCGCCAGCGGGCAAAACTTCGAGCTTGAGTTCGCCGCCTGACATATCGTTAATTTTGGCGGCAAGATCGAGTGCGTATTCGTGGAAGATATCGACCGTAGGCCAGGTGCTCTGGAAGCGGAACGTGACAGGGGATTGTGCCTTCACAATGGCGGGAAAGGCCATCGTTGCGGCGGCTGCCGTACCGGCTGCCGCGCCTCCTAGAAAGCGGCGCCGTGAATTTTGTACGGGAGTTTCGGTATTGCTGACTGCAGAGCTGCTCTTCATCGGTGTCTCCTTGTTGATCTGTACTTTGGAACAGCAGTATGACTTTTTAGCTTTTCTTTTATTAGAACCAGCGTTGCTTTTATAGGCGATGCCATAGGTAGCGTCAATGAGGGATACCGAATGTAAAAAAAGCCCTAAGACTATTGTTTATGCATTCCTTATGTAGAAATAGGTTGTTGATTTTAAAGTTGTTTTATTCTGTTTTTTGTATTCTGGCGGTTGTTGCTGACGGAACCCGAGTTGCGAGCAGGCAGGGTAATTACCGAGATCAGGAAATATTTAGAAACTCACAGCATGATGGCGCAGGCCATCATCGCTAACAGAGCGAAGCACATGCCGATATAAGGGAGGAGCGCAGCGTAGACAGTACGTTCTTGGCCGTGCCCGTGTGTCAGTGTCGCTGCAATGGACATGCGAACCGGTGAAAACGAGCTCATGGCTGTGCCCGATACATGCTGTAGGGCGGCGACCGCCGGGATTCCCAGCCCGGCCTGAATACCCAGTGCCAGCTGAGACGACATAAACAGGCTGTTTGGCGCGTTACCGCTGTTTGTCAGGATGCCAAACGCACCCGATAGCAGAGGGGTCAGTACCAATGCCCCTTGCTCCAGTTTGGCAAACATGCCATTGGCAATCGCTTGGGAGATGCCGGCGGCAGAGAGTACCTCAGCCATCATGGCAAACAAAAATACCGCCAACACGGCGGGTTTACCTGTGTTCCAAGCGGCTACGCCTTCCCGGGCCAATGAGGCGGCGCGACGCTGCCATAACGCCGTCAAGACCCCGCCAGCCACGAGCCAACTACCCGCATGGTATAGCGGAGGCCAGGCAGGAAGGTCGCTGAACGGGGTCACGGCAGCCACTGTGCTCAGTGTGTGTTGAGCCTCTGGGGCCAGGCGGCTGAGCGCCAGAGAGCTGATCAGCAATATGAAGGGCAGTATTTTCCGAGAGGTAGCAAGGGTGTGTTTGAGGTCCGGCCTGCGCTCAAACAGGTAGTAGATGACGATGAGTGGCCCGTATGTGGCCAGCAGAGCAGCTTCCGGCCCGAGGTAAAGCGTTGCGATGGCCAAGAGGCTGAGGCCCACGCTTATCCAGATGGCTTCCCGCACAGATTCTCGTCTCGACGCCTTAAAGCCCGCCAGCTTGGCGGTGCGCCAGAACAGCGGGAGCCAGATCAACATGAGCAGCCCGGTAGGTAGGGCAGAATAAAAGCCCATCTCGTTAGCGGGCATACGGGCATACGCAGCTGCCAACATCGTACCGCTGCCCATGCCACCCCATGGAATCAAGGTCTGGCTCATCAGGGCGAACACCATAAGGTGACGAGGGCTGATATTCAGGTGTCGAATGAGGGCAATGGTGCCCAGCATGCCAACACCAAACCCTGTTGCAGACTCCGCAAATGGCCCAATAAGAAAGCATGCGAAAAACAGCAAGCGCCTCTGGGCTAGCGCCGAGGAGGGCGCTTTGGTTTCCACCGGCAATGTGCCTTGGGCCCCAGGTCGAGCACCGGGTACAGCGATCTGCCAGAAAAACAGTCCTCCCAGAATATACGGGGCGATGGTCAGACCAATCCAGAAACCCCGGGTTAGTGCGACCATTAACTGTTCGCCGCCGAACAGCCCGGGCCCTGTGAGGGCTGCAACAGGAATCGCTACAACCAACCCCAGAAATGCGGCTAGCGTAGTGCTGATACGCCCGCTAGCCACCGCCGCTGCGACAGTGAGAGCAGGGAACAACCAGAGCAGATAATTCATTTGCCGGAGAACCCTATATCGGCTTACTCAGCCTGACCTTAGCTTTAAAGAGGTGAGTACCGTGGCGCAGGAACGCCGTTTTGTCAACGAGATGCAGGGCTCACACAAAAAAACCGCCCCGAACTTTGCGGTTTCGGGGCGGTTTGTCTGTTCTGGTGGCGCATCCCTGATGCTGTAAATTTGCACAGGAATTCCTCAATTCATATTGATTATCAATGGCTTACAAGCTGTTTGAGAGCAGTGTAGCAGCGGTGTGTCGCAGCATTCAAGGGAAATCAATTACGAAATTTGCTATCATTTTTCCCAACAATACCCGCCACACTTCATGCCGTAGCATCAGCGCCGGTTCAGTGCTCCCAGGGCGGGTTTCTCTTTTCTCATGAGTGTTCTATGCAGCGTCACGTTCCTGTGTCCAATGACGCATCCATCAGCGACGACCGACCTGCAGTCCACAATGGGCAGGCCCAAGCATCAGGTGTCAGCCGGGCAGAAATAGCAGGAGCTGTGCAGGCAGACACACGCGACATGGCTGAGCGTTGGTTGGCCGAAAACGACGAAGCGCTGAGAAGTTCCAACGATTTGGTAGAAAGGCACGGCTTGCCCCTGGCAAAGTACCGGATGTTCTGACGCTCCCCTCAGTTGTCTTGGATGCTTCACATAGAGGTATTGCAACCTGCAAAGGCAGCAGTAAAGACACGACGATTTACCAATAAGTAATATAAAATGGTAGAACCGTAAGGAGAGAACCCATGCGAAACACATCCGTATCCCTCGGGCAGCACTTCACCAGCTTTATTGAATCCCAAGTCCAGGGCGGGCGCTATGGCTCTGCAAGCGATGTGGTCCGGGCAGGGCTGCGGCTCTTGGAAGAACACGAAACAAAGGTCAAGGCGCTGCAAGACGCGCTAAACGCCGGTCTTGAATCCGGCGAGCCGCGCCCGTTCGACTTTGAGGCTTTTAAGGCTCGCAAACGCGCAGGGCACGAAGCCCAATGAAAGCTGTTGCGTTCTCGCCCGCAGCAGAAGCCGACCTTGGCGAGATTTGGGACTACACCGCCGATAGGTGGGGGCCGGACCAAGCCGACAGCTACACCGACGCGATTCGGGATACTTGCTATGCGTTGGCTAAAGGAACAAAGCAAGGCCGTCCCTCAGTGCTGCCGCGCTTTCAAAAATACCTGTGCGGCTCGCATGTGGTCTATTTCTTGGATTACGCCGACCGCTTGGACGTTATCCGTATCTTGCACCAAAGGCAGGACGCAGAACAGCACTTGTAGGACGCAACGGCGCAGAGCGGCTGCACGGGCATCATGCAGTACTTAAGCATAGGTACAGTATTTTGCGCGTCAATGATTGACGATACGGGTGTCCGGAACGGCAACTAGGCCTTGAGTGTTACCGAGCCACTCTGCGATAAGTGCCAGTAGTTTGGTGCACCCGAGACCTTCGACAGGGTCGCACGCAAAAGAGGTGTATTCGGGAGTGCAGATGTTGCGACGCTCGTATGTGCTATCAATAAGCAACCATTGGCGCAGATAACGACTTAGGGCGTAGTGCTTGACTCGGTCTTCTAAGGTTCTTTGGCGCACTGCCGCCACACCAAAAATATCCAGACTGAATCACACCGGATTTGAACTGACCCCCAAGAGTTGGACACAACGTTGGAGGGCATATGAGGAAATTCGACCTCAGGTTCAAACTGAAAGTGGTTCGTGACTACCTCGCGGGCAAAGGGGGATACAAAATCCTCGCAGCCAAATACGGCATCGCTAACAGCCTCGTCAGAAGTTGGGTGGCGGCATACCAACACCATGGCAGTGCCGGTCTCGTGCGTCAGCGCGGCCGATACACACAAGAGTTCAAACTGGAAGTGCTGCACCGTAGGGCAGCTGAAAATCTGTCTTACCGTGAGCTTGGCGCTATTTACAATATCGGTAACCCTCATAGCATCATGTTATGGCAGCAACAACATGAACGCGGCGAGCTTCGTGCGCCGCAGAGCCTTCCATCATTGGACCATTCGATGTCGACAAAGAAAAAGAGGTCGCCTCGGTCGCCAGAATCTGAGCTGTCAGCGGAAGACGGACTACTGCGCGAGAATCAACGGTTACGCGCGGAGGTCGCGTACTTAAAAAAAGTCAGTGCCTTGGTTCTAGCGAAGAAATTGGCGCAGCGCAAAGGGCGCAAATAGTGCTGGAACTGAGGCATGAATTTCCCTTGACAGACTTGCTGCATGTTGCGCAACTGCCCCGCAGCACGTTTTATTATCAGGCAAGGTTTTGCGGTCGCCTGGTCGACATGACGAGCTCAAAGCGAAAATTCAGGCCGTCTATGCGGAACATCGCGGCCTGTATGGTTATCGTCGCATCACGGCGACTATCCGTCGTGATGGCCATCTGGTCAATCATAAGGCCGTACAGCGACTTATGAGTGAAATGGGCATGAAATCGCGCGTGCGCGCAAAGAAGTTCAGGTCTTATAGGGGCGAACTCGGTGAGGCTGCCCCCAACTCTCTGAACCGCGAATTTGCTGCATCGCAAGCAAACCAGAAATGGGTGACGGACGTGACCGAGTTTGCCGTGGCAGGCAAGAAGCTGTATTTGTCGCCGGTTATGGACCTCTACAATGGTGAAATCGTGGCTTACCAGACCAGCAATCGACCCGATTTCTCACTGGTCATTAATATGCTCAAGAAAGCCGCAGGGAAATGCACAGGGACGGACGGTCCCCTACTTCATTCCGTCAGGGGGGCTCAATACGTTTCGATTCGCTATTCCGACCGGCTAAGCGAAGCCGGAATCAACCCGTCAGTCGGTAGCACGGGCAGTGCCTACGACAACGCACTGGCCGAGACAATCAACGGTCTGTACAAAACGGAAGTGATTCACCGCAGGGCGCCTTGGAAAACCAAGGCCGCCGTGGAACTGGCCACCCTGGAATGGGTGTCTTGGTTCAACCATCAACGCCTGCTGGAATCGATCGGAGACATCCCGCCGGCAGAAGCCGAAGAAAGGTACTATCGACAACTTGCAGCACCCGCTGCGGAACCTGTTTTACTTTAACCAAACAGCCTCCGCGATTCCCGGTTCGATTCAGATTTCCCGGGCCATGATTGTTCTTACAGGCAAGGTTGCTGGTGACAGGGTGCCGCGAGCCTTTTTAGCTCGAGCGTTTTACGCAGCGAAAATAAAACATGAATTCTCGACGGTTGACACCTGTTCCGATGACGCGGTCTCCTTCTTGCATCATCTCCATGCCTTGCTCCGAACAATATTGTCGCGCTGTTGCGGCAGAGTTAGACAACAGGCTCTGGGTGCCGACAAGAGCGCTGGTAGATGAAGACGAAACCACATAAGTGTCCCTATCTATTTGCGCAACTTGTGTAGTGGATACACATGCGGAAAGTGTGAAGGGGAGCATGCAAGCCAGCAAAGCGTTCTTCATTTGGACTTTATGAGATTTAAAAACAGTAGAGTTACATACTGTAGTAGATAAAGCAGTAGTGCGCCACTCTACGCGGATGAACAAAAGTATTGCCACTTCGCCGACTAACGCACGCGCCAGAATTGCGACGAATTTGAAGCGTCTGCGTATGGAGCGCGGCCTCAGTCAGGAGCGTATGGCAGAGCTGGCAGACTTTCATAGGACCTACGTGTCCCAGCTTGAACGGTGTGTGACGAATATCAGTATTGACGGGCTCGAGCGCATCGCACAGGCTCTGGAAGTCGATGTGATTGATTTACTCGCTGCCGGGTCGGCGGAGTTGCCGAGTGACGCATCAGACGAAACGTAGGCCGACCATATTGCGCTGTAGCGCAACGGCTTCCTCCACGCAATTGTCATTGGCGAGAGTCCGGGAGGCTCAGTTCCTACTCTGAGAGACCCGGCAGGATGGGGGGGAATCGGTGAGATAGCAGTGTGCGATGCAGTCACTGCGTAGTTGCACGTTGTGTAAAAGTGTTTACAAAGTGCTTACACAAATAGCAGAAAGCAAAACGCCAACCCCGAGAGGTTGGCGTAAGTGCTTGATATTCTTGGTGGCGCATCCCTGATTCGAACAGGGGACCTGCGGATTATGATTCCGTCGCTCTAACCGGCTGAGCTAATGCGCCAAAGAACGCAACTATAACAGACGTTTTTTTAGAATGCAAGCAGCAAGAACCCATGTTTTCAAGCGGGCTTATCCGGTTCTATGGCAGCGCCTGCAGTACAGTGGGTTGTACAGAAATATTCAGGGTTATGGGCGATGGCTTATCCGGCTTTTTTTGACACGATTCCTACCGTTATCTTGCGCGATCCATTGGCGCGGTTTTTGGGGGCGGCCGAGGATGGATTGATCGAGTATTCATTTGCCGAGGTGGTGAAGCTGACAGGGCATTCGTGCCCGACGGTGGCTGGCGCCTGGCTGATGACGGTGGGGGCGCTCAAGCGGTTGTACGGCGATGACACCCCCATACGCGGTGAGGTTGCTGTCCGGTTTCAGAAAAATGCCGCCGAAGGCGTTACCGGCGTGATTGCCGGGGTAGTGACATTTTTGACGGGCGCTACCGAGGATACCGGTTTCAAGGGCTTGCGCGGGCGCTTTGTCCGGCGCGGCCTTATGAGTTTTGATCAACCTATCGACGGTGATATCCGCTTCGAGCGCGTCGACACAGGCCAGGCTGTGACAGTGAGTTTTGACGCATCGCAGGTGCCCTCGCCGTCAGATCTCATGCCTCGATTGTTTATGGCGATGGATAAAGAGGCCACGCAGGAACAGAAAGCGGCCTTTGCTGCAGCTTGGCAGGACCGCGTGCGTCGCATTTTTGAAGAGGCGGAAAAAGGGCAGGTGTTGAAATATGCGTGATGCCCGATCCTTCGAATGCGCGCTGTCCGAACTTTCGAGCAAGTTTGGTTATTGATGGTGCAATGAAGTGCGGCATATGAAACTAAGAAAGTGCCGATCCAAGAAAGCGCTATTTGGTGCGGAATTCCGGCCCGTGTGTCCGAGATTGTGCACAAACACAAAATCTTGCACGATAATCATTGACCGCAACGTGCCGCCCGGTTACTCTGCTGTTGGCAAGTGAATATTTAGGTTAGTTATTTGGATCAGTTAGCACAACATCATGTGCCGATGAGTGCCTGTATACGCCTGGTGTCCTGCCCGAGCATTTCCGCTCAACATCAACAGGAGTATTAACATGAGCACTCAAAAAGAGTTCGGTATCGTCAAGTGGTTCAACAATGAAAAGGGCTTTGGCTTCATCACCCCCGAAGCGGGTGGTAAAGACCTTTTCGCTCACTACACGGAAATCGTTGGCGAAGGCCATCGTTCCTTGGAAGAGAACCAGCGTGTTTCTTTCGTTTCCGGCATGGGCCAAAAAGGTCCTCAAGCCAAGTCGATTCAGGCTGCATAAAGCTTGAAATAAGCCTGGTTTGAATAAGCTGGGCTTTATGGCGTAAAGCGCCTCGATTCAAACACCCCGGTGGCTTAGGCCTTCCGGGGTGTTTGTGTATTTGCGGGTTATAGCGTGTTTTTACCCCCATCTCCGCCAATCTAGATAGCTTATTGGATGCTATCCTGCCCTAAAATGATGTCTTTTGTTCATATCGATTGGTGGAATGAATGCCATCAAGATGGTTGAAGTCGCGATTACTGCAGTTTTCGGCGGTTATCGCGTTGGGTATCGGGGTTCTGGTTTTCATTCAGCTGCTGGAATCGCGTTCCTCTACCTGGCAGCGGGCCCAGACAGCGAACACCAACCTGCTGTTCACGGTAGGGCATGCGCTGGAAAGCACGTTCGAAACCGCTGATCGTTCATTGCGGCACTCTGTCGTGGTGATGGAAGCGGCAGCGGGCCACGGCAGAACAGGCATGAATGCGGCTTTGACGGTGCCGCCCGACACCCTGTTATTCGCCGCAGTGCCCGAAAACGGTTTTGGACACCAGCTGGTGCTGGACAACCAGGGCAATGTTCTTGCGGCCTCTGGTTCGCCGCCGCCGGGCGATTGGGGCTTTGGCGGTCGCCCTTACTTCACAGCCCACCGCGATCACGCGGATGCCGGTTTTTTTATCGGCGCGCCGTTTCTTTCCGCAATGGACAACCGGCCCAGCGTGCCGATGAGCCGCCGCTGGAACCTTCCCGATGGCAGCTTTGGCGGCGTGATTGTCCAGACGCTGAAGCTGTCTGTCTTGTACGAGCTGTTTTCTTCTTTTGAACTGGGCGCCGACAGCGGCATCAATGTTTTTTCAAGCAATGGCAGCGTGCTGGTGCGCTTCCCGTATACAGGTGAGTATCTCGGGGTGTCGCTGAAGGGCACACCCAATTTCGAGCGTTTTGCCAGGGAAAAGCAGGGCAGTTTCACCGGCATTGCCGCCATTGACGAGATTGAGCGTCTGTATGTGTTCCGCACACTCAACCGTTATCCGATCATTATCAATGTGGCGCAATCCTCTCAGACCATACTGGGGAACTGGCAGCGCAATGCTCTGTGGCTGGGAAGCGCCACGCTGGCCCTGATGGCCGCTTGCGTGTTTCTGGCCATATTCGCCGAGCAGCATTTAAGGGCTCATCGCCGCACTTCTCAACGGCTGGGGCAGGCGGAACGGGAACTGCGCACCATCGTGGACAGCCTGCCGGCGCTGGTAGCCTACTGGGATAAACAGCTTGTCAACCGCATGGCCAATATTGCCCACCAGCAGTGGCTGGGGCTGGCGCCCGGAGACATGGTGGGGCGCCATGTCAGCGAGGTTACGAAAACTGACAAACTTTTCGCACAGCCTTACCTGGATGCGGCGCTGGCGGGTGAACCCCAGGTGTTTGAACACGATCTGGTCGATGCCGACGGCGCCTTGCGTCACACCCTGACCACGCTGATTCCCGACAAGGAAGATGGCGAAGTAAAGGGGCTCTTCCTTCTGGTTACCGATATTTCAGCGCGCAAAGCCACGGAAATGGCGCTGTTTGAGGAAAAAGAACGTTTCCGGGTGATTCTGGAATCCATCAAGGATGGCGTGATTACCACCAACCATGAGGGGAGGGTGCGGTATTTGAATCCCGCTGCCGAAGCCATGACGGGCTGGAGCCTGGAAGAGGCCCGTGAAAAACGCATGGAAGAAGTCATGCAGGTGGAGTCCGCCACGGGCGAGGGCATTGGCCAGTGCCCCTTGCAGGAGGTGCTCAGCAGTCGGCGGGCTTCCAGAAACAAGATAGAGCTGGTGCTGGTAAGCCGTGCCGGCGAACGCATGCATATTGAAAATTCCGCTGCGCCCATTCTGAACGAGCAGGGCCAGGTGCTGGGCGCGGTGGTTGTTTTCCATGACAGCGGCCCTGTGCGTGCTATGGCCAACAAGATGATCCATCTTGCCCAGCATGATGCGCTGACCAGCCTGCCAAACCGGCGTCGGCTGGATCTGGTCGGGCGTCAGGCGCTGCTGAGGGCGGGTGCGGCAGGCCATAAAGTGGCCGTGCTGTACCTTGACCTCGATGGTTTCAAGCAGGTCAACGATGAGCATGGCCACGCGGTGGGGGATCAATTACTGGTGGCGATCACGAATCGTCTGTCGGCCCGCCTGCGCTCCAACGACAGCCTTTACCGGCAGGGCGGGGATGAATTCGTGGTGTTGATGAAGCGTATCGAGAGCTATGAGGAAGTCGAACGCCTGGCCATGCGACTGATAGAAAGCTGCCAGACGCCGGTGGGAGTGGCTGACCAGCGTTTCTCGATTACAGTCAGCATCGGGATTGGCATCTACCCCGACGACGCGCTGAAACTGGGGGATTTAATCCAACATGCCGATCGGGGCATGTATGTCGCCAAGGGCACAGGGCGGAATCGCTATGCCTGGCTGAGCGAAACGGCTGATACGGGCGACGCGGCTGATTAAAAGCCGCACAGCGCCATGAGGTTTTCCCATTGCAGCTTCATGGCGGGCGACAAATGGCCGACAAAAGCCAGCCCCAGTACGGCAAGCAGTATCAGCACGCGGGCTACCCGCCACACCCGCCCGGGGCGATGAGCGGGAGGCGCTTCAGAATGCGATGCTTCGGGCGACGAAGAAAAAGGCATGACCAGATTCCTTCAGGGGTTTATGCTGCGGCGGGCTGAGCGAGCGTTTCTTCCTTGATGGGCAGGCATAGAATCGCAGCCACCACAGCCAGCACAATGCCCACCCACCACACCAGTGTATAGCTTCCTGTCGCCTGATAGGCGTAACCACCCATGGTGACGCCGATGAAGCTGCCGATCTGGTGCCCCAGAAAGACGATGCCGGACAAGGTGGCCGCATAGCGCAGGCCGTAGATCTGCCCGATCAGCCCTTGGGTCAGGGGCACGGTTCCCAACCAGAAAAGCCCCATCCAGGCGGCAAACACGTAAGTCACCATGGGTGAGGGGGGTAGGGAGATCAGAAGAAGAATGCCGAAGGCGCGTAGAAAATAGATCCAGGCCAGAAGCGCCTTTTTGCTATAGCGGCCTCCAAGGCTGCCTGCGTAATAGCACCCAGCTACGTTGAACAGGCCAATCAGGGCGATAGCAGTGGCGCCGTGGGTGGCAGACAAGCCGCCATCCATCAGGTACGCAGGCAGGTGCAATGTGATGAATGCGGTATGAAAGCCGCACACCGCATAGCTCCAAAACAGGAAATGAAAGGATTTATGCGTAAGAGCCTGGTGTATTGCACTGCTGAGCGATTGGCTGCTGCGGCTCCCTTCTGGTTTGCCGGTAAGAAACGTGGACAGGGGAAGGCCGATGGCGATACACAGCGACAGCACCCACAGCGCGCCTGTCCAATCCAGATTGGAAATTAACATCTGGCCGCCGGGGACAACCAGAAACTGGCCGAGAGAGCCGCCCGATGCGGCGATCCCCATGGCAGTGCTACGGTAAGCGAGCGGCACCGCCCGAGCGACCACAGGCATGATAATTGGAAAGGTCGTGCCTCCTTGCCCAAGGCCGACAAGCACTCCTGCTGTGAGGTAGAGCGAGAGCTCATCGGTGGAATAGCGCATGCCCAGCATGCCCAACATGTAAAGCAAAGCGCCTAAGGCGATGGTGCGGCCCGAGCCATAGCGATCCGCCAGCATACCCATGAAAATCGCGCTTACCCCCCACACCAGGTTCTGAATGGCGAAAGCCAGGGAAAAGACATCGCGCCCCCACCCTTTGTCAACGCCCATGACGGGCATGAAAAGCCCGAAGGTGGCTCGCACACCCAGAGCCAGCAAAACAACGAAGGCGCCCACATAAAGTGTGCGGATATAAGGGGTGGGGTGGGCGGCGGTGTTCATGCAGACGTGATGGCTCAGGCAGGAGAAAGCAGCAATCTTACCGCAGTGCGTCGCAGAGGGCGGTTAGAAGGGCGAATAGTTATGAATTGCAAAACTCTACCGTCTCAATTATCAAGAATCTTCTAATATAACGGCCCCGCTTAAAGCGGCTTTAGTTTTATATACAGGTGATTTCGGATGGCGAGTACCCATTCCCTATTGTCTGCGCACTATCAACGCGCGGATCGGGTGATGCTGCCCCTGCTGTGGGGCTTACCTATATCGCTGTGTGGTTGCAGCGTGATGCCGTACAAGCGGGCGAGCTGCAGCAGATGGTAGCGAGTATGGCCAGTGCAGAGGACGGCACAATCGATCTCCATGTCGATAGCGTGGCGTACCGCAGCGTGGGGGCGCAATCCCTGTCTGGCACACTGCAATCGCTTAGCGGGGCCGTTGGTCAAGTCCGCAGCAATGCGGTGCTGACTGATGAGCTGTTGCGCAACATCACCGGCATCACATCGCAAGTTCGGCAGGGGGTCGGGCGTCAGGCGTCAGGCGTCCATGGTGGTAGGGGCGGAACACGCCGTCGATACCATTCTTGCAAACAGCCGGGCCGGAAGGCAGAGGGTTTTCGGTGGTGGCCGGTGAAGTGCGCTCTTTGGCGCAACGCTGTGCCGACGCAGCGAAAGAGATCCGTGCGCTGATTGACGTGTCGAGCGCACAGGTCAGCCAAGGGAGCGCGCGCATCCAGGCTGCTGAGCATGTTATGAGCCGCCTGCTGGGGGAATTTCGCAGCTTACCGCCGTAATTGCTGAAAGCCGCCAGGCAAGCGAGCAGCAAGGTGAGTTGATTAACGAGATTGGCCGCATCGTGAAGGAAATTAGCGCCATCGCGCATGAGAACCTGGGGCGATTGGGCCTGGCAGACGACTCGATGCTGCAATTGGAGCAGGCGACGGTCGGGCTGGTGGATTCAGTACAGCGCTTTAACGTCAGGGCGGATGAACGGCAGCGGTTGGATGCTGGGGAAAGGTTCAGTTTGCTGACCTGACCAAGAATTTGCGGGAAACTGAAGCCAATAATAGAAGGCCCCGCCATTGAGGCGGGGCCTTACTGCCGTTGCGGCAGTGGTGCACTATTGAATAGTGCGATAAGAGGGCTTCAAGCCGCTCGCCATCCCTTGACGGCAATGCCAGTTTAGCCTGATGTTCTATCCCTGAAATAGGTATTTACCCTAGCGTGAAAATGCTCACGCTATATTGCTGATTTCGTAGATGATGTGTCAAAACAGAGAGGCGAAACGGTGAAGGGCTCAAAGGTTCTGGAAGGGTATCGGGTGACGCTAGGCGACTGGGAGGCCTGCAGTGCGGATGCCAGCGCGATTCGTCATGAAGTCTTTGTTGTTGAGCAGAAAGTGCCGGTGCAAGACGAGCAGGATGAACACGATGCCGTATGCGTGCATGCGGTCGCCTATGCAGCCAATGGTGAGCCGGTGGGCACGGGGCGTTTATTGCCGGACGGCCATATTGGGCGCATGGCTGTGCGGCGATCACAGCGGGGTAAGGGGCTGGGTTCTTTGCTACTGACGCGGCTTATGGAGGAAGCCCGGCGACGGGGTCTCCCGCAGGTCGTGCTGGCCGCTCAAGTTTCAGCCCGGCCTTTTTATGCTGCGCATGGCTTTGAAGCGCACGGCTCGGTATTTTTAGACGCCGGTATTGAACACATCATGATGCGGCGGGCGCTATAAAGGAGCAGCCGCTTCCACGCGATTGCGGCCATTCTGTTTGGCGCTGTAAAGTGCTTGGTCTGCGCGTTTGCTCAGGCTTTCAAAGGTTTCGTCCGGCCCCAGCGTCGCAACACCCATAGAGGCCGTTAGGTGGAACTCAGCACCGTCTTCGAGGGGGATGGGGGTGTTCTGAATCGTGACGCGCAGCCGTTGTGCTACTAGCATGGCGTGCTCCAACGAGGTGGCGGGCAATAGAATGGCAAACTCTTCCCCACCGACCCGCGCGGGAATGTCCTGCTCCCGGCATGCTTCGCTCATTTTCCGGGCAGAGATCTGCAAAGCTAGGTCTCCCGCCTGGTGTCCGTATGTATCATTGACCCGTTTGAAATGGTCGAGGTCGAATGCGATCAAGGACAAGGCTTGCGTGTTATGGCGAGACTGTATTATTTGGCCGGCCGCCGCCTCCTTGAAGTAGCGGTGATTGAAAATGCCCGTCAGCCCGTCGCGTTCGGCCAAGTTGCGCAGCTTTTCGTTCAGGCTGATATGGGCTGAAATATCATGGCCAATGGCGATGATATTGTTCACGGCTTGGTTTGGGGTGATGACGGGGCACAAGGTCCATTCTATGTGCGGGGTGCCGTTGGGTGTCAGGCATCTTGTACGCAACTGCTGCTCGGCAGCGTGTTTTAAAGTCGCACACACGCTTTGTTGTGCCGTTTTGGTGTCTTCTTGCGCCATCAGGCTGGAAAAGCTTAGCTTGCTGATATCAGCACCAGCGATGTCGAACAAATTACAAAACGCAGGGTTGGCATAAGATAGTTTGCCGTTGGAGTCGAGCCGAATAATGCACGTAGTGGTGCGTTCGACAATGATCCGGTAATCCTGTTCTTGTGCCTGCAAACGTCGTTGGTCGTGCCGGATACGGCGGACATAGTCGCGCCGCCGCATGGCATATCCAAGACGTCGCTTTTGGATAAACAGCAGCCCGGCTGATGTGATGACAATAAACAGCAACAACAGGCCGCCTTGGACATAGGCGAAACGGCGCCATTCAGCCAGGATCGAGTGGAAGTCGCGGCCGGTCACCACTTGTAGCGGCAAGGGGGCCATGGACGAATAGCCTGCAATGGCGCTGGCCGCTGTCAGTTGGGGGGAGTCAGCGCCTTCAAGCAGCATGAATCTAGACTCATTGGTCGAAAGCGGTGGCGGCAGGGGGAGGGGTTCGAGATTGTCGCCCACCATGGCCAGAGGGTCATGGCGTTGTACCGCCGCACCGCCACCCCCAACGCGAATGGCGGCACGGCTGTCCTTATGGCGCAGGGCTGCCCACATATCGGGGGCATAC
Source organism: Achromobacter sp. F4_2707 (assembly GCF_047501535.1). Taxonomy (NCBI): domain Bacteria; kingdom Pseudomonadati; phylum Pseudomonadota; class Betaproteobacteria; order Burkholderiales; family Alcaligenaceae; genus Achromobacter; species Achromobacter sp. F4_2707. Next base: position 130,083 of record NZ_JAZDRJ010000009.1, read on the forward strand.
AGCGTGGATTGCATCAAGCCTTTTATATAGTCCGGGTTAACCGTGGCGGCAACAACTCCGACGAAGCGCCCGCTTCTATCATGAATGGCCTTGCTGAAGGAGATCGTTAAATCTCCGCTAACGTTGATATAAGGGGTCGATACATACAGCCGCAAGGGCTGAGGGTCGGCAAGGACGTTGCGAAAATAGGGGCGGCCGCTAAAGTTGCCCTGGTTGCTGGAGTCGCGTGTGCCGATGACTTGTATGCCATTTGCATCGAGGATGCTGATGGAGCGGATCAGAGGCATGGCATTGACCAGGGATTGCATGTGGTCACGCTGCTGCTCCAGATCAGTGAAATATTGCATGGCAAGAATTTCTTCAAGCACTCGGTCCACGCTCGTGACGTGTATTTCGATATTCGCCGATACGATTTGGGCTTGCGTGACTAGACTCTGGCTTTCAGTGCTGCGTTCCTGGCGGTAATCCATAAAGATGGATAGCGCGACCATACCACTGAGTACAAGTAAAAAAGCCGTTAATGCCAAGCGTTGTAAGCGGGCTTGCCTAGCAAGCAGGGTAGCTGTCTGCATGGGGGAAAGCCGACCTGCCTGCTAAGTTGGCATGGTCGATGAATATTTAATTAGAGATTTCTAATAATAACATTATGTAATAATTAGATACTTTATGTCATACGAGCCAAGGTGTGACGGAAGCGTCTGAGCGAGTAGGTAAAGAGCACCGCGCCAATCAGGAACAAGGCCAGAAACGAGGGCCAGACTGTTTCCAGCCCAGCACCGCGATAGAGCACGGCTTGGCTTAAGCTGACGAAATGGGTGGTCGGCGCCGCAAGCATAATGGTCTGAACCAGTTCCGGCATGCTTTCGCGCGGGGTCGAGCCGCCGGAAAGCAATTGCAGCGGCAGCAGCGTAAGAACCAGCAGCAGCCCAAATTGCGGCATGCTGCGGGCCACCGTGGCCAGGAAGATGCCCATGGATGTGGTGGCGAATAGGGAAAGCCCCACTCCTATAAAAAACAGCAGTAGCGACCCTTCTATGGGCACGCCCAAAGCGCCACGCACGACCAGCGTCATGGAAACCGTGGTGGCGATCAGCACCACCAGCCCCATCGACCAGACTTTGGCAATCATGATTTCGGTGGGGGTGACGGGCATGACCAGCAGGTGCTCGATAGTGCCGTGTTCGCGCTCTCGTATCAGTGCGGCCCCCGTCAGAATAATAGACAGCATCGTAATGGAGTTGACGATTTCCATGACGCTGCCGAACCAGGCGGGCTCCAGGGTTGGGTTGAAGCGCATACGCAAGGCTAGATCGACAGGAGGCGTTTGCGCGGCCCGGTGGCTGGCCACGAATTCACGCACTTCATCAGTGACGATTTTTTGAATGTATCCGCTGCCGGTAAAGGCTTGCGACATACGCGTGGCGTCGACATTCAACTGAAGTGACGGGGTGTCGCCAGCCAATGTGTCGCGTTGGAAACCAGACGGGATGGTGAGTGCGAAAGTGTATTCGCCTGCGTCCATGCCAGGGTCAATGTCCGCATGAGTGACCATGACTGGCGGTAAGAAGTGCGGCGGGTAGAAGGCGGATGTGACGCGAGTGGAAAGAGGAGATCGGTCTTCGTCCACGATCGCGATCACTGAGTTATGCAGCGTTTCAGGTATGGCGGTGGCGGCCGTATACAGCGCGACGGTGAACAGGTAGACAATCAGGATCAGCATCACGGGTTCTCGCCACAAGCTCCACAATTCCTTGACGCCCAGATTCCATATATTCAGTAGGTGCCGTTTCATCTCAGGCCTCCTGCTTTTTCAGCATCAGTATCGCCAGGCCCAGGATGACCGGCACAGCGATGATCAGCGGCCAGAAGTAGTCATGCAGTTCAGCCATGCCTAGCGCCTTGTTGAACACCCCGCGGCTAATCACGAACATATGGGTGGAAGGGTAGATTTCGCCAATCAAGCGGGCCCCGCCTTCCATGGCCGACACCGGGTTCATCAGCCCCGAATACTGTACGGCGGGTAGGAGCGTGCCTATCATGGTGAGAAAGAGTGCGGCAATCTGGCTGCGGGTCAGGGCGGAAAACAGCAGCCCAATCCCGGTGGAGCACACAACGTAAATAAAGGTTGCGGCGGTGAGCACAAGAAAACTGCCCGTCATGGGCACATCAAACAGGGTGACGGCCAACAGACACATGGCCAGATAGTTCACCATGGCAAGGCCGACGTAGGGAATCTGCTTGCCGATCAGAAACTCAGTTCGGGTTACAGGGGTTACGTACAGATTAGTGATAGAGCCCAACTCTTTTTCCCGCACGACCGAAAGCGCTGCGAGCATGGCAGGCAGCATCATCAACAACAAGGGGATGACCGCCGGCACCATGGCGGGCAGGCTGCGTACGTCGGGGTTGTAGCGGAAGCGGGTTTCAACATTGGGGGCGATGCTGGCGCCCACAATTTGAGGGAAGGTTTCTGCCAGCCAGTGGGTATGAATGCCTTCCACATAGCCGCGCAGCGTTTCCGCGCGCGAAGGCATGGCCCCATCCACCCACGCGCCAATCTGTGTGGGCGTGCCGCGTTTGATGTCCCGCCCAAAGCCCGGCGGTATTTCTATAGCCAGAGAAATTTCGCCACTGCGCATGCGGCGGTCCAGGTCGGCGTAGTCGGTAATGGGGGGCTTTTCCGTAAAGTAGCGTGAACCCGATAAACTGAGTGAATAACTGTGGCTGAGCGTGGTTTGGTCGCGGTCCAGCACTGCAAAGCTCAGGTCTTCGACATCCAGGCTGATACCGAAGCCAATTACCAGCATCAAAATCAAAGAACCCGCCAGAGCCAGCGTGGCTCGAATAGGGTCGCGGCGCAGCTCCAGCGACTCGCGCCAACAGTAGCTCAACAGCCGCCCCAAACTGAACGAGGGCGACTTAATGGGGTCTGTCCCGGTTTTGGTTTCCAAAACCGGGACAGACCCCGTTGGTGCGTCGCTTTCGCTGGCTTCAAGCAGGTAGCCGATAAAGGCGTCTTCCAGGTTGCGGGCGCCGCGTTTTTCCACCAAGGCTGCGGGGCGGTCGCTGTCGAGCACCTTGCCTGCGTGCATCATGGACATGCGGTCACAGCGTTCCGCTTCATTCATGAAGTGGGTGGAAATGAAAATGGTGACTTGGTCGCGCCGCGACAATTCCACCAGGTGGCGCCAGAAAGCGTCGCGGGCAACGGGGTCAACGCCTGAGGTGGGTTCATCCAGAATGAGGATTTCTGGCTTGTGCACCATGGCCACGGCCAGTGAAAGCCGCTGCCGTATGCCAAGGGGCAGTTTGGCAGGCAACTCGTCGCGTACATCGAGCAGGCCGAAGCGTTCCAACATGGTTTCAATGCGTTCGGCGCGGTGTTCCTGCGGTACGTGGAACAGGCGGGCATGCAGCAGCAGGTTCTGGTGAACCGTGAGCTCTCCATATAAAGAGAACGACTGCGACATATAGCCGACTCGGGCGCGGGTGGCCATGTCGTTTGGGTCCACTTCGCGGCCAAACAGCCAGGCCCGGCCTTCGGACGCGGGTAACAGGCCCGTTAGCATCTTCATGGTCGTGGTTTTGCCGCAGCCATTGGAGCCCAGAAAACCAAAGATCTCGCCGCGCCGGATGCGAAAGCTCACGTTATCCACGGCCACGAAGTCGCCAAAGCGCATTGTCAGGCCTTCGGCTTCAATGGCGATTTCGGCGTCGCTGTCGTCGACCAGCGGGGGAATCTCCACCGCACGGTGGCCGCGTTTTTGCTCTTCGGGCAGCAGGGCGATGAAGGCTTCTTCCAAAGAAGTGCTGGATGTGCGTTCCAACAGTTCCTGCGGGCTGCCGGTTGCCAAAACACGCCCTGCATCCATCGCAACCAGATGATCAAAACGCTGGGCCTCGTCCATATAGGCCGTGGCCACCAGCACACTCATGCCTTCGCGCTCACCGCGAATCCGGGCGATTAAATCCCAGAACTGGGCGCGGGCCAAAGGGTCAACCCCTGTGGTGGGTTCATCCAGTATCAGTAAATCAGGGTCGTGAATCAGGGCGCAGCATAGCCCCAGCTTCTGCTTCATACCCCCGGATAGCTTCCCCGCCGGGCGGGCAAGAAAGGGGTAAAGGTCGGTGCTGCGGGTCAGGGAGTCAATGCGGCGGCGCCGTTCCTGCGCATCGTGGCCGAACAGGCGCCCAAAGAATTGCAGGTTTTCTTCTATGGATAGGGTGGGGTAGAGATTCTTCCCTAAACCTTGTGGCATGTAGGCAATGCGCAGGCAGTTGGCGTTGCGCTCGCGCTTGCGCGACATGTCTCCACCCAGCACATGTATGCTGCCCTCCTGAATACGGCGAGCACCGGCAATCAAAGCCAGCAGGCTGGATTTACCCACCCCGTCGGGGCCGATCAGGCCGGTGGTGCAGCCCGCAGGAATGTCTAGTGATACGCCATCCAGTGCTACGGTTTTGCCATAGTGCAGACTGACGTCACGTAGTGTCGCCACAGACCCTGGAGAGGCTGAAGTCGGCCTGTGGGACGTGTGGTCTCCCGGACTGCTCATCGCTTGAGTTCCGTCGTTCAAAGGTCCGCCCCCTTACCCTTATTGCCCGATGTTCGGGGTCAGTTCCTCGGGCCAATCGGCCGTGTCATCCACTTTGACCCAGGTGATGCCGGGCAAACCGGTTTTGACGTATTCCAAATATTGCTCAAGCAAGGTGGGGGGAATGCGTGCACGCACACGGAACATCAGCTTTTGCCGCTCCGTAGCCGTTTCCACGGTTTTTGGGGTGAACTGCGCCGTGCTGGCAACAAAGCTGATTTCCGCTGGGATCACAAACTGTGGTGCAGTATCGAGAATGATGCGCGCCTCGCCGCCCAGCGCCAGGCGGCCCGCTTGTACTTCGGGCAGGAAAAACGTCATATAGACATCGGATAGATCCACCAGATTCAGCACTTTGCCCCCAGGGGCCAGCACCTCGCCCGCTTGAGCAATCAAAAACTGTACCCGTCCTGTTCGTGGTGCCCGCAAAATAGAGTCGGCAATATCGGCCTCAACGCGGGCCACCGTCGCCGCGGCTGCGCGTGCGCGGGATTCCGCGCCAATATGCTGGGCCTCGGCGGCCTGCACTGCCGCTTCGGCAGCAACAACCTGGGCACGGGCAGCCGTCAGGGCGGCTTCTGCACCCAAGGCACCTGTACGGTCGTCATCTAATTGCTGGCGGGAAGTAGCCCCCTGGCCCGCCAGAGACTGCGAACGCTTCAGGCGCTGATTGGCAGCATCCAGCTCAGCCTGGCGCTGCATGACAAGGGCTTGCGCTGCCGCCACATCGCTTTGGCGCAGAGCGATCTGTGCCTTGGCCGCCGCCACGGCATGCTCTGCTTCTTGGCGAGACGCCTCCGCCTCTGCCAATTGGGCTTCCAGCGTCGTGACCTGCATCCGGGCCAGCGCCTGCCCCTCTTGTACGAAATCGCCTTCTTTTACAAGGATTTCTTCAATACGGCCTGCCAACTTGGTGGCTACATCGACTTCGGTAGCTTCGATTCGCCCGTTACCACTGGCAAAACCCGGCCCGGGGCCGTTTTCTTGTATGCCCTGCCAGCCGTACCAGCCCAGCAGAGCCAGCGCCAACAGCGCGATAACAATCAAATAAACCTTGGATTTCTTATGCTTCGTGGCCATGCGACTGCCTTGGAAATTGGAACGAGGATGAAGCGCAGCCCCTGCGCCTCGCGGCTTCCAGTATATCCGCAGGACGTTACAGAGTAGGAGGGCGTACTGCCCCAAGGAAATGCGCAAACGGCAGCGGAACGGGCGACTGACTTTTTATCAAAAAGTAAAAATATGTTCTTAATTAACAATTGTTTATTGTCGAAAAAGAGTGATAAACAGTTGGTTGATGTATCATTTCATCAAAAAATCCATAATTTCAGTATGGTTTTTGTCTGGCCCGCGCGCGCCTGTTCCATTCTTCCAGGGAAAACCCAGTGGGAATGGCGTTGTCAGGTGTTTTTGTCGCTCTCGGTGCCTCTATTGAATCGTTATATCGTTGAGACCCTTATGACTCTCCGCCATCGCCGCCGCCCCTCAGCTCCCGTTACCGCCACGCGTTCCGCCCCTCAGGGGGCCACGGCCATCAATCCGGCCGCCAAGGCCGCCGCCTTCGCGCCGCGCCTGTCGCGCCTGGCGCTGGAAACCCGGATTCTGTTCGATGGCGCCGCAGCCGTCGCCGCTGACGGCGCAGGCGAAGACCCCTTCTTCGACGCCCAACCGCAATCGCAGCAGGATGACGACAAGCAGCAGGACAACCCGCTGTTTGATCAGGGCGGCGATTATGTGATGGCGGATGGGGAGGGGCAGGCCGGGCTGAATGGGCAGGAGGATGACAATATCATCGAAGATCCACTGGATGCGGGAGATAGCGACGCATCGGGTGATGTGGTGGCCGCAGGTGATGGTGTTGGCGCGCCCGAGGCTCCGGTGGGGGAGGCGCTGAAGGAAGAGGGTGAAGGTGGCGACCTCAATGGAGGCTTCCAGCCTTTTTCTATGACGCCAATGAGTACGGGCGACGTCAATATCACGGTGACATTGGCAAATGAGGATCCGCTCCAAGTCTCGGAACCCAGTGACCTTAATGAGGAAGGTGCGCATGTCGTCGACTTGACCGGTTGGGTTTTGAGTGGTGACGACGGTACCTACACTGTTACGGTAAAGGTGCAAGAAGAGTCCGGCATTACCGGGCCGTCGGGCAGCATCATAGAGGAATCTGGTTTTACAGGCACCTTTACAGGCACTAAAGCTGAAATTCAAAGTTGGTTGAATAGCTTGAGCTTCCAGGCCAATGACATAGAGCTTGGCAGTGCCGCGCGCACCGTGACAATTGCAGTGATGGCAGGTGAGCAAGAGCTCGCCACTCGCGAGGTTGTTATCACTCCTAGCAACGACCCAGTCAAGGTGGTGCGCAACCCCGAAGATGAGGGCGTTACGTTAACGATCAATGAAGGTCGTGATGAAAATGGCAACTTCACTGCTCCACAGGTATTGAAGTGGGAAATCAACGACCCTGAGGTTGAAGCCGGGGCGCAGATAGCAGAACAGATTGTTTACAACTTGCAAGAGGCCCCCGAACACGGATATTTAACATTGAATGGTGGGCGCCTGGGGGTAGGCTCAATCTTCACTCACGAAGATGTGGAGAGCGGGCGCGTTAAGTACGTTCATGAAAAAACCGGTGCGGATCAGAACACACCCGACACATTCAAGCTACGCGTAAATGATGGCGCTACACCAATCGGTGACTCGGATGTCGTTGAATTTACCCTGGAATTCACGCCTATTAATCAGCTCCCCACAGTATCGGGCGGCGGCGTGGTTTATGAACACCAACCCACCAATGCGAAAGATACCGGCAGCGTAGGGTCGTATATCCAAGGGAATACAGGTGGCGATCCAGGTGATGATCTGAATGATGCGCTTGTACAGCTTACGAGTTTGAGTGAGGACGATAAGGGTGGGACATTATGGTTTACTGGTACTGCCCTTATAGATGGTGATGAGCAATACATTGATCGTGCCCTTACAGCAAGCGACCTGAGCGGTGCCGGCTTCTTCTTCAAATATGCAAGCCGTGAAGGGTTGCGTTATGAGCACGATGGTAGGGAAGGTGATCATTCAGATTCATTCAAAGTAAAAATCTTTGACGGCGGTGGCGAGGGTGATAGCAGTGAGGAAGCCACTATTACTCTGGAAATCCGTCCTATTGATGATGACCCGGTATTGGGCTACGAGGACGGGAATGGAGTCATCCAAGAGCCTACCCTTGAAGCAACAGTGCTAGCAGGCGAAGTAGGGGACCCTGTTGACACCAACGCCGTCACATTGACCAAGGAAGTGATCAGTGCCACTGACGTTGACACACCGCCTGAGCGCCTGAGTTTCGTGGTGGATTACAGCGCTAGCGATATGGAGCATGGTCAGTTGCAGTTGAAGGTGGGGGGCACGTGGTGGAACCTGCCTAGCGGCAGCTCCTTCACCATGAGGGATGTGGAAGAAGGTAATGTGCGCTATGTGCAATATGACAGTGCTGATGATGCTGCAGAAACAGATACCTTCTTCTTCCGTGTTATCGATAACACCACGGCGATGCGTTGGGATAATAACGGCGACCCTTATGACCGCATAGGCGGTATTTATGTTGACCCTGAAATTCAGGGTTCAGAGCTTGATCGTCATGAATTCGTAATTAATCTGAAAGAATTTACCGGGACGGGTACTGGTGCTGAGCCTCTGAAGAATCTTAATCGCGATGCCACCGAGGAAGCCCTGAATGCAGGTAAGCCTACTGTTGAAGTGTCAACAACGGTGGCGGGCGAAGTCAAGGAAGGCGAGAGTATTCAGATATGGGGCAGCAAGTCAGATGATGAAGCCGAGGAACGCCCGTATATCAGCTATGAAATCACCGGAATCGAAAAGGACCAGATTACCTATACCTTTATGGGTTTTGATGCCGATAAAGGCCACCCCGACGCAGGTTATCTGACGAAGGGTAGTGTAACACTTAACAAATACGACACCTTCACACAAGCAGATCTGGATGCTGGTTTAATAAGGTTCGTGCATCATGGCGGCGAGAAATTCTTTACTAGTGCCTTGTTTAACGTATCAGCTGGCACTACGGAGCTGGTGAATGATGAGATTGTTCAGCAAGTATGGAATCAAAAGCTGGACTTCTACATAACACCTGTGAATGATGCGCCGGTAGTAACTGGTTCCGACAGCCAGGTGATCAAAGAAGGCGAAACAGTCTACATCACTCCGGATATTCTTAACGTATCAGACCCTGATGATGATACCAGTCTGGTACCTGATTATACCGCTCCTGATATAGATAGTAATGAAACTATCGACGAAAGCCACAACTATGCTGTTGATCACGATGACTCGAAACCCTTGACATTCAAAGTGCAAGACTTGCCGGAAAACGGCGGAGTACTTGAGTATTGGAATGGTTCTGGCTGGGTACCAGTAACAGCGGAAACGGTTCTTAATGCCAATCTCTTGAAGGGTGGCCCTGAAGGCTATGCATCCGGTCTGCGTTTCGTGCACGATGGCTCAGAAGTACGTGAATTCAAGTTTGGCGTGGTGGCCACGGACAGGTGGGGTCAGGACTCTGGAGATGCTGCTGAAGTAAGAATCCAGATTACAAACGTCAACGATGCGCCGTTGATTCCGAAGACTCCAGGCGATACAACAACCAAGGCAGGCGAAGACCCTAATCAGATTGGCGATGATATCAAGAACAAAGCCATCACCGTATACGAAGGTGGCAAGCAAGGCATCACTATAGAGTTTTTACAAGCATACGATTCCGACAGCACCGAGAAACAAGTTCAATACACCATTACAGAAGCGACAAAATATGGTGATCTGATGCTTAATGGCGCCAAGCTGGGCGCCGGTTCATCCTTCACGCAGAAAGACATTACCGACGGGAAACTGAGCTACGTACACCGTGGCGGTGAGGAGAATGCCGCTAGTGAGAATTACGACGATCACTTCAAGTTCACCTTGTCCGACGGTGACCTGGAGCAGACAGGCAACGAATTCTGGATTCATGTTCGGCCTACAAACGACGCGCCAACCGTGGAAGTGCCCACCGGCCCGATCAAACCAGATGATCTTGGCGTAAACGTAATTAATGGCATTAAGGTTGATGATCCTGATCTGAAGGATATCGACACTGTTCACGAAAAAGACTTCGTCCAAGTTACGGTAAGGCTGAAGGATGGGGTCGGTACGGTTCAGACAACGGGTTTTACGTTTGAACCAAATAACCCTGCCGCAGGTGTGCTTATTTCGAACGAGGATGGCCTGCTGGTTCTGCAGGGTACTCGCGAGCAAGTCAATAATGCGCTGGACGGCTTGAAAGTCGAGTTTTCTGAGGACAAAAACCTAAAATATACCCTGGAAATCATTGCTGATGACCGTTTGCGTAACACCGATGGCAGCCTGAAAGTTGATGGTGGCGGTAATCAAACTGCTAATGGCGGTGATAAGAACCAACCAGAACAACCGGGTGGTGCGCTTGGTGAGATCAATTTCAATGAGTATGAATGGACCACGGAGTCTGTACCCACAGATCATGGGAATATCACTTCCAAGACAATAGAAATCTGGTCTTCATTAGAGAATGATCCGCCTGTTCTGGAGGTGCCATCAGACATCATCAAGGTTTATGAGGATGTTCTTTCGCATATAGATCTTGGCACATCCTTTGAGTTAAGCGATGTGGAATCTGCAGCATTTGATACACCTGTGACTCTGACCATCACCCTTAAAGGCGATGCCTCTGTGTCTGAATTTGGGAAACTGCAGATCAGCAATGCGAACTTACCTTCGGGTTCTATTGGTGGTGTCACCATTATCGGGCAAGGAGGCGCTTCTCTGGCACTGGTAGGCAAAGCTTCGGATATCGAAGCTTTGTTGAAAGCCAGCGGCAACTCGGGCGGCCTTTACTACACTTCGCCTGGGGACGTTAACCACGACTTGAATGGCGAGGATGGTACCAATGGTGATATCACCATTAACTTTTCTCTGGATGATAATGTCGGAAGTACGTCCGGAAGCGGCTCTGACCTTGGAAAGGAGCCAGAGGAAGGAAGCCGCGAAGAGAAGGCGGTCCACCTGAAGATCGTTGCTGTTAACGACGCGCCTACCGTTACAGCGCCTACCGGTGAAGATTCTGGAATCCTGACCATTGATTCTGCGGACTGGACGCCTGCGGGAGATTTCAGGCTGGCGGATGTGGATGCGAATGATGGCTATGCGACAGGTGAGAAGGACGGAATTATTCAGGTGACCGTCCGGGTGCTTGGCGCTGATGGCACTCCGTTAAACTTGGAGGCTTATGGCACATCAGGCATCAGCTTCCAATCAACGACGGCTGACCACGGCGCTGAAAGCGACGGCACTCTTAATGGCAGCAATAGCGCCCTGCGCATCTATGGCACGCTGGAACAGGTGCAGGCGTATTTGGACGGTTTGCAGGTGCGGTTTGCCAACGCGATGCAATCAAATCTGGACGGCGGTTTCAAACTGGAAGTCATCGTTGATGACCGTTTGTACGAAAAAAATGGTGCTGACTGGGTTCTGACAAAGGGTGGTGATGGCAAGCCACTGGCCAATGGCGGTGCTGTAAACCAGAACGGTACGGCTACGCCGCAGGAAATCTCTGACAAGCAGAGCCTCAACGTCTATACCGACAAGGTTGCGGGCTACGATGTTTTCAATATCGACAATGCCACGCGCGACCTCTTCATTTCCTCCATCAATGACCCGGCGGAAATCGGTATTGGCGGTGTCTATGACGCAGATATAAAAACGCTGAGCGCCGTTGAAACAGGCGATACAAAGACGGTCACGCTTACCGGCCTGACTATCGCCGACTCGGATGCGCAGCCCAATGACATATTGGACATCACCATTGCTGTGCCGGAAGGCTTTACCTTTGCAACCCCTCCCGAAAATAGCCCCGTGAGTGGTGATGGTAAAACCATCACCCTGAGCGGAACCCTGACGCAGATCAATGGCTGGATGTCCAGCGTTACCATTAACCTTCCCGACACGGATGCTCCTGGCGCAGGCGCTCGGGAACAGGATTGGAACGGTTCCTTTGATTTCACTGTCACCGTCAATGATCGGGGCAATACGGGTGTAACGCCAGAAACAGCACCAGATGGTAAAAATGGCAACGGCTTCACGATTGGGGTATATGACGGCAAACCGGCCATTGTCACGACGCGTACGTTGACGTTCACAGTCGCCCCCACCAACGATGCGCCGCTAGTCACGCTGCCTGAAGGCAAGACAGAAGCAAAAGAAACCCTTGCTCCTGTGGACGAGGATTTCAGCAATACCGCCGCGCCGACGCCAGGCACTACACCTACCGTTGAGACCCTGTTCAGTAAGTATTTCGATGACAGTCGCGATGCCATCAATAACAACAGCAATGGCGATATAGGAGCCGTAGACGGTACGGACTCCGATAGTTTCTGGGGCGTGGCTGTGATTGGCAACGCCGCTGATACGGATAATCAGGGTAAATGGCAGTACTGGAATGGCACAAGTTGGGCCGACATTCCCACAACAGTGGGCGATGGTACAGCCTTGCTGTTGAGCAAGGATACAGCCATCCAGTTCCTTCCCAGTAAGGATTGGAACGGCACCCCTGGTGAGCTGACTGTGCGCTTGGTGGAAGACAACACCAATAACGACACTACATCCACAACGACAACGATGACTTCCGGCACGACCGTGAACATCACCTCGGGTGGCGGCTTCGGTGGCACCAGCCTTTACAGCGAGGTCACGGTGAAGCTGGCTACGTCCGTGACCGCGATCAATGACGCACCCACGATCAAGCCGGGTGTCACCATTCCCGCTATTCCCGTGATCGAAGATGCCACTGCGCCGGAGGGGAACAAGGTAAACGATCTTTTTGGTTCGAGCTTCGAGGATGTCACTGATACAGTGGCAGGCGGTTCCAGCAGCAACGAATTCGCTGGCGTGGCGATTGTCGGCGTGGATAGCTCGAATGGCACTTGGCAATATGACGATGGAACGGGTTGGAAAAACCTCCCGACCGATATTGCCGAAGGTAATGCTTTCATCCTGAAGCCCACCGATGAACTTCGTTTTATACCGAATCCTGATTACAACGGCACGCCCGATGCGTCCGTATCCGTGCGCCTGATAGATAATTCAGTGGCTGTGCCGGATTCTGGTACAAGCGTTGACTTAACTGGCGACAAATCAGGGGGAACCACGCCGTATAGCGAACAATCCGTAAAGTTGACGGTGACGGTCGAGCCTGTAAACGACGCACCCACCTTGACTGTCGGGGGCAAGACTGAAGGTATTGAAGTCACACCTGCGGAAACGGAGGGTACGACCGGTGACGCCTTCGAGGTGTCTCTGCTTGAAGACACCGTGGTTGTCACTGACATTGACTTGTCCACCACGAGTAACCTTGGCAATGACGTCTTCGGCGATGGGGAAATTACCGTACAACTGACCGGCTTCATTACCGGAGATGTGCTGCGTCTGGCTTCGATGCCTGGTATGGATGGTCAAGCATCTTACGATGATGCTTCAGGCAAGCTGACCATCAATCTGCTACCCACCGCCACTATTACGGAAGTGCAGAACATCCTTTCCGCCATCAAGTACGCGCACACCACTCAAGACCCCACCAATATCAAGGGAGAGGACGGCACTCCGGTTCCCAGGGACTCGCTGACCTTCACCGTAACGCTCAGCGATGGCAATAACCAGCAAAGTGGCGGTCACGCCGGCGGCCCTAAACCGTTGAGCGCCGAGGTTAGTGGCACCATCAACCTGATCGCGGATAACGACCCACCTGTTGCCGTCCATGACGCCAACTCGCTGACCAATCTGCAAAATTCAGTGACGGGTAACCTGATTTTTGGAACAGGTAAAAATGGCGGTGGTACTGATATAACGCCAAACACTCCGGACAGCGACCCGGATACACCGACCGACCAGTTGAAAATCATCAACATAGAAGTCAAAACACCGGGGCATGGGAATACCACGCCTTCTCGCCCCATCGCGGGCGATGGCGGCGATGTCAAGATTAACGGCAAGTACGGCACCCTGACTATTCACCCGGACGGCACTTACACCTATGAACTGGATCACGACAACGAGGACGTGTTCAGCCATACGTCGGGTACCTTGACGGAAACCTTCGAGTACACCCTGACTGACAGGGAGAACCCTGGGGATGACGATAAGGTCAGGGCCAACTTGGTGATCACCATCAACGGAGCAACGCCGTCAGCGCCCACCATCACACCGAAGGATGGCAATGCTGCGGGTGACGCCGACGGCCACAATACCGTTTACGAAAAGGGTCTGCCCACCGGCAGCGTTGGCGATAACAGCCATAGTGTTGATGGCGTCATCGACCTCAAGACGGATTCCGGCCTTGTTTCGGTAGCGATTACCGGCAAGGATGGCACTACGCTTGAACTGACACTGGCTCAGCTGAAAGGAGCGACTCCCGCTTCGCCTATTGAGATCGTGACTGAGCACGGTACCCTGAAGATTACCGGGCTTAATGTTATCGGCGGTACAGAGAACAGCCCTCGCACAGCAGAGGTGCTTTACACCTATACCCTGAATGAGGCTGTCGAGAATGCGGTTCCGGGCAACGCGGGTGATGAAAATCACACCGATTCAATCGCCCTCAGTGTGAAACAAAATGGGGACCTGACAGGTTCTGGCACGCTGAACATATTTATTGTTGACGACGCCCCCACCGCCAACAATGACTCGAACACGATGACTGTTCAGCAGCCGAATGTGGCAGGCAATGTATTCGACAACGACACCATAGGCGCGGATGGCTACCCCAGCGGTGACCCTGCCGTTAAGAACCCTGTAACAGGCGTTACGGGCGGGGATCCGCAGGGGGACGGCAGCTGGAAAGTGACCGGCGAATACGGCGAGCTGCATATTCACCGCGACGGCAGCTACACCTATACGCCAGATAAAGATAAGTTGGCAAACGACCGTGCCACAGATTCGTGGGAAGAAAACTTCAACTACACCATTACCGACGCCGATGACGACCCGGCCACGGCCAAGCTGACCATCACCATTACCAATGAGGCGCCGGTAGCGAACCCGGATAACCACAGGGTGACGCCGGATACCCCGGCTACGGGCAATATCCTGACCAATGATAACGACCCGGACGGGCCTGACAAGGACCTCAAGATAACCGGTTTCGAATTTGAAGTCCCTGGTTTGGATGAGGATGGTAATCCAACAACGAAGACTGTTAGCGGAAATCCGGGTGATGAGATTGACATTGATGGTGTCGGCAAGATCACCATCAATAAAGACGGAAGCTACCTATTCATACCTGAGGATGGCTGGCAAGGTACTGTGCCGCCCATCACATACACGGTGGAAGATCCTTACGGCGCTACCAGCACATCCACGCTGACCATCACGGTTGCGCCGGATCCTGTGCCTGCGCCACCGCCAACGGATGATTTCTTCCGCCATCCGGAACCGCCGCCTCCGGGCACTCCCGTAGTGGGCGGCCCGCCGCCTCTGATCAGAGGTACTACCCCGCCTTCCTTCGGTTTGTACAACACGCCTACGGGCGAGGTGCGCAGCCCGGTAACGGGCGATCAGGTGCGTGATGTCAGCGTGTTCTTCGATGGCTCGGTATACAACAAGGTTCCGCGCGTGCCGCTGCCTTTCCACCCCATCGTCTATGTGAACCGCGAGGTGCAGGCGGCGCAGGATGAACGCGCCGAGACGGATGCCCGTTCAATGAGCAACACCTTCTGGTCGCAGCCTGGCATGGTGGGCAGCAGTTCCATTGGCGCGGGCCTGGGGCAGGACCCCAACCTGTTCGTGGAACATGCCGTGCGCATGGCGCAGCGTGGCGGTGACATGATTGACAACCTGGTGCTGGGCCGCCTGGGGCGTGTTGGCCTGGGAGCCGATGGCGCGCTGCCTGTGCCGGATCTTTCCGAGCCGGTCATGCGCGGCGTGGCGCCCGCAGTCCAGCCGCCTGCCGCCCAGCCGCCAGCTGAGCCTGCCGCGAACGAGGCGCCTGAAAACACCTCAGCACAGGACGAGGTCGCTCAGGGGGTGTCATCCGCCTTCATGGAAGCCGATGAATTGGCTGCCGAGGACGACGCCGCGCTGCAGCTCAGCCATGCCGCGCCTTCGTTCAGCGAACAGCTGCGAGGGGGTAGCGGGCGCCTGCCGGTGGTACTGCAGGCACCAAAGGATCTGTCTTGATGGCGGCCCTGCCATAGCAGCCGTGAACCCCTGGTTTTTCAGATTCGTGGCGGAATGGCCCTGGCATTGATGCCGGGGCCCGCCTCTTAAACCCGATTTTCAATTATCAGATAAGAATCAACTCCCATGTCCGTCATTTTGCCGAAATCCCTCAATCGCCCGAAAACCCCTGTGCGCCTGCTGGCGGTATCTGCCGTTGCGCTGGTGCTGGCCGGTTGCGGCACTGTTCAGCCTGTTCCTTTTACCGAGGATGAGCTCAAGGAGCGCATGGCGGAAGACCGCCTGCAGATGTACGCGGATCAGGAACCGATCACAGCGCCTATCAGCTTCCATGAGGCCACGGCGCGCGCCCTGAAATACAACCTGGATTACAAGCTCAAGCTGATGGAAACGGCGCTTTCCCGCAGCCTGCACGATGTCTCCAAGTTCGAAATGCTGCCCGCTGTGGTGGCAAGCGCGGGTTACGTCAGCCGTAATAACGATTCCGGCGGCCGTTCCATCGGTATCGAAGACCGTATTGAATCCCTGCGCCCCTCTACCTCGCAAGAGCGCGACCGCACCCTGGCCGATCTGACCTTTTCCTGGAACGTGCTGGATTTTGGCGTTTCCTACTACCGCGCCCAGCAGAAGGCCGACCAGGTGCTGATGGCGGAAGAGCGTCGCCGCAAGGTGGTTCAGAACGTGATGCAGGACGTGCGCAACAGTTACTGGCGCGCGCTGGGCGCCCAGAAGCTGCTGGGCCGCGTGGATAACCTGCTGGCGCGCGTGAATACCGCGCTTGAGCGGGCCCGCGAGATTGAGGACCAGGGCCTGATGCCGCGCCAGGAAGTGCTGGCTTACCAGCGCGCGCTGCTGGACGCCGTCAACCTGCTGACACTGCGCCGCCAGGATCTTGAACTGGCCCGCGCCGAGCTGAGCGCGCTGATGTCCATCGCGCCGGGCACGCCTTACACCCTGGCCGATGAAAATGAACTGCCTCTGCCGCCTGTGCCCGCCAATGTCGAGGCGCTGGAAACCATGGCCCTGGAGCGCCGCCCCGAGATCATGGAAGAGTGGTACCGCAAGCGCGTGACGGAAAACGACATCAAGGCCGCCAAGCTGCTGCTGTGGCCCAACCTGAACCTGGATGCGGGTATCCATTACGATTCCAACACGTACAACTACAACTCCAGCTGGGTGGATACCGGCCTGCGCCTGTCGTGGAATATTCTGAAGCTGACGCAATGGCCGTCGCTGAAGCGCGCTCATAAGTACCAGAACGAGACTGACGACATGCGCCGCATGGCGCTTTCCATGGCGGTGCTGACCCAGGTGCGTGTGGGCCTGCAGCGTTATGATCTCGCCTTGTCCGAGCTGGATTTCGCCAAGGAAAGCCTGCGCGTTGACCAGCAGCTGCTGAAATTCGCCGAAGCCGCCAGCCAGAGCCGCTTCCAGTCTGAACTGGAAGTGATTCGCGCCGAAGCCCGCGCGCTGCTGGCTGAGTACCAGCGCTACGCTTCGTATTCCAACGCCCAGGCGGCCTGGGGCCGGTTGTACAATTCGGTGGGCCTGGATGTTCTGCCTGAAGCCGTGGAAGACCACGATGTGCAGACCATTGCCAAGGCCATTGCCGACACTACCAACCAGTGGCAGCAGGAAGTGTTTGGCGTGACAGCGCAGGCTGCGGGCCAGCCCATTACGGCCACGCCGGTTTCGGTGTCGTTCCCGGCCAGCACACCGGCTGAACAGCTTGAGCAGTCTGCAATGCAGATCAGCCTGAGGGAAACCTCCGGCCGATAGGGCCGGAGTTCTTCGTAACCATTCATCACTATGCACGCAATCACTCATCCACAACCAGGCGGGAACAAGGCAGCGGGCCCGGCGCGGGCGTTGGCAGCAGTTGCCGCGCTGGCGCTGAGCCTGGGAATGACAGGCGCTGCGGTGGCGCAGTCGGCCGATGCGGGCGGCGTGCCGCCCATGCCGGAACTGCCGCCCGTGCCCGCCATGCCGGTGGTGCCGCAAACGCCGCAGCCTGTGCCGCAAGCGCCCTTGCTGGCTCCCATTACGGAAGACCCGAACGCGATCCGCGTACTGCTCAGCCCCGAACTCGAAACCACGCTGGCGGCGCAGATGGTGGGGCGCATAGTGGAACTGCAGGCGAGGCTGGGTTCGGAAGTCAAGGAAGGCCAGCCGCTGGTGAGCTTTGACTGCAATGAATGGGATGCGCGCCTGAAAATGGCGCGCGCTGAAAATTCCGCCGCCCGCGAAACGCTGGGCGTCAAGCAGCGCCTGCACAAGTTGCAGGCGGCGGGCGATCTGGAAGTTTCCATGGCGCGCGCCGAAGTCCACAAAAGCGCTGCCGCCATAGAAGTCGCCCAGGCCCAGTTGGCGCATTGCGTGGTGAAAGCGCCCTTTGATGGCAAGGTGGTGAAGGTTCACGTCAAGCCGCACCAGGGCGTGAATATCGGCGCGCCTTTGGTAGAGCTGGTAAGCGATGGGCCTTTGAAGCTGCGCCTGAATGTGCCTTCGCGCCTGCTGCGCCAGGTGCAGGTGGGTACGCCTATCGAAGTCGATATCATGGAAACCGGCAACAGCTATGTGGCGCGGGTTTCAGCGGTGAATGCGCGGGTGGATGCCGTGGCGCAAACCATCGAACTTGAAGCCACGCTGGATGACGTATCGGCGGAACTGCTGCCCGGCATGAGCGGCGTGGCCCGCCTGCCTGAAGCGCGTACGGGAGACTGAACCCAAGGTGAGTGCAAAGCTTTCCGATATGCTGGAAACGCTGGAAGCGCGGGCCCGGGAGGCAGAAAGCCTGCCCGGGCTCGCTTTTTCCATTGCGAATGAGTCTTACGGCCTGTTGGGTTTCCGGCAGGCGCTGGTATTGCGCGGCGATGCCCGCGCCCGCCTGCTGGCGGTATCGGGCCTGGCCAAGCCCACGGAAGACAGCCCCTACATGGTGTGGCTGCGGCGCGTGTGGGCCTGGCTGCATCCGCAACTGGAAGGCAAGGCGGCCTGGTTCGAGCCTGAACCGGGCGCGGAAATGCCGGAAATGGTGCGCGAGGGCTGGGGTGAGTGGTGGACACAAGGTGTCTACGTCCTGCCGCTGCGCGGCCGTTCGGGCGAAGTCCTGGCCTGGGTGGTTTTCCTGCTGGAAGCCGCGCCCAAGGATTGGCAGGAACGTTCGCTCAAGCGCCTGGCGGGCACCTGGGGCTATTGCTGGGGCGTGTTGTCGGGGGCCTCGCAGCGCAGCTGGCGCAGCCGTATCCGCAAATGGTTCCGGCCCATGCGCCTGCCGCTGCTGGTGGGGGTGGTGCTGCTGGCTTTCCTGCCGGTGCGCCAGACGGTGCTGGCCCCGGCTGAAGTCGTATCCCTGGATGCCCAGGTGGTGGCCGCCCCGCTGGATGGTGTGATCAAGGCCGTTCATGTGCGGCCCAACCAGGTGGTCAAGGCGGGCGAGCCGCTGTTTTCCCTGGATGACACCACCTTGCGCAACCGCTATGAAGTGGCGCGGGAATCGGTTGCGGTGGCCGATGCGGAACTCATCGCAGCGACTCAGAAAGCGTTCTACGACCCGGCTTCCCAGGCTGAACTGGCTTTGCTGACTGGCCGCGCTCATGAACGCCGCGCCGAACTGGCCGCCGTTTTGGCCCAGCTGGAGCGGGTGAGGGTGGCGGCTGAGAAAGACGGCATTGCCGTGTTTGGCGACCCGGACGACTGGCTGGGCAGGCCGGTCAGCACCGGCGAACGCATCATGCTGCTAGCCAACCCCGACGAACCCGGCATGCTGATCCACCTTCCGGTGGCCGATGCGATCGGGCTGGACCCGGGCGCCCAGGTCAAATTCTTTCTGACTGTGCGGCCGCTGGAGCCGCTGGAAGGCAGCGTGATTGAAACCAGCTATCAGGCGGTGGACTCGCCCGATGGCATTGCCAGCTACCGCCTGCGCGCCGTGTTTGCGCAAGGCGAGGGCGGCGATGCCCGCATCGGCCTGCGCGGCACGGCCAAGCTGTATGGCGAGCAAGTGCGCCTGGGCTATTACCTGATGCGCCGCCCGCTGGCCACGCTGCGCGAGTGGACGGGATGGTAGACCCGGAAAAACCGCGGGCCGCCGCAGCCGGGGAAGAAGGTGGCGCGGCGCCAGAGAGAAAGGCCGTGCGCGCGCGGCCCAGAAGGGTGGTGGCCAAAGTCTCGGTGAATACCGTGAAGCGGCCTGCGCCCGCCGCGCTACAGCAAAAGGATGCAGAACAGGCTGGCGTGGCGACATCGGCTTTGGCGGCAGCGCTTTCACAGCTGGAATCCACCCCGAAAGCGGCGGGAAAAACGCCACGCCGAACCGTGGGCAGGCAAGCTCCCGCCCAGCCCAAGGGCCTGCCGCTGCGCGAAGACCTGCGCCTGTACGAGGCCGGGCCATCTCGCGAAGGCGAGCCTGTGTGGGTGATACAGGACCCGGTCAGCAACCGCTTCTACAGCATTGGCTGGATGGAATACGAATGTCTGCTGCGCTGGCCGGGCGACCCGGCCCGCATTGCGGCGGATATTTCCCGCGCCACGCCCATGGTGGTGAGCGCGGAACTCGTTCAGGAATTTGCACAGTTTCTGGAACAAAACCGCTTGCTGCGACCCAGCGCCGAAGGGTTGGATAAATTGCGCCAACAGGCCAATGCACCCGGCTGGCGGGAGTGGAAGTGGTGGCTGAAAAATTACCTGTTCGTGCGTGTGCCTCTGGTGCGCCCGGACCGGGCGCTCAACCGCATGCTGCCCTGGGTGGAGCCGCTGTTTACCCGTACGGCGCTGTTTCTGTTGATTTGCGCCAGCTTGCTGGGGGTAGCGCTGGTGGTTCGACAGTGGGACGTTTTCACTCATAGTGTGATGGATCTCGTGAGCCCCAAAGGTATTGTGGGCTTTGCGTTGGCGCTGGTACTGTCCAAAACCTTGCATGAAATGGGGCATGCGCTGGTGGCGACCCGGCAAGGGCTCAGGGTGGCCCACATGGGTGTGGCATTTGTGGTCATGTGGCCCATGCTGTATACGGATACGGGGGAATCCTGGCGGCTGCGCACGCATAAGCAGCGGCTGGCGATTTCCGTCGCCGGGGTGAGCACGGAACTGGCGCTGGCGGGGCTGGCAACCTTGGCATGGGCACTGTTGGATGATGGCGCACTGCGCCAGGCCATGCTCTATTTGGCCACGACAGGCTGGGTGTTGTCCTTGGCCTTGAATGTCAGCCCTTTCATGCGTTTCGACGGCTACTTTATTCTGTCGGACATCCTCAATTTTCCGAATCTTCACGAACGGGCTGGTGCAACGGCCCGCGTGGCACTGCGTCGCGGTCTGTTGGGTCTGCCCGATGCTTACCCAGAACCGTTCCATCCCCGCACGCGACGCAGCTTGACCCTGTTTGCCTATGCCACCTGGTTGTATCGCTTCACGGTTTTCATGACCATCGCATGGGCGGTCTACACCTTCTTTTTCAAGGTGCTGGGCATTTTCCTGATGATTGTGGAAATCATCTGGTTTATTTTTCGTCCCGTCTGGAGCGAGCTTGTCGTGTGGAAAAAACGTTGGCCCGAGGTGCGGGCGCTGCGCCGCTGGAGCATGTATCTGCTTGCTGTCGCCATTCTTGTGCTGCTGGCCATGCCATGGAAATTCGACATCAAGGCGCCCGCCGTGGCGCAACCGGCCCGTCAGCAGGATGTCTACGCCCCCGTTCCCGCCCGTATCGCCGCCATCCGCGAACCAGGCCAAGTGCGCGGCGGCGACGAGCTGCTGCGCTTTGAAGCGCCCGACCTGCAAAGCCGCCGCGACGGCATTGAGGCGAGTGTCGCTGCATTGGCGCATCGTTTGCAGGGTTTGATGGCAGACGAGCTGGGCGCCACGCGGCGTCAGGCCCTGGTGCGGCAGCACCGCGAACAATTGGCTGAACTGGCGGCCCTGCGGGAAGAAGAGGCACGGCTGCGGGTGGTGGCTGAATTCGATGGCCTCTGGACAGATGTCGATACTATGTTAAGCCCTGGCGCCTGGGTGGATGTCAAGACATCGCTGGGCGCCCTGATCGACCCTTCGGCGTGGGTGGTGGACGCCTATGTGGAACAACGCGATGTGGCGCGTTTCCAGCCGGGTGCGCCTGCACGTTTTTACCCGCAAGGCCAGTCAGGGGCCATCGAGGCTGAAGTCGAGTTTGTCGATACCACTCGCAGCCAGCGTCTGGCTCACGCCATGCTGGACGGTCGCCGGGGCGGGCCAGTGCCCACTCAGGAAGCCGCGCAGGCCGAAGGTGTCCCTGTTGAAGCGTTGTACCGCGTGCGCCTGCGCTTGGCCGGGGCCCCGGCTTCCGGCAGGGAAGGGCGCGGCCGTGTACGCATAGAAGGCGAGCCCCGCAGCCTGTTGTGGGACGGCACCCAATGGCTGGTTGGAGTTCTTGTGCGTGAAAGCGGCTTCTGAGCTTGCCGGGAGCCCGCCTTTGCCGTTTAGCGAGGGCAGGCCGGCAATGCCTGAGGAAGCGGCCAACAAAAAACGGCCAACAAAAAAACCCAGCTAAATCGCCTGACTTAGCTGGGTTTTCTGGATACTGCGTTTGCAGCTTAAAGCGGTGGTGCCCAGGAGAGGACTCGAACCTCCACACCTTGCGGCACTAGTACCTGAAACTAGCGCGTCTACCAATTCCGCCACCTGGGCTTGTTTTAGGCCAGCATTAAAACGCCTGCCTGAAAACTTGAAGAAGTGAAATATACAAAATAAAACGATGTTCGTCAAGGCGGTGGTGCCCAGGAGAGGACTCGAACCTCCACACCTTGCGGCACTAGTACCTGAAACTAGCGCGTCTACCAATTCCGCCACCTGGGCTTAGCGTGTATGCTATGGACTTGCCGAACAGCGTTACGAAATTCACTTCTGAAGTTTCGTACTGCACTTCCGAGGAAGTTGCGAAGTATAGCGCGGTTTTAAAAGAAACGGAAACCCCCTTTGAGCAAACGATCAAAAAAAAGCAATAACGTGGAAATCATCGCCGGTGCGATGGATCTCCCACCTGATTTTGACCCCGATGTCCCCAGCCGCGAAACCATCATGCAGCAATTAAGGGGCTTTGGTAAACCCATGGCCCTTGAAGCTCTGGCTCGCGCGGTGGGGGCCGGTGTGCCGCTTTCTGTGGGTTTTGAGCGACGCTTACGCGCCATGGAACGCGACGGCCAGATATTTATCAATCGCCAAGGCAAGGTACAGCTCAATACCAAGCTGGAATTCATCGCAGGAAAAGTCCAAGGCCACCGCGACGGCTTCGGTTTCCTGTTGCGCGAGGACGGCGGCCCGGATCTCTTCTTGCCGCAACGCGAAATGCTTAAGGTGCTGCATGGCGACCGGGTGCTGGCAAAAATCGAAGGCGAGTATCGCGGCAAACTGGAAGGCACAATTGTTGAAGTGCTCGAACGCCGCACCAATAGTTTGGTGGGGCGCTTCCTGCGCGAACGCGGCGCCTGCATCGTGGTGCC
Source organism: Achromobacter sp. F4_2707 (assembly GCF_047501535.1). NCBI lineage: Bacteria > Pseudomonadati > Pseudomonadota > Betaproteobacteria > Burkholderiales > Alcaligenaceae > Achromobacter > Achromobacter sp. F4_2707. Next base: position 153,391 of record NZ_JAZDRJ010000009.1, read on the forward strand.
TGAAGATCAGCGCATCAAACGCGACATTCTGATTCCCGTTCAAGAAATCAACGGTGCCGAGCACGGCCAAGTCGTGACTGTCGAAATCATCCAACAGCCTACGCGCCACACCCAGCCTTTGGGGCGGGTGGTGGAAGTGCTGGGGGAAATCGACGATCCGGGCATGGAGATCGAAATCGCTGTACGCAAGTTCGGTGTGCCACATGAATTTTCAGAAGGCGCCCAGGCTCAGGCCGCCCGGCTGCCCGACACCGTCCAGCCAGCGGAAATCAAAGGCAGAATCGATTTGCGCGATGTGCCCTTCATCACCATTGATGGTGAAGACGCTCGCGACTTCGACGATGCCGTCTTCTGCATGCCGGTCAATCTGGGCACTGAAAAGCGGCGGCGCGCCGGCTGGCGCCTTTTGGTTGCCATTGCCGATGTCAGTCATTATGTGCGCCCTGGCGATGCGATCGACGCAGATGCGCTGGAACGCGGCACCAGTGTGTATTTTCCAAGGCGGGTTATTCCCATGCTGCCGGAAGCGCTGTCTAACGGCATTTGCTCGCTGAACCCAGACGCCGACCGCCTGGTGCTGGTGTGCGACATGGTGATCGCGGGAAGTGGTCAGAAGGCCGGGCAGATCACCGCGTATCAGTTCTACGAGGCAGTCATTCATTCCCATGCGCGCTGTACGTACACGCAAGTGTGGGAATCCTTGCAGCAGCCGAATGGGCCGGCAGCGAACGCCATGGGCGATCTTCTGCCTCATGTGCGCGATCTCCACGAGCTTTATCAGTTGTTTGCAGCGGCCCGCGTCAAGCGTGGCGCCATTGATTTCGACACGGTCGAAACCCGCATTGTCTGCACGCCCCTGGGCCGTATTGAGCGCATTGAAGCCACTGTGCGTAATGATGCCCACAAGCTGATTGAAGAATGCATGCTGGCGGCCAATACCTGTGCAGCAGAATTCATGACGCGCAATAAGCGCCATGGGCTGTACCGGGTACACGAAGGCCCTACGCCTGAAAAGCTGCAAACGCTGCGCGCGTATTTGAATACGGTGGGTTTGTCTCTCGACGGCGGGGATGATCCCTCCACGGAAGATTACGCCCGTCTGGTGCTGCAGGCGCGAGGGCGGCCCGATTACGAAATCATCCAGACCATGTGCTTGCGTTCCTTGCAGCAGGCGATTTACAGCCCCGAACAGTCCGGCCATTTTGGTTTGTCCTACGAGCACTACGCTCACTTTACCTCGCCCATCCGCCGCTACCCAGATCTCCTCACCCACCGTGTCATCAAAGGCATTCTGGCGGGCAAGCGCTACGTGCCCAAGGTAGACGACGTCGCCGCAGCCATGGTGTTGCCGGGCGATAACCCCGAAGAGGCTGCCTGGGAAAAACTCGGCCTGGTCTTATCGGCGGCGGAACGCCGCGCCGACGACGCATCGCGCGATGTCGAGGCCTGGCTCAAATGCTGGTTCATCAAGGAGCACGTGGGCGAAGTCTTCAGTGGCAGGGTCACTGGTGTGGTGCCATTCGGCTTGTTCATTACCCTGGACACCTTGTTCGTCGAAGGGATGGTGCATGTGTCCGAGTTGGGTTCCGATTACTTCCAGTACAACGAGTCGGCGCACGAACTGCGCGGCGAGCGCACAGGCATGCGCTATCGCCTCACCGATTCCGTGCAGGTGCAAGTGGCCCGGGTCGATCTTGAAGCGCGTCGTATCGAATTTCGGCTCGTTAAGGGTACAAGCTTTAAATCGTTGTTGGCTTCCGGCCAGCCCGAGGCGCCACGCCGCGTGAAAAAAGCCGCTTCTGCCAAGCCGGAAGCGCTCAAAGGTACAACGGCCAGTCAGCGCCGCGCTGAGGCTAAACGCAGTGCGCGTAAGGCGGCATCCAGTACAAGCAAAAAGTCCGGCGGCACCCGGCGTTAAAATGCCTTGTTGGGGGAAGCTTTGGGCTTCCCTGCACGACCCACTTCGAGGAAATCATGTCGTCACAGGTATTGGCCGGTTTTCACGCCGTCATCGCGCGTTTGCGTCATGCGCCGGAAACCATCAAAGAACTTTATTTCGATGAATCGCGGCGCGATAAACGCATCCTGAATCTGATCGAGCAGGCCAAAGCGGCAGGCGTAAAGCCGCGAACCGTGCCTGCTGCGCGGTTGGATGGTATGTCCGGCGGTATGCGACACCAAGGTGTGGTGGCGCTTGCTCAGGCCCATGTACTGGCGGTGGATGTTGACGAAGTGCTGGACGAACTTGAAGATAAGGGCGAACCGGCCTTGCTATTGCTACTGGATGGCGTGACCGACCCGCACAACCTGGGCGCTTGCTTGCGCACCGCCGATGCGGCGGGCGTTCACGCGGTGATTGCCCCACGCGACAAGGCGGTGGGGCTCAATGCCACAGTGCGCCGTGTGGCTTGTGGTGCGGCGGAAACCGTGCCCTACATCATGGTTACCAACCTTGCACGCACCATGCGTGCACTGAAAGAGCGCGATGTCTGGCTGGTAGGCACGGACGATGAAGCGCCTGCCGGTTTGCATCAGGTCGATGGGCGGCGCAGCATGGGGTGGGTGATGGGAGCGGAAGGCGAGGGCATGCGCCGCCTGACTCGCGAAACCTGCGATGAGCTCGTCAATATACCCATGTTGGGTTCGGTAGAAAGTTTAAATGTCAGCGTCGCTAGTGCTGTGTGCCTGTATGAAACCGTCAGGCAACGGATGGCGGCTAAAGGTTAATCATGTCCAATAATCATTTCACTACTTCCATATTGCATTCGGACCGCCGTCTGGGCACCGAGGACGGCGCGGTACACAAGCCGATTCACCCTTCCGCCCAGTATGCCTTTAACAAGGCTGAAGACCTGGTGGCGGTCTTTCAGGGGCGGCCTGGGTTTTCTTATGCGCGTCAGGGCACGCCGACAACGGGCGCACTAGAGGCCAAAATCACGCAGATGGAAGAGGGCGTGAACTCTGTAGTGTTCGCAACCGGCATGGCGGCGCTAGCCGCTGTATTTATGACTTTGCTTAAGCAGGGCGATCACATCATCAGCAGTCAATACATCTTCGGCAATACCAACAGCCTGCTGGGGACTTTGCAGAATCTGGGTGTGGAAGTGACCTTGGTTGATGCAACCGATTTGGAGCAAGTGAAGGCAGCGCGTCGGCCTGAGACTCGCATGGTGTTTGTGGAAAGCCTGGCTAACCCTGGCACCCATGTATGCGATCTACAAGGGATTGGTGATTGGTGTGCCGCAGAGAGATTGCTCTATGTGCTGGATAACACCCTGGCCAGCCCTTGGCTGTGTACAGGTAAGGCCGTCAAGGCGGGTCTGGTGGTGAATTCGCTATCCAAGCATATTGGCGGCCATGCCAACGCTTTGGGCGGCGCTGTAACCGATACCGGGCTGTTTGACTGGTCGACTTACCCGAATATTTCCGATGTCTATAGAACTGGAAACCCAGCCGGGTGGGGGCTGACCCAAATTAAGAAGAAAGGGCTGCGTGATATGGGGGCGACGCTGTCATCCGATGCAGCCCATCGTATTGCAGCAGGCGCCGAAACTTTGGCTTTGCGCATGGGCAAAGCCTGCGATAACGCCCTCGCGCTGGCGCGCGCCTTGTCGGCACACCCGCGTGTGGCGCGGGTGATATACCCAGGCTTGGAGCAACACCCGCAACATGAACGGGCGAAGCAGTTATTTGGTGGGCGTTATGGCGCTCTGGTGGCGGTGGAACTCGACGACGCCGTAGACCTTTTCGCCTTTCTGAATCGCCTTAAGGTCTTGGTGTTGGCGACCCACGTAGGGGATAACCGAAGCCTCGTTCTACCCGTTGCCCACACGATTTACTATGAAATGGGGCCGCAGCTACGCGCGCAAATGGGTATTTCTGACAACCAATTGCGTATTTCCGTGGGGATAGAAGACACAAACGACCTGATTCAAGATTTTGAGCAGGCGTTAGCGGGCTGACACTTACTTTTGGCAAACCGCTATCTGTGTGAGTTGTGGGCCGATTGTGGCAGCGCGGCGCTGTAAAAGCCGCCTGCCATAAAGAGCTGAGTGCAGCAGTTGCTGAGCGCAGCAGCAAACGCTAAACGCAGCAGAAAACAAAAAAGGACTTATGAGAAATTCATAAGTCCTTAATGTTACTAAGCTTTTGTTGGTGGGTGCTGACGGGTTCGAACCGCCGACCTACGCCTTGTAAGGGCGCCGCTCTACCAGCTGAGCTAAGCACCCCGTGGGGTACCACTTAAAAGCTTTAGCTTGCGAACTGCAAAAAACAAATTATAGCGGCTAAATTTATTTTCTGCAAGCAGCAAGGAAAACTTAGTTGACCGCGTCTTTCAAGCCCTTGCCCGGACGGAACTTGGGCACACGCGCCTTCTTGATTTTGATCTCTTCACCAGTGCGGGGGTTGCGGCCGGTGCGTGCAGCGCGTTCGGACACGGAGAAGGTACCGAACCCAACGAGTGTGACGTCGTCCTTGTTCTTGAGGGCTGTGGTCACCGCGCCAATGAAGGCATCCAGCGCGCGAGCGGCGTCGGCCTTGGAAAGATCTGCCTTCGTGGAAATGTGTTCGATGAGCTCTGTTTTATTCATTAAGGATTACCCCTAAAAATTATTCATCAGACTACTTATAAAGAAACAGCCTGGAAAAGAAAGACTTAGGCTTCTGCCAATGGAACCCACGCAAGACAGAAAACCTATAGCAAGGCTACAGCGTATTAGGCCTTCTGAAATGGAGTGCTGTCAAGGGTGGAACCCCTGAAACCCGCATTAACATTGACCTGAGTGGAATGTCGGCCACGAATATCCCCTTAAGGGGTGTAAGCCGTGGACGGGTGGGTTAGAGTGGCTTCGCCCAGTGTATAGCACCCAGTGTATAGCAGATGGCACGCATCAGAGTCGCGATTGTTGCTCAGGCGGGTTGGCGATGCAAGTGAGTGCTGACAAAAATTTACGTTGGCCGGTGTCCGGCAGCGCCAGTTGTGGCCGTAAGCGTAAATTTTTCGATATGTTGATTCTGATCATACTAGGCTTGATTCTAATTGCGAATGGTTCGCATTAGTGATATTATTTTAGTTCTGGGCAGGCGCAAGCAGCGTCTTGCTGCTATACGCATTTAGCCATTGTTGTTGGGTCATGCCTCGCTCGTCTCCATCTTCTAAAACTAGTCTCGTGCCGGTGCGCTTCATAGGCGCAACGGTGGCCGTTGGGCTGCATGCAGCCATTCTTGCGGCCATTGTTTCGGTGCCGCCAGGAAAAATTGAAATTGATTTGCCTGAAACCGTAGAAATCCACTTTGTTGAGATTTCCGATGACGTGCAGGATGCTGCACCCAATGAAAACCCCAGCGATGAACCTGCATCGGAAGCAGTGGAAGACGCGGTAGAAGACGTGGAGGAGGTTGAGCCTGAACCGATTCCAGAGCCTGAACCCGAACCGATTCCTGAGCCGGAACCTGAGCCGGAGCCGATTCCTGAGCCGGAGCCGGAACCCATCCCCGAGCCAGAGCCAATACCCGAACCTGAGCTAATACCCGAACCCGAACCGGAGCCTGAACCGATTCCAGAACCCGAACCTGAGCCCGAGCCCGAGGCGATTACAGAGCCTCCGCCTGCGCCTGAGCCGCCGCCTCCGCCCAAACCGGAGCCACCTCCTAAGCCTAAGCCCGCGCCGAAGCCCAAGCCGGCTCCAGCGCCAGCGCCTAAACCCAAACCTGCGCCCGCTAAACATGCGCCGGCAGCAGCCGGGCCGGCGGGGCAAGAGACTGCGCCTGTGGCGAAAGCACCGTCTGCACCGGTGGACCCAGACCGTCCTCGTGTCATTGGCAAGGTGGATTACGTGGGCAAGCGCCCCTCGCCCGTGTACCCCCGCATGTCACAGCGCCGTGGGGAACAGGGCAGGGTGATTGTGCGCGTGCTGATTTCGCCAGAGGGTAGTGTGTTGAACGCCACCGTGCAGCGTTCCTCGGGTTATGAGCGCTTGGATGCGGAGGCCGTCAAGGCCGCGCGTACGGCGCGATTTAAGCCTTACACCGAAAACGGCCATGCCTACCGGGCGTTGGCGGATATCCCTTTTGATTTTGTTCTATAGGACACACCCATGCTCGATTTCATCGACCTCGCCCTTCAGTCGCTTGCCCAGGTAAGTGATGCGGCCACGCAGGCGACCGATGGGGCCGGCCAAGCGGCTTCCGCCGCCGGTGCCGCTGCCAACGCCAGTGCCGCAGCCGCTTCGAGCGCTGTGGACGCCGGGGCCTCGGCCACTTCCGCCTTGGGCGGAAGCATGAGCCCTGGGGCGGCGGACTCTGCTGTTGCGCCCGCTTCATTCCCTGGTGCTGCGGGTGCTGCTGCCACGCAGCCGGAGGGCCTTGCGGTAACCGGGCCTGGAATGGTGCCGCCCGCTGAGAGCGCGCCGCCCACCGGCTTCCTGCACTTCATCGCACAAAGCGATATTGTGGGTAAGTCCCTGTTTGCCGTGCTGATCATCATGTCGCTTATCAGCTGGTACCTGATTGTGGTCAAAATGATTATGCGGGTACGGGTCAAGCGTCGTTCGGCGCACTTCCTGAGAGAGTTCTGGGCCGCCAGCTCTTTGGAACAGGTGGAGAATGAAATTGCCACCCACGGCGCAAACGAGCCCTTTGCGCATTTGGCCAGCCATGCTATCCACGCCCGTAACCATCACGCTAAGTATGGCGCAATGCGTTTGGAAGAAAAGGGTTCGACAGGCGCGTTTGTCACGCGCACCATTCGCAAAGTGATCGATGAAGAAACGGCCAAGCTGGAAAACGGCCTGACCATGTTGGCCTCGATTGGTTCGACCTCACCGTTTGTGGGCTTGTTCGGGACGGTGTGGGGGGTTTACCACGCTTTGGTGGGCATTGGTTTGTCGGATGGCGTGACCATTAATCGCATTGCCGGCCCTGTGGGCGAAGCCCTTATTATGACGGGCCTGGGTTTGGCAGTAGCCATTCCTGCGGTGTTGGCTTACAACGGGTTTGTGCGCAGCAACCGAGTGTATTTGGCCAAACTTGACGCCTTCGCCCACGACTTGTTCACTTTCCTCACCACTGGTCAGCAAGTTGTTGAAGGTAACGGCAAAATGCGCCGTGTCACGAAGTTGCCGGCCGCCGCGGGAGACGCATAATGGCATTTGGCAGCTTTGACAATAAAAGCAGCAGCAATGCGGTATCTGAAATTAATATGGTGCCGCTCATTGACGTGATGCTGGTGCTGTTGGTGATTTTCATCATTACGGCGCCATTGCTCAGTCATTCCATCAAAATTAACGTGCCGCAAGCCAGCTCTGAGCCGGTGCAGCAGGATCCTAAGGTGGTGGATTTTGCAGTGGATGCTGACGGGCAACTGTTCTGGAATGAGCAACCGGTCAGCATGGAGCAGATTCCGGCCCTGATGGCGGCTGAGGCGGCGCTTGACCCGCAACCTGAAATACGCCTGCGTGCAGACTTAGATACCCGCTATGAGGTTTTGGCGCAGGTCATGAGTATGGCGCGCCAGTCGGGCCTGAAGCGTTTGGGCTTTGTGACGCGGCCCGGTTCGACGCCTGCTGCGGCACCCGGCCCGGTAGCTGATACGCCTGCCGCCATGCAAGCGCAAGGTGCGGGTTCTTAACCGCCTGCCGCAACACGCCGCGCGCTGCACAAATGCCGGTCATCGAAAGCGCTCCTCACAAGGGCGCTTTCGTTTTTTTGTCGAAGGCGAGCGATATCCGGCAGTATTTACGGCGATTTCTCCCGACCTTCCCTATAATTGCGTGTATGCGAATACTCGTAATCGAAGACGACCCAACCCTTGGCCCGGCACTGCGGGAATTTCTCACCCAGCAAGGTTATGCCGTTGACTGGCTGCAAGACGGCTCTCAGGTGCTGAACACTGTAGCGGGGCAACTCTACGATCTTCTTCTGCTGGATCTCAACCTGCCCGGCAAAAGCGGGTTGGAAGTGCTGCGCGAACTGCGTGCGGCCTCCGAGTCTTTGCCTGTATTGATTCTCACAGCACGCGATAGCGTGGATGATAGGGTGGACGGGTTGGACAGCGGAGCGGACGATTACGTCACCAAGCCCTTTGAGCTGCCCGAGCTGGCCGCCAGAGTCCGGGCGTTGGGCCGTCGTCGGGCGGGCCAGGCTCATGCAGTCATCGAAGCAGGGCCTTTGCAGTTTGATACGGTGGGCCGGGAAGTCCGGGTGGCAGGGGAACGGCTCAGCCTTTCCGTGCGCGAGCTTTCCGTTCTGGAAATGCTGATCATGCGGGCGGGCAAGGTGGTGACTAAACAGCAGATTGTGAATTCCTTGTCTGCCTGGGATTCGGATTTCAGCGAGAATGCGGTGGAAGTCTATATCTACCGGCTAAGGCGCCGGCTGGAAGGGACGGGAGCCACGATCCAAACGGTGCGAGGTTTCGGCTATCTGCTGGAAACGGATGAAGCGCTGGCTGCAAAACACTAGTCGCCTTGAGCGGCTGATGCCGCGAGGCTCGCTGGCACGCCACTTGGTGGTTCGGCTTATGCCGGCCGTGCTGGTGCTTATTCTCATGGATGTGGTGGTTACCTGGTATTTCACTGGCACCATGAGCATAGAAGAATGGCTGGAGCGCGATCTGTTCTGGGCCATGTTGTTTAGCCAGCTTGTTTTGCTGCTGGTGTTTGGTTGGGTGCTGATTACAGGCATTCGTTCCGGCCTGGATAGCGTCAACCGCCTTTCGCATGAGCTTAGCCAGCGTTCCATTGACGATTTGCAGCCCCTTGATACCGACGGCCTTTCCAGCGAAATCGCCCCCCTTATTACCCATATAAACGATTTGCTGAAACGGCTTGATGATGCGGTTCAGGCGCAGCGCCGCTTTGTTGGCCATGCCGCTCACCAATTGCGTACGCCACTGACCGGGCTCAAGCTTGAATGCGAACTGATGCTGGCGGGGAATCTGCCTGCGGATGTACGCGAACGTGCCGAACGCATCAAGTCGGTAAACGACAGGATGATACGGCTGGGTCAGCAACTGCTGGTGCTGGCGCGGGCAGACTCCTCCACACGGCCGCAAGACAGTTTTGTACGCAGCGACCTGAACGAATGGGTGCGGAATTCCGCCGCAGAGTGGGTGCCACGCACGCGCGCCGCAGGGCTGGCACTGGAATTCACTGCTGCGGATGAACCTGTGAGGGTGGACATCGACCCCATTCTTCTTGAAGAGCTATTGAGCAACTTAATTGACAACGCGTTGCGCTATGGGCTGGGAGCCAGCGCGATCCGTATTCAGGTGAGCAGCAATCCGCCTAGCCTGACCGTGGAAGACGACGGGCCCGGTATCAAGCCGGAAGAGGCAGAGCGCGTCTTTGAGGCGTTTTATAGAGCGCCGGGCAGCGTGGCGGGTGGCTCGGGCCTGGGCTTGGCGATTGTCCGTGAAATCGCCCATGTCCATGGAGGATGGTGGAATTTGCTGAGTCGTCCCGCATTTCCAGGCACGCGAATTACGGTGGTATTCCCCGGTCCACGTAAGGGAGCGAGGTTGAATCGGCTCGAGGGGTGGAAGGGCAGCGCGCCCGGCGGCATGTAAATCACATGGCCGGGGCGCGCTTAGGCCTCAGGCGTTTTACCTTACCGGCTGGGCGCCGAGTGTGCCGGGCGCGGGTGCGCCGGGTTGTTGATAGTAATTATTTGGCGCGGGCACTGGCTGGGCGCCGTATTGGCCCGCTGGAGCCGTAGTGTCGGCAGGCACGGTAATGGTCAGTTCGCGGAATATGCCTCCGCCACTCACGCTTCCGTGCTCCACGGCGCTGCTATCTGTCATCAGGCGTTCGCAATCCGCGCGTTGTGCGGCAGGCAGGCGGGCACAACGAGCGGCGCTGTTTGCCGCAGTGTTTTCATGTGCGGTGGTGAGGCGGTTGCGACGGGCCTCCTGTAATGCCGCGCCAGCTTCGCGCTGGCAAGTGCGTTTTCTTTCAGGATCGGTCAGGGTGGCGCAACGTTGCATGTCTGCGTCGTAGCGCGCCTGCAGGTCTGAGGTCGAAGCGTTTTGGGCTTGAGCCGCCGCCAAGGGCAGCAGCCCGGCTGCTGCCACAACGAGCGCCATGTGCGTAGGGCGCAGAGTCCGTTTGATTGCCTTCATGGAACCTCCTGTAGTTAGGGAAGCGTGTGTATCAGTGCTTCCTGGCTGTTACATATTCAGTATATCCAGACGCAGCCGCGCAGCGTGCAAGCGGATGTATCGGTACAGCGGTTCAGAAATGCTTTAAAACAGTCCTCAGGATTCTGTCTGCGTAGAGGGGGTCTTTTCCGCTTTTGTGCGCTCTTCCACTCCCCGGCGCAGCTCCCGCTTAATCGCCGCCCGCATCAGCAGCATGGCCGTTACCGGTGATGTGATGATGAGGAAGAAACTCACCAGCAAGGAATGGGCCACGAAGCGGTGTTCTGTGACCGAAGCCATGATTAGAATAGATACAACTATGCAGAAAGAGGCCAGGGTATTGCCCAGCGTCGGTGCATGTATGCGGCTATAGAAGTGTGGCAGGCGCAACAACCCCAGCGAACCGGTGAAAGCAAAAAAACCAGCAACAACAAGCAGAAACGAAATAGCCAGAATGGCCCAGTTTGGAAGATCAGGAGTCATGGTTCGATCACCTCGCCACGCAGCAGGAATTTGGCCATAGCTACTGAGCCGACAAACCCAAATACGCAAATAAGCAGGCCAATATCAAAATACAGCGGCGAGCCAAAGCGCAAGCCAAGCGTCAGTAGTACAAGCATGCCATTGATGTACATGGTGTCCAGGGCCAGCACCCGGTCGGCCATGGAAGGGCCGGTGGCCAGCCGATAGACAGCCAGGCACATGCCAAGCACAAAACATGCGATGGCAAAGAACAAGGCTATTTGGAATATCTGGTTCATTCGAAAATCTCCTTCAATGGACGTGCGTAGTCATACTGGATTTTGTGAATCCAATAGGCTTCGTCCGTGAGATCAAGGACATGCAGGGTGAGCAGCTCTTCATTTTCTGCGAACTCCGCCCACACGGTGCCAGGCGTGTAGGTAACGATGCAGGAAAGCACCGCCAGACCATGCGGGTCTTTGAGGTCGATCGGGATTTTGATAAACCCCGGCGATATCTTTTTATTGCCCACCCAAATAATGCGGGCCACTTCCAAGTTGGAGTTGAACACGTCAACGGCCACTCGCCATAGCAGCTTCAGGGCGACCAGGGGTTTGCGCGGGCGGGCGCGTAGCGGCCGCAGCGCTCGCGATGCCCAGCCGAAGAACAGCGCCAGGGCGCCGCCCAGCACAATATTGCCAAAGGACAGACTGTCGTTCAACAACAGCCACAGTCCTAAAAGCATGGTGGGAAGGTAGAGCCAGCTTAAAAGCTTTTTCATGGCAGAACCTCCGTGGGAGTAACACTACGGCCCGGGCTTTGATTGAGAACCGCGCTAATGTAGGAATCAGGTGAGCCCAGATATCTGGCCGTATCTTCCAGGTAGCGCATCAGGGGCCCCGCCCAGATGACCATGGCGATGCATAGAAAAATCAGCATACTGACAGGGCCGGCCTCGGATAAACGCAGGCGCGGCGTGGTGGTGTCTTCAACGCTCCAGAACAGGCGGATGCCGGTTCGCCCCAAGGCCACAATGCAGGCTAGCCCTGACAGCAACATGAAGCCGATCAACAGCCAGGTACCAATGCCGGGCGCACCTTCAGCCGTGGTGAGCGCGGCCGACAGCATAGCGAATTTGGCCACAAAGCCAGAAAAGGGAGGCAGGCCGGCAATGAGCAAGGCGCAGGCGACGAAAGACAGGCCCAGAAATGCCATGGCGGCGGGAATGGCGACGCCGACTACGTCATCGCTTTTATCCGGGGATTCGGGGTCCTCAAGGTCGAAGGCTTCCAGGCTGACCGCCAGCAGGTCGGCGCCAAAGGCCTGTGTGCGTTCGACCATTTCAAGCAACAGGAAGAAGGCGCCCAGAGCCAGCACGGAGCTAATCAAGTAGAACAGTGCAGGCCCTGTGAGTGTCACGCCGGGCATCCCGAGGGCGGCGAACAGAGTGCCGGACGAGATGATGGCGCAGTAGGCGGCCTGGCGTTCGGGCTGGGGGGCTGCTATGAGGCCGACAATACCGAAGGCCAGGGTGGCAATACCCACCGGGAACATCCATTCGCCGCCGAAGGCCGCTGGCGCGCCTGTTGGCAGCAGCAGCGAGCCAATGCGCAACAGGGCATACACACCGACCTTGGTCATGATCATGAAAACGGCTGCCACGGGCGCGCCGGCATTGGCATAGGTGGCCGGTAACCAGAAGTTCAGTGGCCAGGCTGCAGCCTTGATCAGGAAGGCAATGCCCAGGATGGCGGCCCCGGATTCGAATAAACGGCGCTCCGGGCCGACAAGTTCCCCGGCGCGGGCGGCGAGATCCGCCATATTCAAGGAACCGGTTACGCCGTAAATCATGGCCATGGAGATCAGCAGCAAGAATGAGGCGATCAGGTTGACCGCCACATAATGCAAACCGGCAGACACGCGCGCACGCCCCGAGCCATGCAGGGCCAGCCCATATGATGCGGCCAGCAAGACTTCGAAGAATACGAACAGGTTGAATAAGTCGCCGGTGAGAAAGGCGCCGTTCAGCCCCATCAGCAGGAACTGGTAGAGGGGGTGAAAGTGCACCCCGGCGCGGTCCCAACGCGCGGTGGCATACACCCAGGCAGCCATTCCCAGCAACGCGGTGAGCACCAGCATGACGGCTGAGAGGCGGTCGACCACTGCCACAATGCCGAAGGGCGCAGGCCAATCGCCCAGCAAATAGACGGCAACGCCGCCCGGCCAGTCGTTGGGGATATAACCAGCCGTTGCGAACAATAGAGTAATGGCCACAGCCAACTGACTGGCAATGGATATGAAGCCCAGCGTGAGGCGGCCCCGCCGGTGGCCGTCGCGCACGACCAGCATGAGCGCGCCGCAGATCAACGGAATGACGACGGGCAGAATAGGAAGGTGTTGCATCCAGCCTGTCACTTGAGGGTCTCCTTGCCGTCAACGTGGTCGGTGCCGCTGAAGCCGCGTGACGCAAGCAGAATCACCAGGAACAGGGCGGTGGTGGCAAAGGCAATGACGATAGCCGTCAGCACCAGGGCCTGGGGCAGCGGGTCGGCATAATGCGAAATGTCGCCCGCCCATTCAGGATCAATCACCGGGGGGATGCCCAACGTGACACGCCCCATCGAGAAAATGAACAGGTTGACCGCATAAGAGATCAGGGACAGCCCCATGATGACTTGAAAGGTGCGTGGCCGCAGCACCAGCCACACACCAGAGCCGGCAAGAACGCCGATGGCAAGGGAAAGAATCAATTCCATGTCAGTTGTTCTCCTGTGAGGGAGTACCGCTTTCGTGCTGCTGAATAATCGCGGGCTTGCGATACAGGCGCAAAGATTGGTGAGCGATGGCGATCAGCATCAGAACCGTCGCACCGACAACCAAGGTGTATACGCCGATGTCAAACAACAGTACCGAGGACAAATGCACCGCACCAATGAGCGGAATATGCAGATCGACGGCAACCGATGAGAGGAAAGGCTTGGAAAACCACCACACGCCCATGGCGGCGCTGCCCGCGGCCAGCAGACCGAAGGCGATCCAATACTGCGGATGCAGGCGCTGGCGTGTTTCCACCCACACGACACCGCTCACCATGTACTGAATGATGATGGAGGTTGCCATGATGAGCCCGCCCACGAAGCCGCCCCCGGGCAGGTTGTGGCCACGCACCAGGAAGTAGACCGACACCATGGCGGCCAGAGGCAGCAGCAGGCGCACCAGCACAGCTGGAATCTTCATGACGCCATCGGGCAACAAAGATTGAGGGTCCGGGTCGCTGAAGCGGTCCAGCAGTTTGCCTTCGTAGGCAACGAACTGCCGCGCGTGAGGCAGTTCGAGCGTCTCGGGTGGTGGACGGAAACGGCGCAGCAGCGCGTACACCGTGAGTGCCACAATGCCAAGAACAGTGATTTCTCCCAAGGTATCGAAGCCTCGGAAGTCGACCAGAATCACGTTGACGACGTTGGAGCCGCCGCCCAGAGGCAAGGCTTGTTCAATGAAGAACGAGGATATGCCTTCGGGGTGATCGCGGGTCATGATGGCATAAGCAATGACGGTAAAGCCGCTGCCAGCCAGAATAGCGATGATGAGGTCGCGCGAGCGCCGCACGCCTGCGAAGATGGCATTGCGGATGGGCGTTTCGCTTTCGTCGCCTTCGCCTTCCACGCGCCGAGGCAACCAGCGCAGGCCCAACAAGATGAGCACCATGGTGACGACTTCGACAGTAAGCTGGGTCAGGGCGAGATCAGGCGCTGACAACCAGGCAAAGGTAATGACGGTACACAGGCCGGCGCCACCGGCCAGCATCAGGGCGGCGGGGCGGTGGAATTTTGCACTCGCCGCCGTTCCAACCGCGCAGGCGGCCCCAGCCAGCCAAAGTACCGCGAAAAGTGGGTCGAGCGGGGTGACGGACTGCGGTTGCAGCCAGGCACCATTGAGCAGGGGCAAAGCGGCCACAGCCAACGTAAGCAGAACGATCAGGAAAATCTGTGGCTGCAGGCGAGGCGAGCGGGTCCAGTCGAGAATGAACGCCGAAGCGACGTCAACGCCTTCCAGAATGCTTTCAAAGGTGCGACGGCCATCGAAACGATAGATGAAGGGGGTATAGCCGGGGCGGGCATGCTGGCGGCTAAGTAACAGCCGTTGCAGGATGATGCCGCCGACCAGGGCGACAAAGCTCATGGCCAGTGGCAGGTTGAAGCCGTGCCACACCACGAGGCTGTAATTAGGGGTATCTTCGCCCAACAACGCTTCGACGGCCGTATGGAGGAAGGGGCCGGGAATAAGACCAGGCAACATTCCAACCACTAAGCAACCAACCACCAGAATGGCACTGGGAATCAGCATCATGAGCGGTGGCTCGTGCGGTGCGCGAGGCAGATCCTTGGCTTCCGGGCCGAAGAACACCTCAGTAATAAAGCGCAGCGAATAGGCAACGCTGAAGGCGCTGGCTACGACGGCCAGAAGCGGCAGCCCGTAGCGGGTGAACTCGTTACCGGTGAAGTAGACGGTTTCCGCGAAGAACATCTCCTTGGAAATGAAACCGTTGAGCAAAGGCACCCCTGCCATGGCCGCTGCGGCAACGATGGCCAGCGTCGCGGTAATAGGCATGCTGCGGAACAACCCTGACAGGCGGCTCATATCGCGGGTGCCGGTTTCGTGGTCCACAATGCCTGCCGCCATAAACAGCGAGGCTTTGAAGGTGGCGTGGTTAATTATGTGGAATACCGCTGCTACCAGGGCCAGGCGGCTGTCCATGCCTAGCAGCAAGGTGATGAGCCCCAGATGGCTGATGGTGGAATACGCCAGCACTCCCTTCATGTCGGTCTGGAAAGTGGCTGCGTAAGCACCCAACAATAGGCTGATCGCCCCGGCGCCGCCGATAATCCAAGTCCATTCAGGCGTGCCGGCCATAACCGGCCACAGGCGCGCCAGCAAAAACACCCCCGCTTTAACCATTGTGGCTGAATGCAGGTAGGCAGAGACGGGGGTAGGTGCCGCCATGGCATTCGGCAGCCACACATGAAAGGGGAATTGTGCGCTTTTGGTCAGGGCGCCCAGCGCGACTAATACCAATATAGTGGTGTACCAGGGGTGATTGTGAATGAGGTCGCGCGATTGCAGCACTACGTCGAGCTCGTAGCTACCGACCACATGGCCAATCATAAGCACGCCGGCCAGCAGGCAAAGGCCACCCGCACCGGTGATGGTCAGCGACATGCGCGCGCCCCGGCGTGCATCCAGCCTGTGATGCCAGTAGGCGATCAGCATGAAGGACGACAGGCTGGTGAGCTCCCAGAACAGGACGAGCTGAATCAGGTTGCCCGACAGCACAACCCCCAGCATCGCCCCCATGAAGGCAAGGAAGAAGGAGAAATACCGGGGGACAGGGTCTTCCGGCGACATGTAATAGCGAGCGTACAGGGCAATGAGCGCACCCATCAGGGTGATAATCATCGCAAACAACCACGCGAAACCATCCATGCGCAGGCTGAGGTTGACGCCGTGATCCGGAAGCCAGGGGACGGTGATGCGGATGACCTCGCCGTCCAAAATAGCGGGAAAGTGGCTGATTGCCAGCCCGGCGCATACCAGTGCGATCAGACCTGCGAGCCAAGCTTCTATATTCCGCGCATTGGATGGCAGAAAAGCAGCAACAATGCTGCCGAAAAAAGGCAAAGCAAGTATGAGAACAAGGGACATCAGGCAGGCGAGTCAGGGAAATGTAAGGTTCGACAGCCCTTTATAATACGATATGAAGCAGCATGTTCGAGGCCACTTGGCGTTTTTTTTTGCGAAAATCCGTGAGTTTCTTGCTTCGAACGTGCTTTGATCAGCATCAAGAAATTGTCTGGCATTAAACTGGACAATGTTAGCTTGATGCAGACCGTGTGCCGGTCGGGCGCGCGCGCCGGGGCAGGTACAGGTCTAACCCCCCGGAGTACGCTATGGTCGATACGACCGAAACGCAAAATTCAATTTCCTTTCCTGACATCGAAATTTCCGAAGAGCTGGTGCGGCGCTTTGATATCAGCGGCCCGCGCTACACCTCATACCCTACGGCAGACCGCTTCGATTACACCTTCAAAGAAGAGCGTTTTCTGCCTTATCTGCAGGAACGTGCTCAGCGCGATGATAATCCGCCGCTGTCGGTGTATTTTCACCTGCCGTTCTGTCGTTCGCTGTGTTACTTCTGCGCCTGTAATAAGATCATCACACAGGATTACAGCCGTTCAGCGCAATATGTGCGCTATGTGCACAAGGAGATGGAACTCCTTGCCCCACACTTGGGGAAAGACCGCCGCACAGTTCAGCTTCACCTGGGAGGCGGCACACCCACTTTCATGAGCAACGATGAACTCGCCATGCTCATGGACGCCACGCGCAGCCATTTCGACTTCACGCCTGATGCCGAGCTGGGCGTGGAAATCGACCCACGCACGGTGAACGAAGATACTTTGTCTTTTCTGGCGGGGCTGGGCTTTAACCGTTGTAGCTTTGGTGTGCAGGATTTCGACCCTGCGGTGCAGGCGGCTGTCAATCGCATTCAACCGCTCGAAATGGTGGAGCGGGCTGTTAAGGCCAGCCGTGATACCGGTTACGAGTCGGTGAATGCCGACCTTATCTACGGTTTGCCCAAGCAGACTTTATCTAGCTTCGAACGTACTATCGACGGAATCATCCGCCTTTCGCCCGATCGCATCGCGCTATATAACTACGCTCATCTGCCGGCGCGCTTCAAGGCGCAACGCATGGTCAAGCCCGAAGACCTGCCTTCTGCTGAAACCCGTTTACAGATTTTCCTGCTGTCTACGCGCCGCCTGCTGGAAGCCGGCTATGTGTATATCGGGCTGGATCACTTCGCCAAGCCCAATGATGAACTGAATCTTGCACGCCAGGATAAATCCCTGCATCGCAACTTCCAGGGGTACACCACACGGGCGGAATGCGACCTTATCGGGTTTGGCGTTTCAGCCATTGGCAAAGTGGGGCGCTCCTATAACGGCAATGTGCGCACGGTGAATGCCTACTACGAGGCGCTCGACGCAGGCCGCTTGCCGGTGGAGCGGGGCTACGATTTATCGACGGACGATGTCCTGCGCCGCGATGTCATCATGATTCTGATGTGCAGCATGCCCTTGCGCTTTGCCGATATCAATCAAAAGTATGGCATCGATTTCGAGCAATACTTCGCCAGCGAACTCGAACGCCTGCGCCCCTATGAAGAAGTCGGGTTCATGGAACGGAAAGATGGCGTGATTACCGTCACCCCCAAGGGGCGCTTGTTCGTGAGAGCGTTGGGCATGGTGTTCGATAAGTATCTCAGCCAGCCCACGGTATCTACCTACTCACGCTTGATCTGATCCGCCTGGTTGGGCATTTGCCCGCCGGGCTCCAGTGTGGGCATCCGATACAGATAGACGGTGACAGCAATGCCGGGAATCAGTAGCAGGATGCGCACCCAGGGCAGGGGGGCGAACCACATGGAGATTGTCAGGGACGTCCATAGCAAGGCGAGAGCGGTGATCTTCGCACGAAGAGGTATGCCGCGCCCTTGTTGGAAATTGCGTAAGTAAGGGCCGAGGTGGCGCTGGTTGAGTAACCATTCATGCATACGGCGGGAGCCGCGCATGTAGCACGCTGAAGCCAGAAGTAGAAAGGGTGTGGTGGGTACCAGCGGCAGGAAAATGCCCACGATGCCTAGCAGCAGAGCCAGTGTTCCCACAATGTTGTAAAGCGTTTTTTTCACGCGGTGAATTGTCCAGCGCTTCCCTAACTACGAAGGAATTCTATCAATATGTCAGGCGACAAAGACAAGATCCGAAACCTGTTGATGCGGGTGCCTTTGTTTGACCAGCTTGATGAGCAGGAAATCGCGAAGATTACAGCGGGCACCACCGAGCACCATGTCCGCCGCGGCGAAGCAGTTTTTCATCGGGGCGAGCCGTGCAACGGCTTTCACATCATGGTGTACGGCCAGGTGAAGCTGGTGGCGGTGTCGCCTGCTGGTGCAGAGAAAGTCATGCGCCTGCTGGGGCCGGGAGAAAGCTTTGGTGAAGCACTGATGTTTCTGGGCCAGCCTTATATTCTTTCTGCGGTTGCCTTGGCCGACAGCATGCTTTTAACGGTGGATAAATCCGTGTTGTTGGACGAACTCGACACCCACCCCATGCTGGCCCGCAAAATGCTCGCGGGCTTGAGCAAGCGGCTGCATTCTTTTGTCTCCGACGTTAAATCCTACTCACTGCATTCTGGTACGCAGCGGGTGATTGGTTATTTGCTGCAAGCGCAGGAAACGGCGGGTGGGCCGGAGATCAGGCTTGAGGTCGGGAAGAATGTCATTGCGTCACGGCTGAATCTTACGCCGGAACATTTTTCACGCATTCTGCACGATCTTACTGCTAAGGGCTTGATTCGTGTCGAAGGGCGCAATATCACCATTCTGGACGACGAGGGTTTCCGCGTTCACAGCGATTGAGCGGGGCCGCCCACCCGCTATAGCGTCGGCCTCTTAATGGCCGCGCGGCAGTCAGGGTTAACAATGGTTGTCTTACCATAGAACTGCTTCATAATTATGAATTATGAGCGGAAGCGATCTGTGGCATTCGTCCCTGCGCTACCCGCCTGCGGAGAGCGCATGGCAGGAACCCGTATTGTTCAACAGGTGCTTTATCTAGAAGTGGCCGACCGTTTGCGCGCCATGATTCAGTCGCGCGAACTCAAGGCGGGCGCTTGGGTGGATGAAGCTCAGCTTACCCGCCAGTTGGGCGTATCCCGCACGCCCTTGCGGGAAGCCCTCAAAGTGCTGGTGGCCGAAGGCCTTTTACGCTTGGAGCCGCGGCGTGGTTGCTTTGTCAACGAACTGTCGGCACGCGATCTCAACGATATTTTCCCCTTGATGGCCATGCTGGAAGGGCGCTGTGCTTATGAAGCGGCCAGCAAGGTTACACATGAAGATCTCACACGCCTGGAGCCTTTGCATGAGCAACTGGAACATCACGCCAGGGCGGGCGATATCGACCAGTACTACGCTGTCAATGCGCAAATCCACGAAGCGATCCAAGAACTGGCGGACAACCGCTGGCTGTCCGATATGGTGGAAAGCCTGCGTAAAGTGTTGAGCTTGTCGCGGCATAAAAGCCTGGCCTACCCAGGGCGCATTCGGGAATCTTGCGCCGAGCATATGGCGATTTTTGCCGCGCTCAAAGCGCGTGATCCAGACGGTGCAGAGGCACTCACTCGCAAACACCTCATGCGGCAGCTTGATGCGCTGCGCGACTTAGCTGCGCAGGATCATCAAGCTTCGGATGCGGCCTTAGCGGCCCATTCGTTCTTACATCACCCAGGAGACTGAGTATGGCGACGACTGACACTCCGAACACGGAAAACACCTTGGTGGTGATCGAAGCCGAAAATGCCAAAGGCAAGGCAGAAAAAAAGGAAAAAGAAGGGCCGGGGCTGATGGCGCGGCTGAGTCGCTGGCTGGAGCGCGACCCTCTGCCCGAACCTGAAGAGATTCAGCCTTTGTTTACCGCCCGTTTGACCGATGTCGCGGCTAACCGTCTGGCCAAGCAATGGGGCGCCCGATACCTGGCTTCCGATGTTAAAGACCGGCGTGCCATGCTGGTCGGTCTAGCGCAAGCTAGCAGTGAGCTCGAACCTCGCGAAGATTTCGGCCTGCGTATGTTCCGGCGCCTGTATGCTCAAGTGGCTAGCCTGAAACTGCTGGTTGAGCTGCGGGCCGATATGCTGCGCTGGCGCAAACAGGTGGCGGGGCTAAGCGTGCTGGAGCGCGAGCTTGAAGGCCTGTTGAATGCCTGGTTCGATGTCGGCATGCTGGAATTGCGCCCCATCACTTGGGATTCTCCGGCTTCGTTGCTGGAAAAACTCATTGAGTACGAAGCCGTGCATGAGATTCGTTCCTGGGAAGAACTCAAGCACAGGGTGGCCGGGCATCGCCGCTGTTATGCATTTTTTCACCCGCGCATGAGCGACGTACCTTTGATTTTTGTCGAGGTGGCTTTCGCGCAGCAGATGGCCGGCAATGTGCAGGTGCTGCTCGACCCTCAGATCCCCGCCGACGACATAGGCAAAGCGCGTTGGGCTATTTTCTATTCCATTTCGAATACGCAACCCGGCTTGCGCGGCATCAGCTTCGGTAACTTTCTACTGAAGCGGGTGATCGACGAACTGTTGCGCGATCTCCCACGCCTCAAGTCGTTTGCTACGTTGTCGCCGATTCCTGGTTTTGTCGACTGGTTGGTCAAGCAGGATGGAAAAACCCTGCAAACTATGTTGCCAGAAAAAACCGATAAACAGCAGGCTGAAGGCGACCCGGAAGCAGGGCTTAAATGGGTGGACAAGCTCAAGGCTGCGGCGGCAGGGCAAGCGTCTGATGCGGTGCAGCGCACCGGCCTGCGGCTGGCGGTGCATTATCTGAAAACCATGAAAAATGGCCAGCCCCTGGACCCTGTGGCCCGTTTTCACCTGGGTAACGGGGCGCGTATTGAGCGTCTGAACTGGGCGGCGGATTGCTCGGCAAAGGGCATGGCGCAGTCTTGCGGCATCATGGTTAATTATCTATACGAACTTGATCAGCTGGACGACAACCTCGCCTTGTTGGCGCAGGGTAAGCCCAAGCTGGGGATGAGTCTGAGGTGGCGATGAATAGGTCCGAGCCAGGTGGCGAGAGCGGGCGGGTATTGCTGGAATTTCAAGGGGCTGTCGCCGTGGTGACCCTCAGTCATCCAGGCAGGTTGAATGCCATTACGGTATTCATGTGGCAGGAACTTGCGCGGGTGTTTACGGAACTGTCCGCCAACGATGCCTTGCGCTGCGTAGTGCTGCGCGGCGCTGACGGCAACTTCGCTGCGGGAGCTGATATTCGCGAATTCCCCACACAACGTGCCGACTTGGCTGGGGTGCGGCATTATCACACTGGCATTCTTGCGCCGGCTTTATCTGCCATCGCTTCCTGCCAACACCCGGTATTGGCGCAAATCGAGGGGGTTTGCGTAGGCGGCGGTTTGGAAATCGCCAGTCAGTGCGATCTGCGCATTGCTGGGGCCAGCGCGCGCTTTGGCGTTCCCATTAATCGTCTGGGCTTTCCCATGGCTCCCGATGAAATGCGCGGCCTGTTGGCCTTAGTAGGGCGTGCGGTCACCCTGGAAATCCTGCTGGAAGGCCGCGTGTTTGGGGCCCAAGAGGCAATGTCCAAAGGCCTGCTGACCCGCATTCTGCCCGATGACCAAGTCCAAGCCGATGTCATGCGTACGGCTCAGCGTCTGGCAAAGGGCGCGCCGCTGGCGGCGCGTATTAATAAGCAGACGGCGACGCGTCTGTGCGCGAGTCATGAGCCACTCTCTGATGCCGAACTGCAGAATTTTTTTCGTTACGCTCAAAGCCGCGATCACCGCGAAGGGGTGCGAGCTTTCTTGAACGGCTCCGAGCCGGTATTCACAGGAGATTGATTTGGAAGGCAATGCCAATTTGTACGCCGTACTGGCAGAGGGGTTTCCCTCTGATCGTCATCAAGTGGCCATCCAGACGCCTGAACAGGCATATAGCTGGAACGATATTGAAGCGATGAGTGGCAGGGTTGCGTCCTTGCTGCACGCTTTGCAACTGCCGGCAGGCTCCAGGGTGGCTGTGCAAGTGGAAAAGTCGCCCATGGCGCTCATGCTGTACTTGGGTACCATTCGCGCCGGGCTGGTGTATTTGCCGCTCAATACCGCTTACAAGGCATCTGAGGTCGAATATTTCCTCACTGATGCCGAACCCGCTGTGATTGTCTGCGACAGTAAAAATCTGGGCTGGGTGACGGATCTGGCGCAAAAAACGGGCACGCCTCATGTGCATACGTTGGACGCTGACGGTAGTGGCAGCCTGGCTGCCGCCGCAGCAAGCGCCAGCGAGAACTTTCAGACAGTGCAAAGCCAGCCCGATGATCTGGCGGCTATTTTGTATACCTCTGGCACGACAGGGCGTAGCAAAGGCGCCATGCTCAGTCATCGCAACCTGTCTTCTAATGCCCAAGTGCTCAAGGAATACTGGGGCTGGCATTCCGACGATGTGCTCTTGCACATGTTGCCGATTTTCCACGTGCATGGCTTGTTTGTGGCGTCTCATGGGGCTTTACTGGCGGGCGCCAAAATGATCTGGCTGCCCAAGCTCGATATCGATCAAGCCTTGGCCTACCTGCCCGAAAGTACGGTGATGATGGGGGTGCCCACCTATTATGTGCGCTTGCTGGCCGATCCTCGCTTCACACGCGAAGTCTGCCGCAATATGCGCTTGTTTATTTCGGGTTCTGCGCCGCTGCTGCACGAAACCTTTAACGAGTTCAAAGACCGCACCGGCCACACGATTTTGGAACGCTACGGCATGAGCGAAACCATTATGCTGACTTCCAACCCTTACGAGGCCGATGCCGGTGAGCGTTTGGGTGGAACGGTGGGCAGGCCCTTGCCCGGAGTCTCCGTGCGCGTGGTCGATGAAAACGACGAAGGGGTTGCAGTTGGCACCATCGGCAATGTTCAAGTCAAGGGGCCGAATGTGTTTTCCGGCTATTGGCGCATGCCGGAAAAAACCCGCGAAGAATTCACCGCCGATGGCTGGTTCCGTACCGGCGATATGGGTTTGTTCGGGGGTGAAGGCGTACCCGACGACTATCTGACCATTGTCGGGCGCAGTAAGGATCTCATTATTTCAGGTGGCTACAACGTATATCCTAAAGAGGTTGAGCTATTGATTGACGCCTTGCCGGGTGTGAATGAATCGGCCGTCATTGGTGTCCCTGACCCCGATTTCGGCGAAGCAGTGGTGGCGGTGGTGGTACCCAAGGAGGGGGGCACCCTTGATGCCGATGCTATGTTGACAGCGCTTAAGCAGGATCTGGCGAACTTCAAGGTTCCCAAGCGCATCCATTTTGTACCGGAGTTGGTGCGTAACACCATGGGCAAGGTGCAGAAGAATGCCTTGCGCGATCAATATAAATAGATAAATAGAGGGGTTTGAAGGAGGAGACTTAACACATTAGACAACAGTAGTACCCCTGTCAGAGAAAACAGGGGAATGATGTGAGCAAAGCATCTGTAATGAAAAAAAACCAAAGGAGAATCAACTATGAAGAAGCGCTTTGCATATACGGTAGTTGCCTTGGCCGCAATGGCAGCAACCAGTATGGCGCATGCAGCATGGCCGGAACGGTCCGTCACGATTGTCGTGCCGTTTCCGGCGGGGGGAGGGACTGACACATTCGCCCGACCGCTGGCCCAGCAATTGGGTCAGCAGCTCGGTCAGAGCGTGGTTGTGGATAATCGGGGTGGGGCG